>NZ_JAUMXC010000011.1:18093-51556 GCF_030529325.1 Porphyromonas sp. | reverse complement strand
AACTGAATAGAGCATCTGACTACGGATCAGAAGGTTACAGGTTTGAATCCTGTCGTGGTCACTATCACAAGGCGCAGCCCTCGGTATCATACCGGGGGCTGCGCTATTTTTTTGTTTTCGGCGCATCTGTTTAGAATTGTTAAGGTAAATTGTTTTCTTTGAGTATATAAAAACTTTTATCTAAGTTTGCGCCCACAGAGAAACAATCAATCTAATTTAAAATCATACTAAAATCACTTCTGAAAGGGAGTGTACATCAGAGGATTAAGCAATGCGAAAAAGTTTGATGACCCCTCAGAGACTAAGCTCTCTTCTATTGGTGTTCGCAGTCCTTTTGTCGGGCTGTAAGGAGTCCTTCGATCAGGGCGTGACACAACTCCCCTCCTACATTTCTTTCGGATCTTCGGTAGACGGTGATGATATCCTCAGAGCTACGGGCGCTGCATTCGATATAGACGATCGGATAGGTATCTTTGGCTACGATGCCGGCACAGAGACAACGGCTGCGGATATCCGCAATCGTGAGTTTGTGACGGGTGGCAACGGTTATTTTTCGCCTGTCGGGAGGCGCATCGAGTATCCCGAGGGAGATCGGAAGTTTGACTTCTTTGCCTATTATCCGTATAGGGAGTTTACGGGCCTTGATGTTCCCCTTGATCTCACCAAACAAGAGGATTTCATGTATAGCGACAATCTTCGGAATGTCGCCAAAGCCACTCCTGCCGAGAATACACTTGTCTTCAAGCGTCAGCTCTCCAAGGTCATCCTGCATATATCTCCTACCCAAGAGGGAGCAACGATACCTTATGCTTCTGCAGTGTTCAAAGGTATCGTGAGTGCAGCTTCTTTTAACATCAAAAGTGGAGCCCTATCTCTCGATAAAACCAAGACTGCCGACATCGAGGCTCGTGTGACCTCTGTGGAGAACGGTGTTGATGTCACCATCATCCTCTTTCCTACATCAGAGAGCGGTACCAAAGCCGACATCATGGTGGGAGGAAAGGTTTATGAGTGGATCCTTGACAGAGAACTTCGTGCAGGGATCAGTTATCGATTCAACCTCAAGATAGAGGGAGGACAGATTATTACCACCCAACGAAGTGAGTACGAAGAAGTGCCGGTCTATACCGCAGGTGGTGCAGCTCCCAACAGTATCAAGGTGCTTCACTTCATGAACAAAAAGTGGATGGTACGTGCCGATAACTTCGGTCCTCGCAACTTCATGGTGTTGTACGACAAGGTGTTGAGAGTGCCTTATTGGGTGGCTCATCCTCTACATCCGACTCATATGGGGAAACAGGACAGGACAAATGCATGGCAGTATGATCCGGCAATCGATCCTGAACTGCAACCCAATCTGAAGAGGTCTTACGAAGCTGCCGAAGGTGTCGGTGAACTTGACCGTGGCCACTTGATGCCCAGCGGAGACAGGACGAAAAGCTATACAGAGAATGCTATGACGTTTTATTTTACCAACATGGCACCTCAGTCCGGGACATTCAACAGACAGTCATGGCGATTGCTTGAGGAGGCTGTCCGCTCATGGGTACAGTCTTATGGAGATACAGTCTACATCGTTACGGGTGTTACTTTTGAAAAGGAAACCAAGACCTATACGCTCGATAAGGATAGGAAGCGCTCTGCTGTGCCTGACTACTTCTATAAGGCGCTGATGAAGAAGCCCAAGAACGGAGCTCCTGCATGTATAGCATTCAAGATAAAAAATACACCATCGACAGGTAATCTCTATTTGAAATCCACCGTGACGATAGAAGAGCTCGAAAGGGTAACAGGATTTACACTCTTCCCTTCGGTATCGGATCCGGAAGCCAAAAGGCGTAAAGACTTGGACGCTTGGCTCAGAGTAAAAGCAAACTAATCAATTAACTTACATAAAACCTAAGACTTATGAACAAAATTAAAATTCTCGCTTGGGTCCTGATGGGGGCGATGGCGTTGACTGCTTGCGACAAAAAGCAGCATGGGGAAGAGCCGACTTTACCTGACACAAAGGTTCATTTTGCATCAAAGATCAATGATCTTCGTGTAGAAAACAACAAGTGGAACACCGGTGATGCTTTGGGTATCTACGCTTTGAATACCGGAAAGACCAACCTCACAACAGATATCTACAATAATTACGCCAATGTGAAATACACTTCAAATACCGATGGTGTGTTCACGGAAGCAGGTAGCCCTATCATCTTCCCAAAGGACGGTAGCGCCCTTGACTTTGTGGCTTACTACCCTTACCAAGAGGGTCTTGCTAACGGCATCTATAAGATCAATGTAAAAGATCAGTCAAATCCGGCAGCGTTGGATCTCATTTACAGCAATAGTGCTAAGTCGTACACAAAGGCTAATCCTAACGTGAACTTGATCTTCAATCATGAGTTGTCTTTTGTCACTTTGAAACTTTCTGCAATGCCTGGTGCTGTGGTCAGTTTTGAAGAACCTTCTGCAAGTTTCGAAGGTTTGGTGACTGCCGCAGACTTTAATCTTTCGAATGGGCTGCTAACTCTTGGAGAGACCAAAGAGAAGATGATCCTTAACGTCCAAAAGGTAAGTGACACTCAAGTGATGATATCTATGGTTCTTCTACCTGGAACAAAGATCGAAGAGGGAACACTCTCTGTCACTCTTGGAGGCAAGGAATACACATGGCAGTCGGAAGTCCGTACCCTTGAAAAAGGTAAGAAGTATGGCTATACTTTGGCTGTTGGGGAAGAAGCTGAGATCAAAACCATCTTTGGCTCAACAATCACAGACTGGACCGAAGAAAATATCGAAGGTGGTACACTAAAACCTAAAGAAGATCAAAGCGGTGGTTCTTCTCCTACAGACCCGGATAATGGTGGTTCCGGCAACGGTGACTCAGGTGACCAAGGAGGTGGAGATTCAGGTGATCAAGGTGGTGGCGACTCTACTCCTGCTCCAACTCCGGGTAATGCTGAACTTCTTTTCGCAGGATCAGACTTTGAGGATGAAGAGGTGTTCAATGCCTCATTGGATCCCAAACACCCACTAAAGCCTTTTGGGAAAATTATGGATGGTGGAAAGATGGGACAGAAAGCCCTCCAAATCAATACAGATAAAACAACTAATAATGAAGCACTCTTTACTGCTACTCATACAGACAAGTCTTTTGAGGGTAAAAGAAGAATAACCTTCTTCATGAAGGGACACTCAAGTAAGTCTTTCTCTATCTTTCTTTATTTAGAAGGGGGGGCTAAATATAAATCTTTTAATTTAGGAGCGATTTCTTCCGACAAAGAGTTGACCTCTTCTGGATCTGCCTCTTATGCGGGAGCTATTGACACAAATAACCAGTGGGTTAAAGTGACTCTAAATATTGGGGATATAGCGACTAATATTGCGAAATCAGGTTCTTTCTTTTCAATCAGGTATGGTAAGGAGGCTAATTATGATGTCTTTATAGACCATATAACAGTGGAATAAGGTCGCATCCGAATATCTAAAACGGAGCAGTGCAATCTAATGACTGCACTACTCCGTTTTTAAGTTTTCTGTAGGATTGAGTAAAAAAGGATATTATACCACTATTAGTCAGAAGATAAAATATTCCTCTCAGTGTGTTCTTTTCAGAACAAGCAGGCGAGGGCGGGGACTTTTTGTGCGAGTTTGATTGCGAGGTCTCCGAGGTCCTTGATTTTGGTGATCAGTTCGGCCTGTTTTATGTTTTTTCTCGCTGCCTCCTCTACTACCTCTATCAGCTTTTTATAGACCTCTTCATCGGTCGTTTTGGGCAGGATTTGGGCGAGTTCGGCTGCTGATAAGCCTTTCAGTTGTCTCAACGCTCTTGAGCTCTGACGACTGAACGCGAGGTCTGCTTCGCTAAATGAATTTTTGAATCGGTTCATTTCTTTATTTTATTTGTCAGTTCCTTCATCTTGTTTACTATCTCTTCGATCTGCTTTTGAGCCTTGTCACTTTTGATGTCTATCTCATTGCCTTTTTTGATTGCCAAGTCGATAAAATCGGAAAGTTCGATCAGCCTATTCGTGACAGTATTGTCCAGTCCTTCGAGTCCTACGACGGAAAGGGCTTTGCTCTGGGTCTCTTTCAGTGCTCTGTTGGACTCAAGGTAGGCTGTGAGAGTTGCATTGGCATAGATGGCATTTCTGTAAGAACGATCTATCGTCGCCAAGACTTCCTTTTCCTGTCTCAATATGGGCGTGAGGAGTTCTTTCTTTTTGGCCGCTATCTGTTCGTTGGCCGCTTCTGTAAACTCGAGCATGACGTTCAGAGCCTCTTCGGTTACCTCTTTTTCGTCCGATTTTCCGGCATTTACTATAGCTCCATATAGGGACTCCTCTCCCTCTTTATACTTGTCCAGCTCTATTTTCAAGACATAGTGAATGATATAGGGCGCATAGACATCTTCTATAAAGGTATTTATGTTTTCCTCTATCTTGGAGTAATACATCTTGATGGTGTTGCGGTGAGAGTCGTGCAGAGCTTGCAGATCATTTCCTACCATTTTCGATAGGGTCACGGTTTCTTTTGGTATTGATGCGCATGATGCCAGCGCCAAAAGCAGGAAAAAAACTAAGAAGCGTTTCATCTTTGTTGCGATTTATCGGTGAAGGATCTATCGAAAACATTATCTCCCCAAATTGCCTGATACTCCTAAGACAGGGGTAGGTAAATCGAAGTGATCAGTTCACGAACGATCCCATAATTCAACAATACGATTTTCTAAAATTGACAACAACAATCTTTTTCCTCAGACTGTCTGTTTTTAAATATACCCTTATTTCTTTATATAGGAGGCTTATTTGACAGAATAAAAAGAAATAATGGAGCTTTTTTACCTCATTTGCGGTATTTGGTGGCTGTGACATGGCGAAAAAAGGTTGTCTAACTTGACAAATGAAGTTAGACAACGTGCTGCATCAAATTAGACAACCTTTTTTCAGACCTTACGCACCCGGACTCCACGCACGGAGTGATTGTGCCCTTTCTCGAGGATGAGATCGGAACGAAAACGCGTAGGCTGTATGTTCTGCTCAAGATTGACGAGATTGATCTCCTCCCAAATACTATTCGCCATCGCTTTAGCCTCTTCCTCCGACAAATTGGCATACCTCGTAAAGAATGAGTCCGGATCTTGGAATGCCGTACGTTGCAACTTCAAGAACCTCGCTATGTACCACTCACGGATGTCGGAAATATCCGCATCCACATAGATACTGAAGTCGAAGAAGTCGGAGACAAAGACCTGACGCTTAGCCTTTCCCGGTGTCGTCTGCACCTGCAAGACATTGATCCCTTCCACAATAAGGATGTCGGGGTTGTCCACGATCTGAACCTCATCGGGGATCACATCATAATACAAGTGAGAGTATATCGGAGACTCGAGCTCACGACGACCACTCTTGACAGCGGAAAGGAAGCTCAACAAGCGCACAGCATCATAGCTCTCCGGAAAGCCCTTGCGATTGAGGATGCCACGAGCATCGAGTTCTGCGTTGGGATAGAGGTAGCCGTCCGTGGTGATGAGATCCACGTGAGGGGTGGCGGGGTTCATGGACAGTAGTTTGCGCAATACCCTTGCCGTGGTACTCTTGCCTACCGCAACACTCCCTGCGATACCTATGACATAAGGGATCTTGACTCCACGTCGATGAAAAAAGGTATCGTACTCTCCATGCAGACGTCTATGATGTGTGATGTGTATCTGCAAAAGACGGCAAAGAGGGAGATACACATCCTGTATCTCGTCAAAGGTGAGGGGTTCGTTGAGCCCTTGAAGATTTTTCAGGTTGATATCCTTGAACGGGAAATCCGGATGATCATCAAGCAGGCTCCACTCCTTGCGTGTAAAGCTCTGAAAGGGTGAAAAAGTCGCAGGATAAAGTGGGGGGAGTTTCTTTGTCACGTTTGTATGGGGAAGGTCTCTTCGCCTATATTGTTGATTAGTAGGGTTAGTTGTCCGCCGAGGCACACGGTAGTCATACCTAAGGCGTTACAAATGTAAGAGTTTTAGTTGAAATGAAGCACTGCGCCGAGTGTTTATAGGGAAGGCAACCAACCTCCTCTTCTGAGGTATGACACAACGAAGGGTGATATTGTCACTTACAAGGGCAACAGCTCATCCGAGGGTATTTGCGTTCCGCCTATACGCATCTTGACACCTGCGCGGAGATACCAAAGGCCGTGGACATTCATGTGTTGGAGCCCTTGATATCCACCTTCGAGATTGAGACCCCATCTGTCATTGAGCCACGTATTGAGACCACCTCCGGCATAAATAGGCACGAGGTACTTTTTGTCGCTTTGGTTGGATATCTCGTAGTCAATATCTTTGCCCTCTATCGTAATCTTTTCGAGAGGTTTCGCAAATCCATTGTACATATATCCGACCCCGACAGTCAAATACGGATCTATGGGTGCATATCTACGAAAATAGGTGCCGAATCTGTACTGAGCTCCGATATTGGTGAGAGCTACCCACTCAGAGGCTTCACTCAAAGACTGACTCAGCACTACAGCTCGGTGTGTCCCGATTTCTCGACCGATAGACATGTCTACACCAAACAACACTTCTTTCCTGTCTGCGGAGATCAAATAGTGATGATCCGGCTTGGATGCGTCAAGGATCTTGAGACGAGATAGGCCGAGGGCATTGGACCCGATAGAAAACTCCCATGCTCCCTTAGTCCGACACTGTGCAGAGAGTTGACCCATGAGCAAAAGTAGAGAAGCGACCGTATATAATATTATCTTTTTCATACCTTATCAATCCTCACTATATGTTACTTTCACAGGTGTTACTTTGCCATCGTATGCCGGATTCAGCTTGAGTTTGTACTGACCTGAGTCGGCAGGATCTTCTACCAACTCACGATGAATATTGTCCAAGCCATTCCAAGACAATGGACCACTCTGACCCGAGGTAGGATACCACAAGAATGTCACGGTGAGCTTTGAACCAAGTTTCACATCCTTGAGCTCAAACGTAGGATTGCCGAGAGTCGGATGTCTTTCGGATGAGTCTGCGTACTTATTATCACCGATACTTGCCACAACAAAAAACTCGGTTTTTGCCTTTGCCTCCTCGACGGTATATGGGGGATACAAAATTGTTGTGTGTTCGGGCTTCACAGTGACCATCCTCTTTGTCTGTGGGAAGAGTGCATCAGCCTTGATAGTGCTTGTATCGAGTTCTCCTGTGATGCGTTCAAAAACCTATCGTACCGTCAGGATATGTTTTCTTTTTATGAAGCGTGAGACTCTTGATCTTGGGTAAGTTTTGTGCCGGTGGGACTTCAAGGATGATCGGAGCCTGATGATACCAATGTGCTTGCCCATATCAAAGTCAAAGGCATAGTAGTTGCGTTGCCCATCTCAAAGGAGACTCTTATCCAAGACGAGATCGGAATCTACCACAGACCTTTGGATGGCATAGAACCCATACTCTTGATCCACATTCAAATAAACGGTAATCTTATGTCCTTGAGCAGCCAAGACAAAAGAGTTGGGATTGGCAGGGTCTGAGATGCGATAACCAACGCCATAATTCCCAAACCTCGGACGCACTTTGTACTGGAGATAATCCGGGATAGTCTCCCATGAGATGTCAGGAGAACTTTACAAAAGGAGCACTAAAAGCCGGATTCTCTCTGAATGGCAGCATTTCTATCGGGCTCCTGAACTCTCCTGAGGCATCGGCAGTGAAAGCAATCGTAGGATCAAGCCCCGGCATGTCGGTCACAACAGCTTTGGAAGCTAATTCTCCATTCCCGTCATAACCCTTGTAGAGGACGCCGTCGGGGTGGTAATTTATAACATTGAAAAAATATTGTTTGTGGTTTTGTCAAGTTCTCCTTACTTTTGTGCTAACAAATTGGGCGTAGGGACTTTCCTACACATTAATAGGTTTATTAGGCACTTTAACGGAGGTGGGTGCACAAAGGCTCTTCCTTATTTTGGCATAAATAGAGATTTAAGCAATGAATAGAGTATTGGGATTGGCCGGACTACTGCTGGGAATCCTCATATGCGGGTGTGGGACACCCAAACGTGATGTCGTCTTCGTGGTCAAGAAGACCAATGATGCAAAAAGACTGGGCTACCACGGTAAGATAAAAAGCTACGTCGCCGGAGAGTACCAAAAGGTCATGGGCAGCTACGTACATAGAGGAGGGTATTCGTACGAGTTTGACAAAGAAGGTCGGATGCTCATGAGATATAAGAATGATGAAGACGAGGGCTATTCCCAAGAATACTCATACATCGGAGATGAGAGAGGAGCTCTCATCATGTGCAAAGTGACCGAAGACCTCAAAGACACGATCCTCACGGCATATAACTATGATGGGTGTGGCAATTGTGTCAGGATGACAGACTTCAAGATCGTCGTAGCGGATACTTTGCGCGTAACGGTCACAGAGATGACCCATGATGACAAAAACTTGCTGGTGACGAAGGAGATCAGGCATGAGGGCAACTCCACCAAAATGCATGAGTGCTACGAGTACGACGCGATGGGACATTGTTCTTCGACTAAAAAGTATGAGTTGGCACTGAATGAAATCCCCGATCCGCAGAGAAGTCCATCTGTCCTGCACCGATACATCTATGATGAAGCGGGACATTTGATAGAAGAAAAGGAAAATAAGGGAGGTGCGGAGTCTGTCTCTATGACCTACAAGCTGGACAACAAAAGCAAGATCATAGAGTACAAAAAGCTGGAGGTAACTCCGGCAGAGACACATGAAACGATAGAAGAATACACATACAGCCCCGAAGGGAAAAGAGCTTCCAAAAGTATACACAAGGATGGAATCCTGGTACAGCAGCTGACTTATAACGAACATGGGCTATTGAGCGAACGCAGATACTATGACGAGGGCGGCATACTTAACGAGCTTTGCCTGTATGAGTATGATGACTACAACAACATGAGCAGTATAAAGGTCTACCATGGCCCATGGGACTGGCAGGATAGGAAATGTGATGCATTTTGGGATATCCGGATCGAGTACTACGATGATGATGTAAAGACTGAACAATGATATAATTGATAACTAATGAAACTATATGGTATGAAAAAAACAGTATTTTTTTGCTCCTTGATAATAGGGATGGTGCTCTCTGCATGTCAGACACAGCAGACATCCCAATCGAAAGGGAACCGAACCAATGATGTCGAAAAGATGGGCTACCACGGCAAAGTGAAGACCGTCAAAATCGAAGAATACACTCCCGACAAACGTGCCGGTGAGGGATTGGCTCTAAGCAAGACCAGCAACATCCGGTTTGATGAAAGCGGACGCTTGATGTCTTCCATCGGCTTGGGCAATGTCAATAAGACTTGCAACTATGGAGAGAATGGTAAAGTATCTGAGATCGTGGAACTGTACAGAGACATCAAGATGCATGCCTTCCACTCTTATGACAAGAGAGGAAACTGTACTCGCATAGACTTGTACAAGGTGTACCGTGGGGACTCTACATTGGTTGAGGTACGCACCATGGAGTACAACGACAAAGACTCTATCATCTCTTACTCTTCGATGCCGAAAGTAGAGGCGACAATACAGACTGTGATCCACTATGGTTATGACAAGAACGATTGCTTTGTAGAGAAAAAGGTATACTCAGCACCCTATGGTGAAGAACTCAATACCGCAGGAGACGTCACAACCCACATCAGAGCAAAGTTTGACGACCAAAAGCGTCCCATACAGATAGACAAGATGTCGCTTGTGGATGATATCTATACCAAAGACATCGAGTACAACGACAACGGAGACATAGCTAAAGAGATCCTTCACAAACCTGACGCACAACCTGTCGTGACCGTCTTTGAATACACTTACAACAGTGAGGGCAAAAGAGCAGAAGCCATCGCTATAGTCGATGGAGTAAAGTCTCAGAAGACCCTATACGACGACAAGGGGATGAAAACAGTGAGCGAGTGGTACAGAGAAGATGGCATTGCGTACGAACGCACAACTTATGAGTATGACGCAGAGGGAAATATCGTGACATTCTCTATCTTCCGCATTGACCCTAAAACCAATGACTTGATCGAGTCTTACAGAGAGGTAAGGAGCATAGAGTACCACAGTTAAGAAATCATCACTTATAACAAAATAAAAAAGCACAGATAAAAATGAGTCAAAATTCTACTATCGGAGCAAAAGGAGTAATTGTACTTGTGTTGTTGGCTATAGGGGCGATCCTCGTCCTCATGTTCGGGCTGCCCGTCTACAACGTGTGGAGAGCTGAGATGAACGGTCGTGCCGAACTCATGCAAGCCGAACAGACCAGAAAAATAAAGATCGAGGAGGCTAAAGCCAACCTTGAGGCGGAAAAACTCAATGCTCAGGCAGAAATCGAACGTGCCAAGGGAGCAGCTGAAGCTATCCGCATCGAAAACGGCAGCCTCACACCGACTTATATCCAATACCTTTGGGTGCGCCAGCAGGGTAATCTCAATGACAAAACGGTCATCTACATCCCTACGGAGACCAACCTTCCGATCCTCGAGGCAGGAAGGACTCCCGCTTCTCCAAAACCTTCCCACTAAGACGTACGGAAGTTGATCGATTGATATAGTCTGCCAAAGGTGGCATCCCTAGTGAGATTGTCACCTTTGGCAGACTATTTGCATACAATATAGTGACGATGAGTCTGAATGCCGGTACAAAAACAAACTGTATCGGTGTATTATCTTTTTGTATTACAACATATTATATAATATAGAGATGAAAGCAAACACTAACGAGAATGAGCATAAGGAGTTCGCAGAGAACCAGGAAGAATTGGAAAAGGAAAGCCCTGAGTGCTCTGCTGATACAGAGGAAACAGACAAAGAGGCAGGAGAGACTGACGAAATGACGTCTCTGCAACAGCAGTACGATGAACTCAAAGACTCATACCTCCGTCTCATGGCCGAATACGACAACTTCAGAAAGCGCACCCTCAAGGAAAAGTCGGACTTGATCAAGTCCGGAGGAGAGAGAGTCATCAAGAGCTTTCTCGACATCTGGGATGACCTTGACCTTGCTATCGACAATATCGACAGTGCTACGGATATGGATGGTGTCAAAGAAGGGGTTAAGCTCATTCGCACCAAGTTTGAAACAACAATGGGCAACCATGGAGTAAAAGAAATCCCCACAGTAGGAGAAGACTTTGACTCTGAAAAATACGAAGCCGTGGCTATGACCGTCGCTCCAACACCCGAACAAAAAGGTAAGATCATCGAATGTGTCAAAAAGGGCTACTACCTCAACGATAAGGTAATAGTACACCCTATGGTGATTGTAGGCAATTAAAAATACAGGGCTGGGTAAGATGGCAGAAAAAAGAGATTATTATGAAGTCCTCGGTGTCTCCAAGACGGCGACAGATGAGGAGATAAAAAAAGCATACAGAAAAACGGCAATCAAGTATCACCCGGACAAAAATCCAGGAGATAAGGAGGCCGAAGAGAAGTTCAAGGAAGCTGCAGAAGCTTACGAGGTACTTAGCGATCCACAGAAGAGAGCTTCGTACGACAGGTTCGGTCACCAGGGTGTCGGAGGAGCTGCCGGAGGCGGATTCGGTGGGGGGATGTCTATGGAAGACATTTTCTCACAGTTCGGAGACCTTTTCGGTGGACACTTCGGTAGCAGCTTTGGTGGTGGATTTGGCGGCTTCGGAGGATTTGGTCGTGGAGGTCGTGTGGTAAGACCCGGGAGTGATATCCGTGTTACAGTAAAGATGACACTGCGTGAAATCCAAACCGGTCTTGACAAGAAAATCAAAGTCAAAAAGAAAGTCTGCTGCAGTCACTGTGATGGCTCGGGAGCCGAAAGCCCTTCAGACATATCCACATGTACCACATGTAACGGATCAGGAGTAGTTACAAGGGTCCAAAACACCTTCATGGGGCAGATACAGACACAGTCAGAGTGTCCTACATGTAGCGGAACCGGGAAGATGATCACCAAAAAGTGTCACAAATGCGCAGGCACAGGACTCGAAAACGGAGAAGAGGTCATCTCATTCTCTATTCCCGCAGGAGTCAGTGGTGGCATGACGCTAAGCGTGTCTGACAAGGGAAATGCAGGACCTAACGGAGGACCCAACGGAGACCTCCTTGTCCTCATCGAGGAAATACAGGACACACAGTTCATCAGACATGGTAATGATGTCCTATACACCCTCCTCCTCCCACTATCAACCGCAATCCTTGGGGACAAGGTAGAAGTCCCTACCCTTGATGGAAAAGTCAAAATCACCATCGAACCGGGGACACAACCCGGCAAGATATTGCGCCTGAGAGGGAAAGGTCTGCCAATGCTCAGAGGGTACTCCTCCGGAGATCAACTCATTTCCGTCAATGTACACATCCCCACCAAGCTATCGGCAGAGGATCGCAAGTATGTTGAGTCAATGAACGATCACAAAGCATTCATCCCGACAGAAGAAGATCAAGCAGACTTCATCAAAGCACAACGCGCAAAATTTGAGCGCAACTAACTAAGAACCAATGCAATCAAAGCAAAAACAAAGAATCAGGCTTGTTAAATATTTAAAAATATTCCACTCTGATTCCCAAAAGATTTGGAAGGAGAGGGGAAAAGTACTATCTTTGTGATGTGTTTTTCATGGTATTAGATTTAAGGTTAACAACGAAAGATTGGTTGTCGTGAGACAACCTTCTTTTTTTATACGTCGTCCTGCTGCACTCTGGATTTGTCCGGTACAGCAGGATGATGTTTTTATACCCCATGAGCGTTAAGATGCATAATGCACTGAAGATATCTCGTAGGCAAATTATTTCACCGGAAAACATTTCATAGGTGAAGTTGCCTGACAAGCGCAGCGCATACAAAAAGTCGCCCCGGGTGTTTCCTCAGAAGAGGGACACCCGGGGCGACTTTTTATCTGAGCCTTGGGGATCGGTCAGCGATAGCCCCAAGGTAGTATCTCATTTGTGAGAATATCAATAGTTGACTCCCTTGTTGATTTCCTTCTTGTTGATCTTATGGAAGTCGAGCTGTCTCCAAGCATAGAATATGTATGCAAGGACGAACGGAATGAGGATAGACACGAAGCTCATAACCTTGAGAGTAAACGGAGATGAAGAGCTGTTTTCTATCGTGAGCGAACTTTGAGGATCTGCCACAGATGGATAGTAGCAAGTGTTGTTCCATCCTGCGAGGAGCAAGAGCGTAAGCACTGTAAGTACGACACCCACACCGTGATACCATATACCCTTGTTGAAGTTCTTCACAAAGATACTCTTGCCCATGCCGTAGAGCACCAACACAACTCCGATGAGGAGAGAGGCTATGAGGTAAGGCATTGCGATGAGGTTGTTGAGGAACTTGTACTTCTCAAGGCTCACAACTCCCGTTTGGGGGTCATAGGCATAACCCGATGTAGTGAGGAGGAAGCCAAGGAAAAGAAGGAAGAAGATGAGGAACAACACCGCGTTGGGGAGGATGTTCTTTCTCGCCTTTTCCTGCAAAGAAGGTTCGATGATATTGTTCACGAAGTAAAGGAGCCCGCTCACTCTTGAAAGGAAGAAGACCGCAAGACCGAGCACGACGTTCCATGGGTTGAGGACAGCCTCAAGACCGTGAAGTTGGATCCCATGGAAAGGCACCCACGAACTCATAGTGGTATTCCCCTCAAACATCACCATCGCATCCCTGTTGAGGACGAAGTTACCTCCCGTGAAGAGAGTTGCGACAGCTGTACCAAGGAGGATCGGACCGAGGACACCGTTGATAAGCAGGAAGACCTGATAGGTCTTTGATCCCCAGACATTACCCTTTTTATTTTGGTACTCAAAAGAGATGGCTTGGATGACAAAGCAGAAGAGAATCAACATCCACACCCAATATGCTCCACTGAAACTTACGGCATAGAAATATGGGAAGGATGCAAAGAATGCACCTCCGAACGTCACAAGAGTGGTGAACGTATATTCCCACTTACGACCCGCCGAGTTGACCATCATGCGACGATCTTCCGGATCGAGTCCGAGGGTAAAGATAAACGACTGTCCACCCTGTACAAAGAGGAGAAACACGAGAAGAGCTCCGAGCAGAGAGACCAAGAACCACCAGTAGTGTTGTAATGCTAAGTATGTTTCCATATTTTATTGTATTTCTTTTCTATGTGTATGAACTAACTTGGTGACTTAGTGACCTGCATTTTCGATCGCCTTTCCGTCCTTATCGATATTGGGGCCTTGCTTGATGGCCTTGAGCATGATGCTGATCTCTGCGATGAGCAATGCTGTAAAGAGGACGAGGAAGAGCAAGAATGTCACCATGACAGAGCTTGGCGAGAGGTTGGAGATAGCAGCATTGACAGGGAGGATATCCTGTATCGTCCATGGCTGGCGACCCACTTCTGCAACGACCCAACCTGCCTGTGATGCGATGTATGCCAGTGGGATACATGCGATCGCCACATAGTGGTACCAGCGGTCTTTTGAGATGAGGTTGCTACCCTTACGTGTGCGCCAGATTGCCCAGATGAAGAGCAATACAAACAGCATACCGAGTCCCACCATGATGCGGAAGCTGTAGTAAAGGATAGTCACATTGGGGATGAGATCGGTCTTATCCTTGATATAACCGTAGCCGAAGTATGGGAAGTTTTCCTTGAGGGTCTGGAGCTCGAGTTGAGCACGTTCTTCATCGCCGGCTTTCTTAGCCCTGCGGTACTCTCCGAGAGCGGTAATGGCAATCTTACCTCTGTTGATCTTTTCGTCAGCAGAGAGGGCCACGCTACCGTCAGGCTGTATATAACCACCATCGATGATGTCCTTGATACCGGGTACATAAGCGTCGAAGTCATTGAATGCAAGGAACGACAAAGCTCCCGGAGCATCGATGGAGAAGATGTATGGATCCTTTTCGTCTGCGTAGTGCTTCTTGGCAGGATTAATCACACCCACTGTACTGAGTCCCACACCATTGTGACCGACATAGAGGTTTTCCATCGCGGCAAGCTTCATTGGCTGGTGATTAGCCACCTGGCTTGCACTGTGGTGTCCGGTAAAGATCGTGATGATGATAGACACGAGACCGAGCATGGCAGAGATCTTGATGCTTTCGATGGCAAATCTCTGCTGACGCTTCTTGAGGAGATACCAAGCACTTACGCCGATGACGAAGCAAGAACCAAGTACCCAGGAAGATATCACAGTGTGGAAAAACTTCACGATAGCGACAGGAGAAAATGCCACAGCCATGAAGTCGCTCATCTCATTGCGAAGCGTATCAGGATTGAAGTCCATACCCGCAGGATACTGCATCCATGCGTTGGCAACGAGGATCCACCATGCCGAGAGGGTAGCTCCGATGATCGTCAGCCATGTCGAAGCAAGGTGAAATCTCTTGGAGACCCTATCCCATCCGAAGAACATGACTGCGATGAATGTCGCTTCCATAAAGAACGCAAGGATACCTTCGATGGCGAGGGGGGCCCCAAAGATATCTCCGACAAACATCGAGTAGTTGGACCAGTTGGTCCCGAACTGGAACTCAAGTATAAGCCCTGTGGCAACCCCGATGGCAAAGTTGATACCGAAGATCTTTTGCCAAAACATCGCAGTAGCTTTCCAGAATGGATCATCTGTGCGGTAGTACTTTGTTTCAGCCAATGACATAATGATACCCAGACCCAGCGTGAGGGGCACAAACAGCCAGTGGTACATCGCTGTCAGTGCAAACTGGGCTCTCGACCAATCGATGAGAGTGTTGTCGATTAAAAACATAATGTTTGGTTTTTGTTAGATAAAGAATATTCTAAGTGTTTGTATTTTTTCTGTGAATTGATGGTTGTGAAGTGGGTGTCACTCGACAGCTCTGCGCTCGTACTCCGATGAGACATACTCGGTGCGCTCATCCACGCTGTCTCCTTGCTGTTTCAAAAAGTTGGGGAACAAAAATGCCTTCAGTATGGCAAACATGATAAACAACTTGATGGCAATGATAGCCCACATCGTACGCCCCCATGTCATACGCTTGAAGCCATTGACATAGAATCGATACACCCTGCCGAACACATTACCACGGCGTCCGTCCGAAGCATTATTCCCGGCATCTCTTATATTTCTCTCTTCCATATAATACCTGTTAGGATTCTGTTTTAACGGGGCGAATTTATAAATGATATGCCGTATGTCCAAACAAAATACATATTATTTCTGTGATTTTACACAAAAAACCTGTTATTTGTTCATTATCCTCAGATATCTCGGTCCAAAACAATGGTTTAACGAACGATCACAAAGCATTTCTATCGTTTTCCCCTTTGCTAAAGACTTAATTATATGAATAATAGACAAATCTCCGAAGCGAGGCCAAGCCGACGAAATAAGATTTATTAAGGATTGTTTTTCTCTCCGAAAAAGCAATACCCCGGCCTCCGAAAAGTGGGGAAGAAAAAATAAGAAAAGTCCCGAACGGATTTAGACATCGTTCGGGACTTTTCTTATTTTTTCACCTAAGCCCTCAGAGCAGGTCATGCATCACGAGAGAGCACTGATCACAGCCTCATAGTCGGGCTCTTGCCCTATCTCGGGCACAAGCTCATTGTAGATGATCTTGCCCTCAGCGTCAATGACGACGACAGCGCGAGCCAAGAGACCTCTGAGTGCACCGGTGTCGATACGGACTCCGTAGTCGAGATCAAAGTCTGCGTTGCGGAACATCGATACGGTCATCACCTTGTCGATACCTTCAGCTCCGCAGAAGCGAGCCTGAGCAAAGGGGAGATCCTTCGACACACAGAGGACGACGGTATTGTCAAGTGCCGCAGCATGCTCGTTGAAAGCACGTACACTCTGCGCACACACGCCGGTATCGATACTTGGGAAGATATTGAGCACGACACGGCGGCCTTTGAGTTCGCCGAGAGAGATCTCAGACAAGTCTGCCTTGACAGCGACAAAATCGGGAGCGATCTCGCCCACTACCGGTTGATGACCGAGGACAGGGAGCTCTGCTCCTCTCATCGTCACCATTGTTGTATCAGGGGCTTGTGAAGCCTTTTCGGTGCAACAAGCATTCTGTTGGTTGGTCTGTGTACATGCAGCAAAGAGCGCAACCATAGCCACGAGGGCCATCTTTAGTTTGAAGTTCATGTTGTGAGATTGAAAAGTTAGAAATCGGGAAGATCCCATTCGTTTGTTAAATATGCCACAAAGTTAAAACGATATCCCGATATCATGCCAAAAAAGGTTGTCTAACTTGATGTCGCAAGTTAGACAACCTTTTGCGTCAAGTTAGACACCTTAATTTCGAAGGTTCTATACCCTTTCCCATCGTGTTCATATAGAGCTGCCCAAAGAGGGGGACTCAGACGCGTCGAAATACTTATTTGTAGGGATTTCAGTATTTATTCAAAACGTCTACTTTTGCTCATATAATCACAAACAAATATAAAACAACCGATCATGAACAAAACACTACGTTGGACTGCTTGGGCCGGACTTTTGGGAGGATTATTGATGTACTGCGGAGATATGTTGCTCTACTTCACGACAGAGCCATTTGCAGACTTCGAAAACGAAATACTTCCGTCTATGGGATCAGTTCCCTTTGCCCGCTTTTTTGCAGGAGGGCTGGTTGCGCCCTTCACGACAGCTCTGTATATCCTGGGATTTTATCACCTTTACCTGAGAGTAGATCCGGCACGGAAAGCGTGGGGCAAGTGGAGCCTTGTCCTGCTCTCCATAGGGATGATATGTGGAGGTGAGTATCATGCATTTTTCCCTGCCTTCGGTATCGTCTCTGCACACGGACAAGGGCACCTGATAGATCATCTGCTGACATATGCATTTTGGTTGGGAGGGATGTCATTCGTATTCATGGCATCGGGATGGCTCATCTATGCCTACATGATACTCAGAAGATGGGCTGACTTCCCTCGCTGGTCAATCGTATTCATACCGATAGTGACGGTCTGGCTCGGAGAGCTGTGGGATACTCTGCCTGAGCCGTTTGCCGTGCTGATAGCCGGGGGATGGCTGAGCCTCATCTTCGCGATCTTTTATGTCGTCGCGCTATCAACTCTGAAGCACAATGACAAAAAGTATGAGGCTTGAATAATCTGTGGAGTGAGGGCTCCTAACGTGGGAGCTTCTGAGAGTCCGCCTTGGAGCTTTTGAGATAAAGAATGGCTTCGTTGCCGGTATTGAGCAGGAGATCGAGGACTGAGAGGTTAGGGACAAATCCCAAACGGTCTTCGTACACCTGCCAATAACGCTCAAAAAGAGTGGCTTCCGGAGCGTAGTCGCGCGCGCAAACTTCTCCGATAAACGTAGCACCCTCGGGTAGGACTTGGACAACCTTAGGCATCGGAAGTCCCAACTCATCGCAGGCAAACTCGAGCCAACGGTGATTGTACGTCACGAGTGACTCTCCTTGCCCCGAGTGGAGAAGCAGGTGCTCTATTTCATCGATATAATGTTCAAGAAAAGGGGAAGAACCATAACCGCTGATGACGGTCTGGAGATGCCTCTTTCGCCAGTCTCCATGCTCCGAAATCATGATTGTGGATGTCTCAGGAGGTGGATAAGCGTACTTCTCCACCGGGATAGAGAGGGAGGCACGGCCGTTGGCGGTCATGAGATCGGCACGGTTGCGATAGGACTGTTTGCGGTAAGATTCGCCGACATAGATGAAAGCCTCCTCGGCGTGAGAAAGGAGTCTCATGTAGGCTATCGACGGGATAAAGGCTGTGGGGAGATAGATCTGAGAGGGAGAGTCCATCAGCTTAGAATGGTGAGCATAGTGCTCCGATGACGCGTCCCTCAATATCCTTTCGGGAGAGCCAGATATATGCACCGTCCACGGTGTGGATGAGATAGTAGTCTTGGCTGACACGGTGCTTGCGGAGCGTCCTTAGTTTGACGGCGGTATCGTGAGATATATCCCCGACCTTTTCGCCCATTTCGAGCAAAAGAAGGGGTAAAAAGACTTCGAGAGTCGTGCTGTCGATACTGATCTCATCGCCACGGAGAGGAGAGGGCAGATCCGTCCCATCGCTCAGTTTGACGAGACTACCGGGAAGTGCCACACATCGCCCGAGACTCACGAGAGTACGTCGCCCGGGGCCCGTAGGGATGAGAGGGTCTCTATAAATGAGGTCATCTGACACAGAGATGTCTCCGGTCATCCGACTTATGAAGAGAAGAGTGTGGGGTTCCAAACCCTTGAGTCTGACGCTGTCATCTGCACCAAGGTAGTACGTAGTAAAGGCAAACATCCTAAGCCCCACGATCACAAAAAGGATGATGAGCAGGGGGATAATTTTCCTGACGACTGTACTACGTGGCGAGTTCATGCGAAGATATTATTTCGGGACAGAGAAGAACCTGCTCCAGCGTATTCCTCCTCCGAAAAGAGGTTTGTCCTTGTCGATTGACAACCATACAAAGAGGGGCTTGCCGACGATATGATCTTCGGGGACAAAACCCCAGGCGCGAGAGTCAGCGGAGTTGTGCCTGTTGTCTCCCATCATGAAATAGTAATCCATGGCGAAGGTATAAGTGTCCGTAGCCGCTCCGTCGATAAAGATGCGCCCTTCCTTGATCGAGAGCGTATGCCCCTCAAAGTTGCGGATACACCTTTCATAGATAGGAAGATTCTCGAGGTTGAGGTGGATCGTCACTCCCTTCTTGGGTATAAAAATAGGTCCGTAGTTGTCTCGTGTCCAACCCTTATCGACAGTGAGAGGATAGGTAGGGAAGTCTTGGGCGGTAGGTGTAGGCTCTACGACGACTTTACGCACACCTGTCCTCTTCTCAAGTTTTTCTTTCATTTCTCTTGTCAGAGGGAAATGATAGACCGTACCAAAGGAGTTTGGCGCAATGGTATCCAAAGACATGCTTGCAAAGAGTTCGGCATAGGCGGGTTCTCTGCCATCGAGCACCATGCGGTCATCCACGCTGACGCCCAAGTCATCCAATTCGGACTCAGAGAAAAAGCTACCATCAGTCTGTATGAAATAGTTGTACTGAAGGTGCTCCGGATCTTCGCTTCGTTGTCCGTTGATGAAGAGTACGTTATTCTTTATCTCAAGGGAGTCTCCGGGCATACCGACGCATCTCTTGACATAATGATCCCTCATATCGACAGGGCGATGGACAATCTCCCCAAACCGCTGTCGGTTGCGGTGTACGTGTTCTCTGCCGAACTGGTGTACAAGAGTATAGTAGTCGGGATTAGGGACTTGAAGAGCAACTGTATCTCCTGCTGGGAAGTTGAAGACAACGATATCGCCTCGCTCGACGCTCCCCAGGCCTTTGGCTCTATTGTACTCCAACTGGGGTTTGTCAAGATATGACTTCATCCCCCAGGGGAACATATTGTGCACAAGAGGGAAGGCAAAAGGTGTCATGGGCACTCTCGGACCGTAGCTAAGCTTACTCACATAGAGGTGATCGCCCACGAGACAGGTCTTCTCAAGCGATGAAGATGGGATCTTGAACTGTTGGAAAACAAACAAATTGAGCATGTGCACGAGGACGAGCACGACTACTATGTCTTCCACCCACTTCATTGCATAGCGCAGAGAGGAATTAGGGTGAGATTGCCACCAACGCCAGTTGATGAACTTGGTAAAGTATCCATCAAAAAGCAGAGGGGAAATAATGATAAACACCCAAATGCTATTGACCCAGACGGAAAAGAGAAGAAGTGCAATCGCAAGGATCACAAACTTCGTCAACTTCTTCCATCCCAAACTTTTAAAATCTATCTTTTTCATATCATTCTATATCTGTTTGATCGGACAACTCAGCAAGACTGAGCCGTCATCATATCTTTCATTCCGAAAGCACCCTTTCGCTCCCTTATAAATTCTGCAGCAAGGACAGCTCCCAAAGCAAACCCCTCACGTCCCTTGGCTGAATGCTCGATGCTTATCGTATCGACATCCGACTCATACGTGATGCGGTGGATGCCAGGCACTTCACCCTCTCGGAAGCACTCTATCCCGAGAGCATCGGCAGGGATGTTCCGATGTTCACCTTCGAGAAAAGGAACAAGACGCTTCTTGCGATCCAATCCCTCGAGTACGCCCTCGGCAAGCGATAGAGCCGTACCACTCGGATGATCTTTTTTGTGGATATGGTGTACCTCCTGCATACGGACTTCGTAGTCGTAGGGGTTCATGAGCTGAGCCAACTTACGGCTGACGAGATCGAAGATGTACACCCCCACACTGAAATTGGAAGCATAGAAAAAAGCGCCCTCATGCTCTTTCCGAGAGTTCTCTACCATATCACGGCGAGATAACCAACCCGTAGTACCTGAGACCACGGGGAGATGATGCTTAAAGCAATGGATGTAATGCTCTACGGCAGTATCGGGAGTGGTAAACTCTATCACCACATCGGCCGAAAGGAACGCCTCGGATGTCAGATCCTGAGGATTATTTTGATCGATAATGGAGACGATGGAGTGTCCTCTACCCGTCGCTATCTTTTCGATGGCATGTCCCATCTTGCCATAACCAATGAGTGCAATCTTCATATTTTAATACCTGTCTGTTTTATTGTCCTAACCGTCAGATGTCTGACAAAGATAATCAATCTCACTTAAAGCGATATACCGGCAAGATCTTTGTCCGAGATGATGAGGTCTTCAATAGGGATATAACGAGTAATGATATCAGCCACAGCCTTGTAGAGATATGTGACTTCGCTCTCCGGATGATAATACTCATCGACCTTGTACCCAAGCACTGTCCCTTCCTCGAGAGCCACAAACCCATGGGCATAACCTGCAGGGATATACAACGACTGTCCGGAGTGAGCCGAAAGCTCGACGGAGAGACTCTTTCCGTAGTGTTCGGACTCGGGATCGATATCCAAAACTATGTCCACGAGTTTACCGGCAAGAGCACGCACGAGTTTACTCTGTGCATAGGGTGCACGCTGAAGATGCATTCCCCTGAATACCCCCCGATGAGACACAGAGACATTCTCCTGTAAAAAAGGCTTACCCGCTACCCCATCCCCCATGACTTCGATCCATTTGCGCTGACTGAAAGCCTCATAAAAACATCCCCGGGTATCGGCATACACGGGAGACTCTATGAGCAACACACCGGGAAGAGAGAGTTCTGTAACCTTCATAAATCAAAAAACGATCATTTGTCACCGGACGTCAATGCTCTGTCCAAATAACAACAACGACACAGTGGAGCATACTCTCCCGTCTCACCTATCAGCACTTGGCTGTCTCCCTCTACAAGACGAAAGGAGTAGTTGGCAGGAGCACCGCAAGAGACACAGACAGCATGCACCTTTGTCACAGAGTCTGCTATCGCGATAAGTGCCGGCATGGGATGAAAGGGACGGCGCAAAAAGTCCATGTCCAATCCCGAAATCACGACCCTGATCCCCTCATCGGCAAGAGTCTGACAGACCTCAACGATACCTTCATCAAAAAACTGTGCTTCGTCTATCCCCACGACATCCACCCCAGCACTCATCAGCACGATATTGCTCGAATGAGCCACCGGAGTGCATGATACCGCATTGCGGTCGTGGCTTACGACATCAGTATCAGAGTATCGGTTGTCTGTCTCGGGCTTGAATACCTCTACCCTCATCTTTGCGATCGAGGCGCGTTTGAGGCGGCGCATGAGTTCCTCTGTCTTTCCCGAAAACATCGATCCGCATATCACCTCGATACTTCCACGAGGTTTGGCGAGGAGTCTGAGGCGTTCGGCATCGAGAGCATGGTCTTGTATCATTGTATGTGCGTGTTGAGGTTTTTCTGTCAGACAAAAGTAAGTCATTTTACCCTTTTTACCAAGAACGAAACCCATTACATTTCTCAAAAACATGAGATGACAAAGCCATCCCGATAAAGGAGACAGTGATAGAAAAAAGGCTGTCCGAGTCATCATACCCGGACAGCCCTCTATGTACCCTAAGGAAGGGAGATTAGTTTTCCGTTGCTGTGCTTGGAGTGTATCTCTTGTTGAGGAAGTCTACAAGCTCGTTGGTTACATCGTATGCCTTATCAGCAAGGAGGATGTTGTCATTCATCGTGTTCGAGTAGATTATCTGGAACTTGTGGATGTCGTTGAAGAGCTTGATCTGAGACATAAGCGTATCCTTGAGGATGTTGTTCATCTCAAGCTGGCGTTGGCTGAGTTCCATGGTCAGCTTTTGGTTGAGACGCTCGAAGTCTTCGCGTTTCTTGAGGATACGCATCTGTTCCTTCTCTGCACGCTCTCTATCGAAAAACGCGTTGTTCTGAAGTTTGCGCTGAAACTCAGCAGCCTCCGCCTCAAGAGCGCGAGCCTGTTGGTTAAGAGTAGCTTGAGCCGACTCAGACTTGCGGAGTATCTGCTCATTGAGATCACGAGAGAACTGATAGTTCGTAAGGAGACTGTCGATATTGACATACGCCACAGGGAGTCTCATTACGGAGTCGGTCACAGGCACGGCATTGGCAGGTGCAGAGTCTTTGCTCTTGCTGCTGAAGAAAAGGACAAAAAGGACAATGACTGCGACAGCCATGACGACATTGATGATTGTGTTGAAATTTTTCATATACTGTTTAGTCTATATTTTTTAGTTCTCAGATTTGTATCTATGACAGTTATCTGTTATCAGTCTTCGATCCGATCAAAAAGCGTACGACGCTCCTGCTCCTCAACGGTTTGATAGCGATGACATTTAAGACCTTTTTCCCTAAGTGCCGGCTGGTCTTCAACGTGAGAAGAAGGGAACTCGCCCTTCCGAGTGAAGAAGACCCTAAAACCGATTAAAAGAACCACAATCCCTACAATTAGTAGGGTCAATATGAGTAGTTTTGTCATCTTTTTCGTAATTTTGAACACAAAGATAAGTTTTTTATCGTGTTACTCAAAGGTTCACTTTCCTTTTTTGCTTATTTGTATCACCAACAAGGGAAAGATCCTACATTTATGTAACATGCAATTGTCAAAAGCGACATTCAATTAACTGTTGTCCTTGTGGCAACACAATCTTCATACACTATAAAGTTTGATTCACTATGATTAAGCAAGAACCTCAGATTCTATTTGACTACTTCTACGAGATCACTCAGGTGCCTCGTCCATCCAAGAAGGAAGGAAAAATCATCGCTTATCTCGAAAACTTCGCTAAAAAGCACAACCTTGAATACAAGAAGGATGAAGTCGGCAACATCGTCATGAAGAAGCCTGCTACTCCCGGAATGGAAGACCGCAAGTCCATCATCATGCAGTCACATATGGACATGGTGTGCGAGAAGAACAGCGATGTGACATTTGACTTCGACAACGACGCTATCCGCACCAAGGTCGTAGATGGTTGGTTGATGGCAGAGGGCACTACTCTCGGCGCTGACAACGGCATCGGATGTGCTGCAGAGCTTGCAGTCCTTGCATCCAACGATATCGAACACGGTCCTATCGAGTGTCTTTTCACAGTGGACGAAGAGACAGGTCTCACAGGAGCTATGGCTCTCAAGGAAGGCTTCTTCGACTCTGAGATCCTCCTCAACCTCGACAGCGAGGACGAAGGAGAGATGTTCGTAGGTTGTGCAGGTGGTATGGGTACATTTGCAGACTTCACTTACGAAAAGATGTACGCTTGTCCTGAGATGCACTACCTCACAGTAGACGTCAAGGGACTCCGTGGCGGTCACTCGGGTGGAGACATCCACGTAGGTCTCGGCAATGCCAACAAGATACTTGCGCGCTTCCTCTATGGTCTTTATGACATCGTGGACGGCTGGACACTCGCTTCATTCCAAGGCGGGAACCTCCACAACGCGATCCCTCGTGAAGCAAAAGCCATCATCGGTGTGCCTATGTCACAGAGAGAAGCTGTCGCTGCATTTGCCAACACATTCTGCGCTGATGTCCGCAACGAACTCCAAGCCGTAGACCCCGACGTGACACTCACTATCGGCAGCACTACAAAGCCTGAGTTTGTCATCGACGATACCACAAAGGATCTTCTCATCTCTTCACTCATCGCTTGTCCTCACGGCGTCATCGGCATGAGCCATGCTATCGAAGGTCTTGTAGAGACATCTACCAACCTTGCGTCTGTCAAGATGAAGGAAAACAACAGCATCCTCATCGAGACCAGCCAACGCAGCTCGACAGAGTCTCTCAAGCAGATGGTAGGACAGATGGTAAGAGCTACGTTTGAGATCGCAGGCGCCTACGTCTACGAGCGTGACGGCTATCCCGGTTGGGCTCCCAATATGAACTCTGAGATCCTCAAGATCGCGGAAGAAAGCTACGAATCTCTCTTTGGCAAGAAGCCTCTTGTCAAGGCTATCCACGCAGGATTGGAGTGCGGTCTGTTCAAGGAAAAGTATCCACATCTCGACATGATCTCGTTCGGTCCGACTATGAGAGACGTACACTCTCCTGTCGAAAAGTTGGAAATCAGCACTGTTGATCTATGGTGGAAACACCTCTTGGATATCCTTCGCAAGGCTCCTAAGAAGTAATACCGTTGAGTCTCAGCGAATAAAAGATAACATATAAGGCATGAAAGCACACAGAGTACTCTACCATATCAGGCGACTCTGTGTGCTTCTTTTTTTATCCGTCCTTGGGACTACCCGACTGACAGCCCAAGACTCGATACCCACGACAGATACTATCATGAGCCGAATAGTGATGTACAATGTCGAAAACCTCTTCGACACCTATGATGACCCTCAGACAGATGACAAAGACTTCCTGCCTGACGGTGTCATGCACTGGGACAAAGCCAAATACTACGATAAACTCTCCCGTATCGCCCAAGTCATATCAGATATGGGCCAATGGCGCTACCCGGGCATCGTAGGTCTGTGCGAGGTAGAGAACGCTCAAGTCATCAAAGACCTCCTGCATCGTAGAGAACTCTCCAAGGCTGCCTATCACTACGCCATCACCGAGGGTGGCGACCCTCGAGGCATCGATGTCGCACTACTGTGGGATCCACGAGTGTACCGCAACATCAGGCTGAGAGAAGTCCCGGCCTACCCTCTCGAAGACAACAGACTGTGGACCAATTATCACGAAAAACTACCTCTCCACGGAGGACGGCATGCTCTGTGGGCGACATTTCGTCACATAGCCACAAAAGAAGTCATAGAGGTCCTTGTCGTACACTCCCCTTCTCGGAGACAAGGCACACGCTCGACAGCCAAACAGAGATCTATGGTGATGTCTCGCATCCGTCGCATCATCGATGAGATACAAAGCACCTCCCCCGACAGGCACATCATCCTCATGGGGGACTTCAACGACAATCCCACCGACCGCTCCATCACCCTTGCGCTCCAAGCCAAGACGCCTCTCCGCAGCGACAGTATCGACCCCCTCTCCATATACAATATGTCCGCACCTACTTACATGACGAGACATGGCTCCCATCGTCACAAAGGGAGGGCATGGCTACCTGACCAGATCATCGTCTCGGGCTCTCTGCTGATCCGCAGGGCAGGCGGATTGAGACTC
Source organism: Porphyromonas sp. (assembly GCF_030529325.1). Lineage (GTDB taxonomy): Bacteria > Bacteroidota > Bacteroidia > Bacteroidales > Porphyromonadaceae > Porphyromonas_A. The sequence goes on along the minus strand of NZ_JAUMXC010000011.1, from coordinate 25,072 downwards.
ACCCAACAAGCAACAAGGGTCTTTGATCCCGAGTATCTTCGCCAGAAAAACGGCAATCCGAAGCGTTCGTTCAGAGGCAACCACTACGCCTATGGTTATTCGGATCACTTCCCTGTATATATAGATATAAGATATTGAACTCATGCAAGGTATCAGACTCATATTTGTAGGCAAGACGGATGCCAAGGAGATAGCCGCTCTCAGTGCGGACTACCTCAAGAGGATCAATAGATTCATTCCTATCGAAGTTGTGGAGCTTCCCGACATCAAAGCACGCAAATCTCTATCCATGGACGAGCAAAAACGTCGTGAAGGGGAGATGATCCTCGAGACCATCGGCAATCTCGACGATGCCGTCTTGCTGGATGAGAGGGGAAAAGAGCTCACATCACGCGCCTATGCCGAGTGGTTTGAGCACAAGATGCAGGTCGTCCCTCGTCGCCTCTGCCTGGTCATCGGAGGGCCTTACGGATTTTCGGACGAAGTCTATGCCCGATGTCGCGAACGCCTTTCTTTGAGTAAGATGACGTTCTCTCATCAGATGGTGCGCCTATTCCTCATCGAACAGATTTACAGAGCCCTTAGCATCATCCACGGACACCCTTATCACCACGACTGATCCCCCTGATAAATATTAAGATCCGACAAAGGCTCGGGCGGAAGAAGTAGAACCTTCGAAATCAAGTTAGACACAAGGATTTCGAGGGTTGTATATCCTTATTCTTGGATGCTCACCGAGAGGCGTGTTTTTCGGGGTGTTTATGATGTTGCTATGAGGGGGATACGGGTTGTACCGGAATTGCCTACACATAAAAAAGGAGAGCAGTGATGCATTGGCATCACTGCTCTCCTTTTTTATGTGTGGTTTACCTGCGTCAGAGTTCGAACTCTTCGATCAAAGCGTCAATCATCGGGATGCCTGTTGCTTTGTGTTTGTTAAGGAACTCAATGAGTAGGGCTTTGCCTCTTTCGTCACTTTCGCCAAGCCTGCGGAGTGCATTGAGTATGTACATCAATAGCGATCCGGCGGGAGCTGTCATATCTCTTTCGGCGTATTGGAGTAGTGAAGCTCGGAGCTGATATCCCAGTCCGGTGTTCATCATCATTCGGGTCATGAGGATGTAGGGTATGATCGCTCTTTGTTCGGTATAGGAGGCTCCTTCCTGCCAGAGTCGGAGTGTCAGGTGTTCGACAAATGGAGCTTTCATCAGCAGATGGATAGACAGTTGTTCGCTTGCCTCAATGTGTAGCGACGTGTGGCAAAGCTCCAAAGCTTCTTCTATATCAAGGGCTTCGATGGGAAAGATGAGTGGCGCGATGAGTTTCATCTCTCGTACATCTTTGCTCCACATGAGGCGGGCAAGGCTTGCGTCATGAGGCAAAGTGCGCGCGATCTCTTGTAGTCGGGGCAGTGTGGCTCCGAAGTTGATGCTGTAACTGACCCCCTTGCTTCGCATACTGTCGGAGATGATTCCATCCATGGCCCTGCGGAATTGTGCTCTCAGGTTGTTGAGCGTATCTCTCCACTTCCCGTCAGGATGTGTAGCCGGCTGGGCGTGTGTAGAAAGAGGCAGGTACGAGTACTCTTTGCCATAGCGAAGCATCTGTTCCTCATAAGTCTCGCTGTAATCAAGGCTGATGTCTGTGATCTCATCTGTCTCCCGGTCTCGGACTACAAGCATCCGTGGATTGAGGAATCCCTTGAATGGTGCAAGACCGAGTGCCTTGTAGCGCATCGATGCACTGTGATAGATGTCTGCATCTACGGACGTGCCATAGGTCTCGATGAGTGTGCGGGCAGTCTCTATATCTCCGGTACTTTTGACTTCCTGAATGAGTCTGAGCATCTCTCCGAAGGCTTCTCTCAGACGCTTATAGTCATTGATCTTTACATAGTAGTGATCGTCCTCCTTTATCAGCGCAACGACGCTTTCGTCCGTGTAATGAAGGATATAACGAGATATGAGTGAACGATTTTGCATGTGAGCCTGCTTGAGGACTTCTCCCTCCTTGAGCCTCGCGAGCTGTACGATCAATCCATTGGTCATATATCTGTCGTATTCGGCCTTGTAGACTTCGGTATCAGGCAAGATGCCGAGAGAAACCATCTCAGGGTCAGCGATAAAATAAAGCGCATTGAGGTCGGCACGGGTCTCTTCGATAGCAGAGTCATAGGTACCGAGAGCATCGCCTGTGATGCCGTCTTCGAGACGTCCGGAGCCGTGCCCGAGACATTCATGAAGATCTGTATGAACAGTGCTTGCAAGGTTACCGTACTTGTAAAGCCTTGTTCTGACATCTTCGCCTAAGTAAAAGGCTTCGGTCGCACCACTTCCCATGCTGACTTCGTCAAGAGCTTGAGATATATTGGTCAGAGTCACTGATTTGGAGCCGTAGTCTGCACGTAGACGTTCATCGTTAGGTAAGTTGATGCCCAGCGGAGAGGCAGGGTAAGAGTCCCCTGCAAGCATGACGACGTGGATGGCTGCAGCAGATACTCCGGAGATTTCTCCTTTCTTGTGCTGCTCTTTTATGGTCGAACGAGCCTCAAAGCGAGAAGCATTTTCCGCGATGAGAGCTGTACGTCTGCACCCTTCTTTATCCATGAGTTGGATAATGGCTTCCCAACTTCCTTTGAGTCCGAGAGGGTCTGTATAGGTTTCTATGAATCCGTTGATGAAGTCTGTACCTGAAACAGTGTCATTATACCCTACCCAAGATTTTGAGTATTCGTAGAAGTCGTTTATGTCGCCTGTCTCGTAATATTGTATCAGTTTGTCAATGACCTCCCCTGCTTCCTCGGACGGTGCGACCGCCATAGCTGCCTTGAGGTGTCTTACAACTTCTTTGATGGCAGGAGCATACAGACCCGAAGTGCTTGCTATTTCTTCCGACAATTCTCCGGAAGAGTTGCGGACGAGCCTGCTGTTGAGCCCCGGAGCAATCTTATACTTTTCGGCAATTTCGTTGTAAAATCTTTTGGCTTCTTTGCCGGAAACATTTTCTCCATAGAAGTTCACCGATGATCTCTCGATGAGGGTCTCTTCGTCTCCATGAGCCCTGCGCACGGCATCGGCCTCGGTATCATAAATGAACTCTACCAAGTCTTTTGTGGAGATCCCTGCCTCTGAAAACTTTTTTTGATCTTCTTCCGGCAATCTTCCGACAGCTTCAAGCAAGTAAGACTTTGAACACTCCGGTATGAACTTATCTTCGCCATAATGATGATGTATGCCCGAAGCAAACCACACTCTGTATGCGTATTCACACAGAGCAGGATATTCCGGGGCATCATACGATTTTTCATTGACGATCAGAGCATCAAGGAGATGGCGGATAGCTATGTTGTGGCGATGATGCTGGGCAAAGATAATATCCCTGCCCGCAAGAGCGGCCTCAGACAGATGAAAGAGGTAGATCTTAGTCTCCAAGGGTAGACTATCGAAGTTTTCGACCCTATATCGGAGTACCTCTATGTCCGCAAAGCGGAATGTGTATGGAGATTGATTTGTCATTGAGTTTTTGTGTGGAATGTGATAATAGAATGAGGGTCGGTGCTACCTGTTGTCGTTTATCGGAATAGCCTCGATACCTCGTTCGTAGACCTTGAAGTTACCTCCTTCATCGGCATAAATAAAGATGACTTTGAGTTCAGGATGAGAGTCGAGTATCTTCAGACTTTCTTTCATGCCCAGTGCCATAAATGTCGTAGCCCACGCATCAGCAAGGATACAGGTGGGGGCGATGACCGTCGCACTCAGAATATCTTGTCCTGCGGGATATCCCGTACGTACATCTATCGTGTGACTCACCTTTTGTCCTTCCAAAGAGTGGTAGTTGCGGTAGTCTCCGGACGAAGCCAGACCTGCCTTTTCGCACATGGATACCTTGCTCATCAGTTCACTGATCGTGGAGGTGTTATCCTCTATGGGCTTGTTGACGCCTATTTGCCAACAGTCACCTTGTGGATTGATGCCTTTGCAGACCATCTCGCCTCCGATCTCCACCATGTAATCTGTGACTCCGTTCGCTTCGAGGGTAGCCGCCACGAGGTCGGTTATGTATCCTTTCGAGAGAGACGATGGGATGATGCTCATCCTCGGATCCGCCTTGGTTATGCGACGCATTGTTTCGTCAACGATCAGTTTATCGTGTCCTACAAAAGTCATGATGCTGTCTATTTCCTCGCGAGTGGCAGGCCTTGTCACACCCTTTTTTGTTCCGAATCCCCAGATGTTGAAAAGCGGAGCTCCTGTGATGTCAAAAACACCTCCGGAAGCCATATATACATCCTTTGCCACAGCAAGGACATCGAGCATCATGTTGTCAAGGGTGTCTGTCTCATTTCTATTGATGCGAGACACGAGGGAGGTAGAGTCAAAGGGGTTGAGCGAAGCGTTGAACACCGACATGGTAGAGTCTATGGCTTCGGTCAGAGGCTTAGTGCTCTTGTAGGTGATGTGGTAAAGGGTGTGGAATCGTGTCCCTGACTCTTTGTGATACACTTCTTTGTTCGTGCAAGAGACGAGTAGGACGGAGATAAAAGCAAGTATGGAGGCAATATGTTTCATATTTTCTTACGTATGGTGTAGTGATTGCGAGATGGAGACTGACGAGATATGAGTTCGCCTATGAAGCCTGCCAAAAACATCTGAACGCCCAGCAGGATGCCCACAAGGCAAAAGTAAAAATAAGGTGTAGACGCCACCAGCGGAGCAGGCCTGCCATTTTGGAGAGCGACAAACTTATCTATCAACAAGATGCATAGGGCGATAAAGCTCACAAAGAACATCACACTCCCCCAAAGCCCGAAGAAGTGCATCGGCTTGCGACCAAACCTACCGGTAAACCAGAGTACCAAAAGATCCAGATAGCCGTTTACAAACCTGTCCATCCCAAACTTTGTCGTCCCGAACTTCCTCGCTCTGTGCTCGACTACTTTTTCTCCTATTCGGCCAAAGCCCGCCAACTTTGCCATGTAGGGCATGAAGCGGTGCATATCGTTGTACACTTCTATATTTTGCGTCACCTCTCTGCGATAAGCCTTGAGACCACAGTTGAAGTCATGAAGTCGGATGCCCGAAAACCTCCTCACCGTGGCATTGAAAAGCTTGGTAGGCAGAGTCTTGGATAGAGGATCATAGCGCTTTCTCTTCCAGCCCGATACAAGGTCGTAACCCTCTTCCGCTATCATCCTGTACAGCTCCGGTATCTCATCCGGAGAGTCCTGCAGGTCGGCATCCATGGTGATGATGACACGCCCTTGTACTTCTCCAAAGCCGGTCTGCAGAGCAGGGGACTTGCCATAATTGCGGCTGAACCTTATTCCCCTCACATTGTCGTTGGCTTCGGCGAGTTCCTCTATCACTTTCCATGAGGCATCCGTGCTACCGTCATCGACAAAGATCACTTCGGTCGACAAATTTTCTCTATCGACCACACGGCGTATCCACGCATACAGTTCGTGCAGGGATTCCTCCTCGTTGTAGAGAGGGATCACGATGGATAAGTCAAGACTGTCGGTATGTTCTTGGGTATTCATCTTGTTTTCTTGACAAAGAATGCGGCAATATAGATATAGATCATCCCCAAGAACATAGCTGTTGCCGCAAACTGTGTAGCCAACTGCCTTGGTGTCATGTGTAACATGCCTCGCAATGCTTCGATCTCCTCCTCACTTGCTTGTGGAGATTGACTTATCCATGTATCTACAAGCGTTTGGATCGTCTCCAGCCATACGGGATCGGACATGAGTCTCGAAAATCCCAGATAGTAAGCCAATATCGTGGGTATCATTGCAAAGAGGAATGTCCCCATCATGAAGCCCACAGCCTCCATGTAGGTCATCGAGTCATTGCGCACCTGACGACGGTAGTGTCGGGCCAACGCTACTATCAGTACGGGGATGCAGAAGAAGAGTCCCACGTACAACAACGCAGAAAGTGCTCCGATCTTGTACAATAGGATCGAAAGGAACTGCAGGGACATGGAGATCCCCAGGATAAATCCATATCTCATGATGTACCCTACGAAGGTGCGACCGGTAGGTATAGATGGGGGAGTCTCTGTATTTTGTAAAGACATATGGGATAATATTATATGGTCTGAAAAACAAAGGACCTCCGACCTCCATCGACAGGAGTTCGGAGGTTCTTACTTAAGTATTTCTTTTTGAGAATTGCCGACTTATTCTTTGACGACAGTACCCTTGATGGTTATGATGAATGGGCCTTCCTTACCGTTGCTGTACACAGATACAGTCTTGACGAATGGATAGACACGACCGGCAGGGTTGTACTCTACAGTGATCTTGCCACTCTTGCCCGGAGCGATAGGCTCACGGTTAAACTTTGGTGTGGTACAACCACAAGACGACATCACACGAGTGATCACGAGAGGTGCACCTCCGGTGTTTTTGATCTCAAATACATGGCTCACAGGTCCGTCTGCCTCTTTGATAGTGCCGAAGTCATAAGTGTCTTCGGGGACTTCGATCTTAGCTTTGTTCTTGTCCTGAGCATTGAGGGTGTAAGCTCCAAAAAGCACTACCATCGCGAGGAGTAGCGTTGTAAATCTCTTCATATTCATTGTTGTAATATTTAGTTCAAAAATTCAAGTGTGGTTTGTCTTTCATCAACCTCTTGCAATATCATAAAAACAAACCTATCATCCGCCAAAGGTACGAAATATATTAACAAATAACAAAAAAGTAAATTTCTCACCCCTGCTGATGCCTTTCCCTATGTCGTGATTGGTCGGGCTTTCCGCTAAGATTTCTCACAAGGTGTACATCTGTCGAAATCGATGTGTCTAACTTGATGAATGAAGTTGTCTAACTTGTCGCGTCAAGTTAGACAACCTTTTTTCGTCGCTACTACACCGACTTGTCATGCTTCCGTCGGATAGTGCTCATCCGTCGGATTGTCAATCGATTATCGCGTATTTTAGGTATTATACAGCTTGATTATACCTTTATTTA
>NZ_JAUMXC010000011.1:0-17993 GCF_030529325.1 Porphyromonas sp. | reverse complement strand
TTTATTTAGTTATTGTCAGTGCTTTTTTTTCGAACGAACTTTGTGTTTCCTTAAACTAAAACATTAACAGTCTAATAAATTCTAATCGTCTGATGAAAGGAAAAAAAACATTCTCGGGTTATGTATTGCTCTGTGCCATCGCCATCATGTTGGGCGGAGCTTTCAGTGCTTGTTCAAAAGACTCCAAGGTCGATCCCCCACAACCCCCAAAACAAGTTCCGGTAACTATTGCCGAATGTGCACCGGCGGACATAGACGTGCTCCGTATGATCGCCAAGGCCAATCCTCAAGCACACTTGTTTGAAGGAGAGAATCCCGAACAGTGGAAAGGTGTCCTGCTCACATGGGTAAAGGATGACAAAGGAAAGTATGCCGTCCGTGAATTTCGCCTCAAAGAAGATATTACCATCACAGACTTGGTGCTCAAACTTGATGGTAGCAAGGATCCAAAGGCTACCTTGGCACACTTGCAAGTGATAGATGTCGCTTCTGCAGGTCTCAAGGAGTTTATCATCATAGGGCAACCGATGCTCAAGACTGTCCGTGTAAGTGGTGCCGGTAAGGCAAAAATGGAGAGCATCGACATCCAAGGAGGAAAGGCTCTGAAAGAAGTAACTGTCCAAGCGATGCCTCAGATGACAGAGATCATGTTGGGTGGTGATGCCATCGACAAGGTAGCACTGGCTGACTTGCCTGCGTTTGAGGAGCAGAGCAACCTTAAGTTCAGGATAAAGGATGATGAAGCCAAGACAGAGGAAACAATGATCAAAGAATTTGTCCTAAAGGGTGACTTGAGCAGTCTCAATGGACTATACCTCAGGGATCTCGGAATGGAAAAGTTTGTGTTGGAGACTGTCCTACCTGAGCTGACCTCTCTTACTCTGAACTCTAATAAACTCGTGGGAACTCTCGAGCTCAAGGGTATGGCAAAGTTGCAGACACTATTCTTGGGTAACAACCAGATATCATCGCTCAAGGTCTCAGAATGTCTGGCGTTGAAAGAATTGGATGCGTCCAATAATAAAGCATTGACAAGTGTAGCTCTCTCTCTGCCGGCACTGACGGTACTTGACTTGAACGAAACCGGCATGACGGAATTGGATCTGACCTCTTTCGGTGCATTGAAAAAAGTAAGTGCCTATGACTCTGCTCTTACTTCGGTGAAGTTTGGCAGTCAAAATGTGAAGCTCGAACAGGCAAATCTATCCGGCAACAAGCTATCTGTGCTTGACTTTCCTAAGGAAGTTCAAAAAGTCTACCTACTTACTCTGAACAATAATCTTTTGAAGTCTCTTGATGTGACACACATGCCTAAAATGGAGCGTCTCCTCGTCAATGACAACAAACTCGAAACGCTAAATGTATCGGCAAATGAGTCTGATGTAGAGTATTTCGAAGACTTGGAGTCTAAAAATAACCACCTCTCGGCAAAGAAACTGAAAGAGATAGAAGAGAGACTTACAGAACTCCGTAATTGGGAGGTTGCTCCTCAATCTCTCATTGGACGTGTAGATGCTGAGAAGAAGCAGATCAACGCTGCGGAAGAGATTACGGAATTGGGACTTTCTGCCGTCGTCCAAAAGTGGGACGATGCACAGTGGAGTGATGCTTCTGCAAGCGACTATAAGTTGGAAGATGGTATCTATACTATCTTGGGCAAGGGTAAATACCGTGTCATTTGCACAAGTGTCTTGGGTTGGAAGTTCGACAGCTTCGGTAGAGCAAATCCTTACATCATCGGAGAGTTGACTTTGTAATCGAAGTAATCAACCGTAGACAATATCATTTAGATACAAAAAGAGGGCGTCAAATTTTGTTTTGACGCCCTCTCTTTTTTGTGCTCAGTAGCTGTGCACCATGTCTTCGGGTATACATACATAGAAATCAGCTCGTCCGAGATTTTCCTCATCCAAAGCCGAGACAGACTCTTGTCTTACAAAAAGCACTGTGACAACGCTTGTATTGGGACGGTAATGGAGTAGATAAGGGATGATCCCTTCTTTTCGCTCTGTATGATAGCTGCCGTTTATATGCAGAAACTTATGTCGGAAATTTTTGGCAATAAACCACCCCATGGTAGCATCTTTGATAGCTTGAGCTTCTGCGAAGCGTCGGATTTCCTCAGGAGACTTCCTTCCTCCCATCATACCCATGCCTCCGAATACGGCTTGGCTCTCCTTCTCGTTGTACTCAAAAGGTATCGGCAGTGGAGCGATGTATCTTTTTGCCTCATCCGAAAGAGTCTCGAGTATGCCGAAGCCGTGATTTTTGACGCTATTGGCATATCGTCGTGGGATATTCGTTGCGATGAAAGGTATCGAATGCTCCTTGGCAAAGTACACGACAGGCTCGTAGTCGGTGCTGTGATTGGGCCATAGGCGGGCTTCGGCCTCGAAGCGGTCCGATGTGATCTTGCCACTCATGTACTCATCCAATATGATTTGATTGTCGCTCTCCAGCATTTCTGCTCCGATAGTCAGTTTGTTTTGGTGGATGTTGTAGAGCGAGCGTGTGATCTCAAACTCCAACCAGTGAGAGATGGGGCAGTTGTGTATCTCACCCAAAAACACGGCATCGTATGCGGATAGTTTTTTGATCAAGGCGCTATACGTGATCTTCTTTCCCGTGTTGTCAAAGAGCGTATAAGACGGCTTCTCATCTACTTGTCCAAGGCTCACTGCCTGGCACATTACACATAGGCACAATGCATATAAAAGTCTCATCATCATTTTTATCCAATTTGTTATTATCGAATGTTTTTTTACTTATGTACAAAAGTACGTATTTATCCAAGTCCAAAAGTTCTCCGAAGGCTTGGCGCAGTACCGCAGGTGTAATATCGGCAAGGAGGTGCTCATAGCGGTCGAAGTCCGCAATGCTCTCTCCGTTTTTCAGCAGGGTTGTCAATGTGGTGCGCCATGCTGATGGAGAGGCTTCATTCAATGTCTCGCGCTTCGTGATGCGAAATGAGCGTTTGAGACTCTCCAACTCCGTCTCCTCGACTTCTTCGTGTTGCAGGTTACGCAGGATGTCCAACAGCAGGGCTTCTATTTGCTTCATGTTTTTGTGATCTGTCGAAGCATTGATGTCAAAATAAAATGTTCCCCACGGAATAGCTTCATATTCCAATGTGACATAGGGTGAATAGACGAGGGACTCCTGCTCCCTGAGGACAGAAATCAAACGATTGCGGATGATGTGGCACATTAGTTTCAACACCAAAGTGTTGTGCATACCGGGCTGGTAGTGTCCGAAGAAAAGAAAATCAAACAGTGTCTGTGTTTCGTCTGCTCCGAAGAAGTGTTCGGAGACTTTTTCCTGTGGTAGTCTGAAGTCTGAATAGTTCCGATGCGTTGTTGTCCGAGAGGAAGGCATTCGACCAAACACCGATGCAAATTGCTTTGTCACGACTTCGGGATCAAAGTTGCCGCAGATGATATAGGTAGTACCTTCGGGGCGAGTGTATAGGCTCTTGTAAAATGTCGCAATGCTATCAAGATTCAGTCGATGCAACTCTGCCGCTGTTGGTTGGCTTAGTGAGGCGGGCAAGGCTCTCCCCATGAGTTCGTTGATACGAGCAGTAAGCATGCGCTGAGTGTCTCGCTTCAACATTTTCTTGAGTGTCGTCTCCCGACCGGATGCAGACAATTGCTCCTTTTTACTTTCTTCAAAGTCTTCGTAGTTGAGCTTGGGGTCTATAATCTTCTCATAAATGAGATTGAAAAACTCCGTTGCGTTACTTGTCGGAGACATACCCATGAAGCCATGCCAATGATTATCTATCACTGTGGAGAGGGCAATATCGTTTTTGTATAGATAGTCGTTCAGACGTTCATTGCAGGCTTTGGCAATCCCTCCCATATCCATATAACTGGCTGTCCCTTCAAGCAATGGATAATCTGCCTCGGGGATCGAGGACAACCCCTCCGGAGCAAAAGATGTCAATAACAATGTAGAGTCTGACAAGGTGGTGGGTTTCAGTACAAGTTTGATCCCATTTCTTAGCGTAACCTCGTGGATACCTGTTTGTTCATACACTTTTGTTTCCGTAATATATGCGGGATGAAATGTCGGTCTGACAGACAAGCATGCAGGTGTGCAGCAAGATGTATTCTCTTGCTCTTGTTGCCGAGTGATATAATTGTAGGGGCTGCAAGGAGCTGTCAGCCCTCTTTTCCATACATCTTCTATCTCTTTAGTCACTAAAGTATTGTCAGAATTAGTGTGGTTGATATATGCTACCAAGAGGGACTTTTCCCTATGCGAAAGCCTTTCACTCAGTAGTTCCTGTATCTCTTTACCGGAGACCTTTTTGAGGGCATTTTTGACTTGTTCCTGCTCACTCTTATGACTCATGTATTTGTCGCCGGAGATGACATAGTCCACGAAGTCATCGCACCAAGCCGACGAAAGACGAGATGATGGAAGCGCCTCGCAACTCTCGTATTTGCAATAGAAATCATTCTTTATATACTGCCATTCCTTCGGATCCCATCCATCACGCGCCAGGCAGTTCAATTCGGTTACGATTTTTGTCATCCGATGGAGGAGTTCTTGTTTGTCTCCACCCTCTATGGCAATCACAAAATGGTTTTTGTCGCTCAGGTACCATTGATCCGATACATCGCACGAGAGTTTTTGTGCTTGTAGACGAGCATTTATGGCCTTGATCAGTAACCTCCCTTTTTGCTTGAGCACTGCATCATCAAGGGTGTGTTCGACCACACAAGGGTGAGGGATGATGAACTCCATCCGAGAGGTGGAGCGTAGGCTGTCTCGTACTTCCGAAAGACTTATCTCGGGAGAATATTCAAGAGGTTGAGGAGAGCGTTTGATGGGGGAAGGGCTACGCTTCAGGGAAGAGAACCTTTCTTTTATCCTTTGCTCTATCTCTTGGGGCTCGACATCCCCCACTACAACCAGAGTTGCCAACTCGGGTCGATACCACTTCTGATAAAACTGTTTGAGCTTATTGGGAGTGACGTTTTGTATGTCCTCGGCACTGCCAAGAGGGATGCGCCTGCCGAATAACCCATTTCCAATTTTGAGCGAATAAAACTCATCTCCCAGCTCATAGCTACGCAGTTCTTCGAGGATGATCCCCTTTTCGTTTTCGACCTTTTCAGGATCGATGGTCATGCCGTCCAACCAGTCTCTTATGATGAGCAAGGAGTTGGAGATCACCATGTCTTTTTGGTTATCTACCGGGACGGCAAACATATAGATGGTACGATCAAATCCTGTGAGGGCATTTATGTCTTGCCCATACTTCATCCCAAGTTTTTCGAGAGTCTTGACCATGGTACGTTTCGGGAAGTTCGTCGTCCCACCAAAGGCCACGTGTTCGAGAAAGTGCGCACACCCCTTTTCCTCCTCTGTCTCCTGAAGAGAGCCTACACGCATGATCAGCCGAAACTCCACCTTGGACGCAGGTGTGGCATTGGGCAGTATCAGATAATGAAATCCGTTGTCCAGCCGACCCTCGACCGTGCCTGAGGGGAGGGCTATGGGGGTTGTCTGTGGATATGCTTTGTGGAGTAGTAGAGAGGCGATGCAAGTCGCTACTATGATGGTCCAATGACGTAGCATCTGTTTAGTTGTTTTTTTCGTAAGTGACATATACTCGTGTGTAGTCTCCTGCCATGCTGTGACTCATGGCGAATTGGAAGGTCAGCTTTCTTTCCTTGAAGTCGATCTTTCCCCGGGGAAGGATAAAGTGTCCTGTCTCGGCCCCGTCGTTTATCTCATCCTTATCCACAGACCAGATCATCAGGTAGTGGTCGGGATTGGCTGTCCCATCGGCATCCTCCAAGTCCTTTGCTTGCTGATTACCCTCGGCGATCAGTCGCTTTTGTTTTTCCCAAGGGGAGAACGTGTACCGGAACGGGATGGTCGGTGTGATGTCTCCCCCTCCGGTTATCTTCGTTCCCTTGCATTCGAGGGTGGCGGCATCTTTCGATATGTCTTTGAGTACGATGTCGTCCAGAGTCATGGAGAATATGCCGGGGTTTTCCTTGTTCCATCCGAGGAGTCCGGTGATGATTTTGTAATTGGGACCTGAATTGGGGTTGAACCAAAACTCGTCATTGAAGACCGTCTCCTGCTGCAAGACCCACTCCATGTAGCTCGTCAGCCCAAGAGGATCATCTACCATCTTCAAGACAGGGACGTCCCCGGTGGCCTTCTCGCTCAGGGTTATGACTGACTCTCCCTTGTACTCCTTTGTAAAGGCTTTCGAAAAGGGTATTGTATATCCCCCTGCCGGACTCATGACTTTGGTGTGACACGATACAGCCCCGATCCAAGGCATGAGATCTATGCCGAACTTTTTCTTATAGCTCTCTATCAGAGCCTTTTGTTGATCGGTCAGTGGTATGTTGGCAGGGTTCGGTTTCACACGCACCAACAGCTCACGGGCCAACTTCATCCCCTCGGGGACCTCAGACAGTCCGATACGTAGGAGGGTGTCTCTCGTGAGGATATTCTTTCGGTTGGAATGCACTGTAAATCTTCCTTTTGTTTCCCCTGCAGGGATGTTGACCGGATTGTCTTCGAGTTTTATGACTTCCTGCTCGTCGTTCATGAGAACAAAATTCAGGAATTGTACTTGCGCTCTCGGTTTGGTCAGAAGGACTTCGACCGTCAAGGCTCTCTCCTTTGCCTCATCCAGATGGGTGGTCTCTCCCAAGATACTCAGGTAGACTTGGTTCAGTCCTTCGTAGTCATCGTTTATCTCCTCCTTGGTGCACGAAATGTGTAGCAAGGAGAGGAGTAGTAACGGTATTGTATAAGTAAATAATCTCTTCATAGTTCCTGTATTTTTGTCTCGTCATCTGTGAAAGGCTCGGGAGCAGGCTCCAATCTTGAAAAAACGTGTTACAACATATTTCCGACATGAAAATTATCCCCTCCCGAATAAAGATGTCTAAACCTCGAAATCAAGGAGTCTAACTTGTCGCATCAAGTTAGACAACCTTCGTCATCAAGTTAGACAACCTTTTTTTCATGACTCCTATATCCTTCAAAGTGAGTTCACTCTTTTCAGCATTATTTCCCGAGAGATACTCATCGCTCTATCCTGGGCCAACCCTCGTTTTGGATCATCTGATCGTTGTAGAGGTATTCCCGTCTCGGTATGGGGAAGTTCCACCGATAGTCGTCTTCCGTGATTCTTTTCGTCGCGAGCATTGGTTCTTTTTTATTCCAGTTGCTGAGCGTCGTCCGTCTCAAACGTTTCAGGTCAAAGAAACGCCCCCCCTCTCCGAGAAACTCCTTCCACTTCTCTTGTAATACAGCCCGAAGCAGATCATCTCCGGCAAGGCCTTTGGAGGGGAAGAGTTCCGCCTTTCGTCGAGAAAGGTATTCGTTCATCACCTCTATCCCTTTGCCCTCGTTTCCGCTACGGCAGTAAGCCTCTGCGAGGATGAAGCAAGCCCCCGATACACGATAACGGGTCACGGTCTGGAAAGTGCGGTCTTCTTTGTTTTCCCTGTTGTACTTCCCAAATCCTTTTCTCTTGGACTCTTCATCGCTCAGATCGTCGTCTTTGAGACGGTAGGTAAACTCCGTGGCATCGCGCCGGATATCGGTAGGGGAGTACAGACTCATCAGAGATTGGTTTACTGTCACATAGTCCCCTTTTGCTCGGGTCATGCTGATGTCGGTGTAGTAGGGCTTTTTGATGAAACGCGAATAAATGCGTTCGGGACATCCACGGTCAGTCCAAAGAGCCTGATAGGATCTGTCGTTCAAAGTCTCATAGCCCCCTTGTCCCTCGATGACCTTTTCCGCATAATGAACAGCCTCCGGGTAATCTTGTGCATAGAGTGCTACCTCCGCGAGCAGGTAGTACGCACTCTGTGGCGAAAACCAGTACTCTCCGCCTGATGTGTAACCGCTCTCCAAGGCCTCTTTGAGCAGACTTCGGATACTTTCCACGCAGGTCTTGATGTCTGCTCGGGGAAGAAACTCCAGCTCCAAGATCCTTTTCAATGGCACTCCTGCGCGTTCGCTTCCCTCTGTATAGTCAGGAGCAAAAAGCCTCAAAAGATTGAAAAAACAATAGGCTTTCAGCACCTTTGCTTCGGCAGTCACACTCCGCAAGGCCGCTTCTTCCTTGGCCGTCAAGTCGGTGAGCAAAGCGGCTCGATCCAACATGGTATTGGCTATAGCAATCGCATTGTAGTAGTCTTGCCAAAGTGACAAGGACAACACCTCGATAGCAGCGGGTTGCCACTTATAGAGGTTGGTGAGTTCGGTATTGCGTGGGAGTAGATCCGTGGGCTCGAAGTCATCGCTCAATACAGACAGCTCGAAAGAAGGATCGGGCAACTGTGCGTATGCCGTGGCAAGGAGTTCTCGTGCTCTGTCGGGACTCGTGATGGCGTCCGGGTCGGAGAACTGATTTTCGTATGGTAGATCGAGCGAACAATCCACACAGCAAAGCAATACCGACACATAAAGTGCAAAGCGGTAGCAGATCTTCGGTAGACAGCGGATTTTCGAGAGGATATTGTACTTCATTTCGGCAATACTTTAGAAGGTCAGGTTAAGGTTCAGCGTCAGCACCGGCTGCAATGTGCCTGCCAAAGATCCTGTCTCCGGATCAGACTCACTGTAAGGCGTGAGGGTAAAGAGGTTGGACGCTTGGAAGGCTACACTGGCATACTTGACGATATGACCGGCCTTTTGCAAAAAGGCACTCGGTATGCGGTAGCGCAGTGAGAGCATCGACATACGGAGGAAGTCACTCCTTGCGATAGTCCTTGTGTTGGGAAATTGTAGCGAATGGATTGCAGAGGCGCTGTAAAAAGGAGAGTGGTAACGCTTCCGGATGTCTCCCTTCTCGAACCACATGTGTTCCAACTGTCCCTTGGCGGCATTCAGATAAGCGTTGTCCGCCCAACGGATATAAGTATAGTTGTGCGCCCTTACACCTCCAAAGACGTAGTAAAAGTCCATGTCAAGGTCAAAGTCTTTGTAGGTAAGACTGAAGTTCAGAGATCCACTGTAAGGTGGGGTGCTGTGTCCCAAGGCAATGATGTTTTCGCGGACGACATTCTGTGTGGCAGGCACTTCTTCTCCATTGGCTCCCCGAAATGTAGGCAGACCGGTGATGGGGTTGATGCCCAAAGATTTCAATCCGAAGAGGATATCGTAGGCCTTGCCCACCTCATAGTTGGGGACGAGTGCAGATTCATCCGTATATAGTCTATCGGTATAGTAGAGATCGACAACCTTATTCCTGTTATATGCCAAAGACCCTCGTAGAGACAGTCTAAGGTCTTGTCCGTCCAATATCTTGACGAGCGAACTGATCTCATAACCTTCGTTTCGGAGTACGCCTATATTCCTCTTCATGGTCTGAAAACCGTTGGACAAGGGTATAGGGACATCCAACAATGCATCCTTGGTTTCTCGACGATAGATATTGGCTTCGAGAGAAAGATGCTTGAAAAGTTCCATCGACAGGCTGATGTCCGTCGTGACTGTCTGTTCCGCTCTTAGGGACTGATTGTACAGAGCTCGGAGTTGTAGCAGCCTAGAGGTAGAGTAGTAGTCTGTCAGATACGAAAAGGTGCCGATCGTCTCCTCTGCCGATACACCTGCAAGGTTGGCTATCTGTCCGTAAGACGCCCTCAGATTGAGGCGAGTGACTACATTATTGTCCTTCATGAACGAATATCTACCGGGTGTCCAGCCCAAGCCTACCGCCCAAGCCTTATTCCATCGTTTTCCCTTGGGGAGTACCGACGACGCGTCTACTTTGTAGGTGGCAAACAGGTCATAGATTTCATTATAACTGTATCCCGCCACGAGCCCCATTCCCAGTTGAGCTGTTTTATTTTTTGAAGAAGAGATTCCCGGACGTCTGTCTCCTGTCAGCGCATGGTTGATGAGGGCCGGGGACATTATTGTTCCCACGCCGTAGCCGATGATGCCGGCCATGTCTATATCGGTGAGGTAGTAGTCCATATTGACTCCCAAAGTGAGATCATGTCTTTGGGCAAATACTTTGTTGTACGTTGCTCGTATGTTGGACGATATGTTGGTAATGACGGACTTGTCTTTAGTCAACTTGCCGAGAGTCTCCTTTTTCTCATAACTGTTGCGTTCCTTGATGGAAGTGGATGGGACGAGTGTCATCTCTTCGTTCAGCACAATATCAATCCCGGCTACTGCATCGATGGATAGCTCTGCAAAAGGCTTCAAGTTAAGACTTCCTGTGAGGCCTCCACGCTTGTCTGTCCCCTCTTTATGGTACTGAAACAATAGGTCGTTATATGTATAATCTCCCTTTGGAAAAGAGTACAAACGACCTCTCTTTGTCTCATAAGGATTGAGTTTGTAGACAAGATCTGCGGGTGTCTCGTCACTTCCATTAGGCGTGTCCGTGCGCCCGTAGCCTGCATTGACACCGAGGGAGAGGAACCCTATCCGTCCCAACTGTTGATCCAAACTAAGCGTCGTCGTGAATCGCTGAGTGCTATTCCCTTCGACACGCCCCCCTTGATGCACATAGCCCATAGAGATTGCATAAGATGTCTTCTTTGTCCCACCCCGCACACTCAAGTTG
Organism: Porphyromonas sp.; assembly: GCF_030529325.1. Lineage (GTDB taxonomy): Bacteria > Bacteroidota > Bacteroidia > Bacteroidales > Porphyromonadaceae > Porphyromonas_A. Next base: position 7,417 of record NZ_JAUMXC010000011.1, on the reverse strand, counting down.
TGCTGTTGGTAAGTATTGAGACGTATCAACTCGTCGAACCAATCCGTATGAATACCCCTCAGAGAGTCGAGCACAGCCCTTCCCTCAAGTATCATCTTATCAAGGTCAGGAGAAGTGCCATGATACCTCCTGAAATAATCTTCACTGTATCGATAGCCTGGCGCAGCCGGATTTTGTAGTCTTCTCTCAAGTTCGAGCTTCTCCTCAGTATCCATCATCTCTATACCCCTCCGTCCACGAGTTGTGATGCCCATGTTGAAACTGTAATTTGTGGTAAGTCCACCGTCAGGGTTCCCACGTAGGGAAGTGATCTCTATGACACCATTGGCTGCCTTGATTCCATACAAGGCACAAGCGACAGCATCCTTGAGCACCTTTATCTCTTTGATCTCCATAGGATTCAAGGCCAAAAAAGTCTCCGCCGGGATCACCTGCCCATCTTTGACATAAAGAGGTTCGTTGGCAATATCTCCTTTGCGAAAGGACGAATTGCCACGGATGCGGATCTTAGGCTTTTGCCCCAAGTCCCCCGTATTTGTGACAACAAGTCCGGGGATAGAGCCTTGTAGAGCCAGCCCGATGTTGGCCATCGGCTTGCTGTTGAGACGCTTCATATCTACTTGCTGCACGACGCCCGACTTGGCACGTATGTCAAGTTCGTTGATGTTCTGTCGAGCCATCACCACGACCTCTTTCAGAGCATGAGTGTCCTGCGTCATGACCGCGTTGTACACCTTCTGACCGGTATAGGTGAGCGACAACTCCTTCATCCCCATGAAGTTGAAGACAATGATATCTCCCTCCTGCCACACTCCTGTCAGGGTGTATCGTCCCTCGGCATCTGTCATGGTGCCGACCCGTTTGCCTTTGACACGGATACTCACACCCGGAAGGGATTCGCCCTGCTCATCTCTGACAGAGCCTCTCAATGAACGTTGGTTTGACTGAGCCCGGACTTGGAGACAAAGCCCCAAGAGGAGAAGAAATATAAGGTATTGATGTTTCATTAAGACTTTAGTATATCGAGTGCTCTTTAAGAGGACAAAGTTATAGACTCCGACAACTCCCATCAATCACAAAATATCATGAATTATGCCTTGCTGAATACTCATATATAGGTACTTGTCGTCCATTTGTAGCCCTCAAAGCATTGTATGAGACTCCGCCGTCCATCACACATGATTCAGAGAACTTTAAAATAAGGGTGGAGAAAGTACTCCTAATTACAAGATCTTTACTCTTTTCTAATTTATGTGTGATAAGGCAGTGAAAAAGGTTGTCTAACTTGATTCATCAAGGTAGGCATCTTGATTTCGAAGGTTCTATACCTTTCCGAGATCCGATCCGAATGGCGTCTGTTTTTTGATCTTGGCAGGCGGGTATGGTCTGTGTCGTTTGTCTGATGTCGGTCATCTTTTATATCTGAAATATATGTAGTATCTTTGGCCGGTTATATTCAAGCATGAAGATTACACAAAAAACCAAAATATCTAACTTTTATTATTTACAACTATGAATTTTCCTGAAAATCTAAAGTACACAAAGGATCACGAGTGGATCAGACTTGAAGGCGACGTGGCTTACATGGGTATTACTGACTTCGCTCAGAAGGAACTTGGTGAGATCGTATATGTTGATGTTGACACTGTCGGAGATACGCTCAACGCTGATGATGCTTTCGGCTCTATCGAAGCTGTAAAGACTGTATCTGACCTCTTCACTCCTGTAGCTGTCGAAGTCCTCGAAGTGAATGAAGCTCTCGAAGATGCTCCTGAACTTGTCAACGAAGATCCATACGGTAAGGGTTGGATCGTAAAGGTCAAGGTCATCGAACCATCTGAAGTTGAGGGTCTCCTTTCAGCTGCGGCTTATCAGGATCTTATCAAGCAATGAAGCCCGTAGTAAGTATCATCATGGGGAGCACTTCCGATCTCCCATTGATGAAGAAAGCCATGGATCTCCTTGATGAGATGCACGTGCCTTTTGAGGTGCATGCCCTCTCTGCCCACCGTACGCCCAAGGAAGTTGAGGAGTTTGCGACAAAGGCTGAGGGTAGAGGTGTCAAGGTGATCATCGCTGCGGCAGGTATGGCTGCACACCTCTGTGGGGTCATAGCATCCATGACGACATTGCCGGTCATCGGTGTGCCCATCAGTGCCTCTCTCGAAGGTCTCGATGCCCTTCTCGCTATCGTACAGATGCCTCCGGGTGTCCCTGTGGCTACAGTGGGTATCAATGCGTCTCACAACGCGGCTCTCCTTGCTGTACAGATGCTTTCGCTTGCTGACGGTGAGTTGGCTAAGCGCTATGCTCAGTACAAGGAGGATCTCAAGGTCAAGATCGTGAAGGCCAACGAAGAGCTTTCGGGCATTCAGTATACTTACAAGACCAACTAAAAGATAATATATCTGCGTCTCCTGCAGAGGAGGTGCGAGAGATAAGGAAATCCTCCAAGCGCAAAGCCGTGCTTGGGGGATTTTTCTGTGAAAATCTCTGTGATTGGTTAGAAATATATACTTTTGTGTCCGATATCTTACATATTATATCTTGCACTTTATGGCGAATAAGAGAAATAGGAAGTGGCGTATTGCTCTCATCATATTGCTTGTACTTATCGTAGGCTCCGGCATCCTTTTCAAGGTAAGGTGGAATGCTTGGTTTGCCAACAGTCCCGAGGACCCTTACACCATAGCCGATCGGATAGATCGGGTGACGATCACTCCGGGTGCGGATTTTGGCACGGAGAGGACGGTGTCTTGGCTCTGTGGAGAGGAAATCAAGGAGGGAAAGTTGGCTTACCGTCTCCTCAGAGACAGCCTCTCGGAGGAGGCTTGGCAGGTACTCGATGCTGATGGTGTCATCGTTCGCAGCAGAGCGGGGCAGGGGGCTTATTATCACGCCACAATGAGGGAACTGGTCTCGGGAGAAACTTATGATGTGCGTTTGAGGGTGGGTTCTCTCGAAGCCAAGACAACCCTCGTGATGCCTCATAGACCCGACTCGGTGATGAACTTCGTTTATCTCGGAGATGTTCAGGATCCGGATGGAGAGATGAGTACCGGTCTTTTCGAAAAGTTTAGGGGAGATACGACCTTCAACAGACCTGACTTTTTTGCCCTTGCAGGAGATCAGGTAGAGGGACCGACGGATGAATATTGGCGGGTATGGTATGACTCTTGGCAAGGATATACCGCAGAGATGCCTATGATCGTGGCAACAGGTAATCACGAGTATCTCAAGAAAGGATTTGGCAGAGAACTTGACCCTCGTTGGGTACCACAGTATAACTTTCCGGATAATGGACCAGAGGATTTTGAAGGGCGGAGTTTCTATATTGATGCGCCTTTGGCACGATTTGTTGTGATAGACAGCAATGGCATCAACTCCATATCAGATATCCGGAGTCATCGTGCATGGCTCAAAGAAGTGCTCTCTTCGTCAAAGCAGCCTTGGCAGATCGTCATGTATCACCACGCTGTCCACTGCGTGAGAGCGAGGAGGAGTCATCCGGTGATGAGGTATATCTTCAAGCCTGTCCTTGTCGAGTATGGTGCTGATCTTGTGCTTCAGGGGCACGATCACGCTTATTCTCGCATCACCACTCCCGGGGCAAAAGAGGGCGAGCGCACAACACCTGTGTATGTGATTAGTTGTAGTTCGCCCAAGCTATATCGAAATGGCTTCGATGATATACATGATCGCCTCGGATCGGGCTTGCAGTTATACCAGACAGTGCGAGTGACACCTGACAGCATTTTGTACACTTCGCTCAGGTACAGTGGTGAGGTGTATGACGAATTGGTGCTGTCTCGTGATGCTTCAAGCGGGATGATCACAGTCACCGATAAGGCGAAGGACATCCCCGAATTATTCCTTTTTGATCATTTTGGCTCAGACAAGAAAGGGCAAAAGAAGCTCGCAGCTTATCAAGAAGCCATCAATAAGCGTCTCTCAAAGTAGCAATAACTTCAAAGCGGTGTGTCTTTTCAATACCGCTCACTCCATGTGCTTACAAGGAAGATAAAGGGGAGACTGACTTTTAGAGACATCTGCATCTGATGGACCAAGTCTCCCCAGAGAAAAAGCCCCATCCGGCCCATACGACCGAATCCTATCGAATACCCGGCTTCGAGATAAGTCTGTCCCTTGGGTAAGTGCAGGCTGCGGAAGTGTAAGGCTTCATCTATAGCCATGAGGCGACTGATGAAAAAGCTGTTGCTCCAGTAGTTGGCGCTTGTAGCAAACCATCTGCTCGTCCCCATCCACTCATCCGGTAGTGTATTCCATGCCTCGCTGAAGTTGTTGCGTCCAAATATACCGGTGCGGGCGAAGTGCTTCATGTCTGAGAGGCTTTGCCACCTTTGATCCCAAAAACCTCCTGCGAGAGCCGTGATGTCTACTTTGTGGTCGGGAGCAATGGTTCGAGCCGTGCGTGCATAGGCTTCCCACATTTTGTAGTCGCTATATATCTGTGTCTCCCTCTTGGACAGCGGAATTGCTGAGCGAAGGGTAAGCCCTATTTCCAAGCCTCCTTGTCCTGCAGGCATCACGATGGGGCTTGGAAATACTTTTATGTATGGGTCAGTGTGGGTTAAGCTATATACGAGCCCGGCTTCAGAAACAAATGAGCGATGACGTAAATGTATCGGATCGTCTGCCATGTGAGGCTCTCTCACCTCCCACTGAGCAAGCACCGTATATCTCAAACGTGGTGTGAGATAAAGTTTGTGACGTATCGCCCCATACCACTTTGCATAGTGACGGATGTGGGAGTTGTTCCCCAAGAGGCCGACAAACTGCTCCGTGAAGAGCTCATAAGGAGCCATGTGTACTGTCTCTCTTGATGTGCGTCCTCCCGAAAGTATCAAGAGTCCATCCCTCATCGGGCTGTGATAATACAGTATATTATTTTCGCTGAACCACTTTTTGGTCGTTGTGGTGTAGTTTTGGGAGCTGCGAAACATCAACTTTCTGCCTTTATCCAGGCGGTGAGACAGTTGTACCTCATATCCCAACCACACTCCATCTATTTGGTTGTAATCCGGGATAAGGTTCGCTATGCCATCTAAGCCCAAGACGGTTTTCTCTCCCAAAGATATATTGGGTCCAAAGGCAATTTGTGGTAGTAGACGATAAGAACTCTTGGAGTTCGAACTGTACCGGCTCAATACATCCAACAACCTGTACCCCATATCTTCATCATAGGGGTAGTCAGGTCGCCAACGCTCCATCCTCCCCCAGTCAAACTCCTGAGCATGTGCACGGAGATTGCCTGCCAATAAGAGGAAACCTCCTACTATCAAGTAATATATCGTGCTACGTCTTGTTGTCATCCTGAGGGTTATGTTGTAGTTGTTCCGGCTCTTCTTTGCTTAGTCTCGATCAAAACACCTTGATACGCTTGAACTTTCGTCTCAATACGTAGTCGATTACTTCCTGGGTCCTCTCACCAAAGATTGCTCCGTTGAATGCTTGGTGGCACTCAAGCTCCTGCGAGTCGAGGTTCATCTCTATCACTCTGACCTCTTCGTCTTCATCCACGGTGGCATCCCACGCAATAAACCCGAGGTAGGGCAACTTCTCATGTAGAGAGATAAGCTTATCAACCAACTTCTGATAACACTCCAACTTTAATTCAGAAAAGATCAATCCCGTAGGTGAGGATAACCTTTTCTCAGCCATCGCATTGTCTACTCCAAAGTGGTGCAACTGCCCGTCCGGATGTACTGCAACCATTGTTCCTCCGGCGCCCGCATTGTCGTTGATCCTGTCATCTGTCGCCATCCTCAGGAATGAAGAGGCAAGGGTCGTTCTGCCATTGATGTTCAGAGTGATGACTCTTATCGTGTTGGTCGATAGGGGATTGAAGCGTGAAAAGTCCTCGGAAGTTTTGAGTACACGTTGAAAGATATAATCCTTCCGATCCGCAAGGGTGTTTTCAAGGAATGCTGATACCTCTGCCTTTGTCATCGATCCGAAGTCGATGAGGCGTACTCCCTTGCCTCCGCCTGTAAACGTAGCTACTTTCACAACCACACGCCCCTCTCTGCATAGAGCTTCCACAAATGCTTCATGTGAGCAAGGTGAAAGACTCCCATCCATAGTCACGCCATTGACTATCGCTGCGATGGGATACGGTAGAGTTCCGGCGGGTAGTATGTTGTAGCACAGAACTTTGTGCTGGAATGCATCTCTGTACTCGGTCGGATTTAGGGCTATTTCAAAAAGATTCCAAATGTCTTGTGGGACAGAACGTTCATCGAACTTTCCCGTCATGTGCTTGAAGTACCTGTGCCAATTCGTATTGAATGGAAGCCCAAATACATTCCATATTGCCTTAGCCTTGGCTTCTTCTTCCCTTGAAAGTCGTGGTATCTCTCCCTTATGGCTCATGTATGCTTTGATGGCCCTGTCTCGCCTCCTCTTCTTCTCCAAATACACGAGTTTATTTAGTAAACGTCTCATATTGATCATTAATGTTTTTATTTTACAAAAGTACGACAAAAAGTACAGAGTCTTTTGACTCTAAATGCATTTGGGCTAAAATAGTTGCACCAAACTTGTCACTGTTTCCTGAGATCTGGACTGATTATACCTTTTTGTCTCTAAATCTTAGAATGAAAGATGGGTCTGGGATATGTGCTGATTGACGATAGATGATCTTCTATGAAAATAAAATTGGATAATCATCTCCGGTTTTCTTGTTGTGCCTTCCCTCTCGCTGCGAAGAATGAGTCTTCAAATGTCTGTATTAACGTCAGTTCGACGTAAGAAAACGATAAATAAAACTATTCCACCAACCGCATTAAGTGCCTAATATTGTTCGTTTTACAATTGAAAAAGTGGCGAATTATTTGTGTATTAGTATCTGAAAGCCAAGATGACACACACAAATAAAACACCACTTTATGAAGAAAAATATAGTTGATATTTTTTGCATCGTAGATGATTTCTCGAAGTTTTTTGACAAAACTATCAAGGAAAACTCCATAGAAAAGGAGGGCAAAAAGCGTAGAAATAGGAAGAGTCGGATGTCCGACGGTGAGGTAATGACCATTCTCATACTATTTCATCTCTCAAGGTATCGAGATCTGAAGGCTTTTTATCTGCAATATATCACTCACTCGTGTCGAGCTGAATTCCCCCATCTTGTCTCTTACAATCGCTTTGTCGAATTACAAAGTAAAGTGGGATACAAGCTCACAGCATTCCTGAATATGTGCTGTTTAGGCGAATGTACAGGGATATCCTTTATCGACTCCACCCCACTGAGAGTCTGTCATGTCAAACGAGTTCAAGGACATAAGACAATGAAAGGCTTGGCTCAAAAAGGGAAGTGTACCATGGGTTGGTTTTATGGCTTTAAGCTACACATTGTCATCAATGACAAGGGAGAAATCATCAAATATCAAATCAC
>NZ_JAUMXC010000010.1 GCF_030529325.1 Porphyromonas sp. | reverse complement strand
ATTAAACAAGATATAAAGATGCAAGAATATCTCAGCTTATTTGTCAAGTCCATCTTTGTAGACAACATGGTCTTTGCATACTATCTCGGTATGTGTTCGTACCTTGCTGTCTCCAAGAATGTCAAGACCTCTCTTGGCCTTGGTATAGCAGTTACTTTCGTCCTTGTCTGCACAGTGCCTATCAACTACCTGCTCGAGAACTATGTGCTCAAAGAAGGCGCGCTCTCTTGGTTGGGTGAGGGATACGAAGATATCAATCTCGGCTTCCTCGGTCTTATTATCTTCATTGCTGTCATCGCATCATTTGTTCAGCTTGTAGAGATGATTGTCGAGCGATTCAGCCCGTCACTGTATGCCTCTCTCGGTATCTTCTTGCCACTTATTGCGGTGAACTGTGCGATCCTCGGTGGGTCACTCTTCATGCAACAGCGCAATTTTGAGAACGTCGGTATGGCGACCACTTATGCATTCGGATCGGGTATCGGGTGGTTGCTTGCCATCATCGGTATGGCAGCTATACGTGAAAAGATAGCATACTCCGATGTCCCCAAGCCACTCAGAGGTCTCGGTATCACGTTCATCATCACAGGCTTGGCAGGTATTGCCTTCATGTGTTTCTCCGGACTTACGATCTAAGTCGCTCTGATTTCTCTAACTGATAACACAATACATATCATAATGATTTTTCTAGCAATATCAACCACAACGATCGTGGCGAGTGTACTTGTCTTCCTTGTGATTACGCTCGTATTGGTACTTGCCCTTCTCTTTGCGAAGTCAAAGCTCGTACTTTCAGGAAATGTCAAGTTGACGGTCAACGGAGAGAGAGAGTATGAGACACCTATGGGAGGCACGCTCCTCAATACACTTCAGAGCCAAGGGATCTTCCTTTCTTCAGCATGTGGTGGTTCCGGATCATGCGGACAGTGCCGATGCCGTGTCACCGAAGGTGGAGGAGAGATACTACCTACCGAAAAGCCATTCTTCTCTCGCAAAGAGATGAAAGCACACTGGCGCCTCTCATGCCAGACCAAGGTCAAGAACGACATGCAGGTCGTTGTGCCCGAAGAAGTCTTCGGAGTCAAGGAATGGGAGTGTACCGTCGTTTCCAATAAGAACGTCGCTTCTTTCATCAAGGAGTTTGTCGTTAAGTTGCCCGAGGGCGAAGTCCTCGACTTCAAGGCAGGTAGCTACGCACAGATCTCTATTCCGAAATACGACATCAAGTTCTCAGATATGGATATCGAGGATAGGTTTAAGCCCGAGTGGGACAAATTTAAGCTATGGCCTCTGACCTGTAAGAATACCGAAGAGACCGTACGTGCTTACTCTATGGCGAACTACCCTGCCGAGGGTAACATCATCACCCTCAACGTACGTATCGCCACACCTCCGTTCGACCGCTCGACCGGTACATGGCAGGCAGGTATCAGCCCCGGTATCTCATCATCATACATCTTCAGCCTCAAGCCCGGCGACAAGGTGACGATGTCAGGACCTTATGGAGACTTCCACATCCAAGATACAGACGCAGAGATGTTGTACATCGGTGGTGGAGCAGGTATGGCACCTCTCCGTGCACAGATACTTCACCTCTTCCGTACCCTTGAGACAGGTCGTAAGGTATCTTACTGGTACGGTGCACGTTCGAAGAACGAAATCTTCTATGAAGAAGACTTCCGCGAGCTCGAAGAGAAGTTCCCGAACTTCAAGTTCCACATCGCTCTCTCCGAACCACGCCCAGAGGATAACTGGACAGGCTACACAGGCTTTATCCACGAAGTCATCCGCGACAACTACCTCGCAGCACACGAAGCTCCCGAAGATATCGAATACTATATGTGCGGTCCCGGTCCTATGGCCAACGCCGTCAAGATTATGCTCGACAACCTCGGAGTTCCACGCGAACAGCTATACTTCGACGACTTCGGGTAATCCCCGTCGTCATTCCATAAAAGAACAGGCTCAATATCTGCTGGGTATTGAGCCTGTTCTTTTTGTTTTTGTGATTTTTATTTGGATGTTATCTTTTCTAAAAAATCATCCAATGCTTTTTTGAATTCTTCTGTTTGATATTCTATCTCTTTGGATTTTAATTTGATCAGCCCTTTCTCTGTTCCCATTTTTAGTAGTTTGACATGATCCATTCTTTTACTATGCAGGAGATAGGCTATTTCAAGAATGTGACTATCGCTCATTTTGACACCACAATAGATTGCTTTTATACACTCCGGACTTAGTCGTATGAGTTTGTCACCTCCCAGAGATATGAAAAAGCGAAATTCTTCTTCATGTTTCCAGTCTTTTGATTTTGTGTAGTATTTGTGAATGATGCCTTTCTCGTCTTTGTTGTAAAATAAAAATGGCGTAATATCATCTTTTTTTAAGTTATAATCTACTTTTCTCCATTTAATTCGTTTGATATAAATGTTCTTGATAAAGTTTAACGTCAGTTCGATATAAGAAAGAGATGTAATATATTGATTATTATAATGTTTAGTTTTTTGCGTGAGTTTTTTTTAGGTGCTTACATTGCCCTCAGATGTTTTTTCACTTGTGTCTGAACCCCAAAGACTTAGATGTTGGCTCTTCTTTGCGATTATCCTATTGAAATAGAATATATAAATAGATTGAATTACAGACACTTACTTATTTTACAGCATATTTTCTTAGATCGAACTGGCGTAGTTTAATGTATTCTTCTTGGGTTTACCATTTGAAAAATGGTACTTTCTTTACTTCTCCTATGTCTTTTTCATTGAAGAGGGCTTCTGCTAACCCTTGCTTATTAGAGTCTTCGCACCTTTCACTTGGATGCTTATGATATTTCTTTGTATTATAAAGATGATCTAGTGTGTAATAATCTAATGTTTTGATGAATCCTATTGTCAAATCGTGAATGATAAGCTTCGGATCATATTCAATACAGAATCCTTCAAGTTTGGTATAATAACTCCACATCAGCATATTATCATGTTTCGAGGTCGTACAGAGAATGCCAATTTTCTTTAGTTGCTTATCGTAAACTTCATTCGTTATTTCTTCATCTTCATTGAGAAGTTTATCCGAAACTTCTTTAACCTCTTCCTCTTGATAGCCTAATTCAATAAGTTTATGTTTAAGCCATTTGCCTTTTGAGACCGAATTCTCCTTTTTCTTATCTAATACAGCTCTTGCATTGTTTTTTATCTCTAATTGACAGTCGAACGGATCATTGAACCTTTTTGGACTTGAAAGAAAAACTTGACCAGAAAGACGACTTTCATTATACTTAGGGTCATATTTGTAGTACTTAAACAGGCGCTCGAGGATATCAGATGAGGCTATTTTTCAGTAGAATCTTGTTCCATAGTTTTGAAGGTTTGAAAATTAAAGATTTGTTTGCGTCATTTTGGTTCGAATATAATAAAATCTTACCACCTTTCCCTTTGATACTTGTAAAATATAAACCCTTTTGGCTTATTCAGATTTTGATTTCGATAAATACGTTTCCTATGGAGAATAAGTGGGCAGGCTTTGTATTATTTTCACTTTCATTAAACTTGAGGTGAGTGGGTTTTGAGACGGCGGAGGATGTGGTGGCGCGGTTGGGAGTCATTCAGGGGAAGGACTATAATGCGTTTAAGTGGGCTGTGAGGATTCATCTTAGAGGGTAAGCGGTGCTTTCTCTCATTCAGGGAGCTTTTGATGAGTACACCATATGCTTATAAGGATTGTGGAAAGGTTAATTTCATCACATAGTCGGTTTGGTGCTCTTGTATGATTTCAAAGCCGAGGTCTGTGTAGAGTTTAACGGCGTAGTTGTCTTTTTGCACGCTTAGCGATGCTTGTTTGTAGCCATATTCTTTGAGTAGGGTGATCATCTCTGTCATCAGTCTTTTGCCAATACCCTGACTACGAAACTCCTTGTACAGAGAGATCGAGAATTCGGGTGTTTCTTCATCTATGTTGCCATGACCTTTGATGGGACCGGACAGTATCCTGATCCAAACCGCACCGATAACCTTTCCTTCCATATCGGCAACCAAACAGTGGTCTCCAACTTTACTTCCGAAGTTTTCTATATAAACTTTAACTTCCGGAATCTCAATGATACTTCTCGGAAGTGTAGGGCTTCCCTCGGGGAGGAAAATTGCCTCGTAGAGAAAATCATCGAGGAGATGAATTTCGTCTTTTTTGAGGCTTCGGATGATGATGTTATTCATATATTTTTTTGTTCTGTGTTTGGAGCCGTCAAGCGGATTGCGGTAAAGATAAAGAAATTTCCTGATTGCCTGATGTTTTGAGGATCTGTTAGGGGAGTGCCTTGATCTTCTCAAAAAAAGGTTGTCTAACTTGATGAATCAAGGTAGGCATGTTGTTTCGTCAAGTTAGACACCTTAATTTGTCAAGTTAGACTTCTTAATTTATCGGCTTTGTTTCTGCTCTTTGTGTCTTTAGGTTTTGGCGGGCGAGTATGAGTCTGTAAGAGGCACTTTTTCTACCGGTGAAAAAGTTTTTCTGACAACTCCCTTTGTGGATATGGGAGTTCTTCAATGAGTTGAGCGGAGGGGAGATCGGGTAAACTGATGATTGAATTATCGGTGAGGGGATAAGTGGTTGATGTGTATTGATATATGCGGAATGTGTGTGGTTTTTGGGATGACAAATGGTATTCGATCTACGGATCTTAGGGCTTCTGAAAGTCGTGAGGGGGACGTGGCTTTTTTCGCTCGCTTGGCTTGATTTTGGGGGCTTTTCGTGCTTGATGCCGGGATGTGCATCTATGGGGGGATTTGGATATTACGAATATTATTCATACCTTTGCACTACAATTGAGATCGCGGAGTGGAGCAGTGGTAGCTCGTTGGGCTCATAACCCAAAGGTCGTAAGTTCGAATCTTGCCTCCGCAACTAAGAAGGAAAGGGGAATAACCAATCGGTTGTTCCCCTTTTCTATTTTGATAAGTGTCAGGATCTATACGGGTTTGCGTTTTGATTTCAGTTGAAGTAGAAAAAGAAAAATGCTACTGCAACCCATTCCCTTTTGACTCCTGTCGCTTTGCCGATTTGGGTGTTTTGTCTGTTGCGTACGGTGCCGTCCGATTCGACTTTGCCGATCTGTGAGTTGTTGCGATCATAGACCGTACCGTCGGATCTGATCTTTCCCACTTGCGAACCACTTCTGTCTCTCACTGTCCCGTCGGAGTCGATCTTTCCAATCTGTGAGTTGTTACGGTCACGTATGGTCCCGTCCGAATTGATCTTTCCGATCCGGGCATTGCTGCGGTTGTGTATTGTCCCATCGGTGGCGATTGAGCCGACCTGTTTGCCATCGCTCAGTTTGATCTCTTGAGCATAGAGTGTGGTGGCGCAAAAAAGAGCGCAGATAAGTAACATCAGGTGTCTCATAGTCATCTCAATGTGTTTTGGGTAAGTACAATGAGGGGCATATCCCTCCTCAATGAGACAAATATAATAATAATCGAGGCATATCAAACATTATCAAGGACTTGTTGGTTTTATGCATAAATAAATCAATAAAAGCGTAGATATATACTATAATGAAATTTGTTTCCTGGAACGTCAATGGGTTGAGAGCCTGCTTCGGCAAGGGCTTTCCTGACATTATGAAAGAGATAGATGCGGACTTCTTCTGTCTGCAAGAGACGAAGATGCAAGCCGGACAGCTCGATGCCGAAATAGAGGGCTATAAGTCGTACTGGTGCTATGCCGAGAAAAAAGGTTACTCGGGTACTGCTATTTACAGCAAGCATGAGCCATTGTCTATTGCCTATGGTATAGGTATGGAGGAGCATGATCGTGAGGGTCGTGTGATCACTCTTGAGATGCCGGACTTTTATCTTGTCACCTGCTATACGCCCAATGCTCAGGAGGAGCTCAAGCGTCTCGACTATCGTATGTCGTGGGAGGATGCTTTTCGTGCTTATCTGCTTGATCTTGATAGTTGTAAGCCTGTCATCGTATGCGGTGATCTGAATGTGGCACACAAGGAGATCGATCTCAAAAATCCTAAGACCAATCGTCGTAACCCGGGCTTCACGGACGAAGAGCGTGGGAAGTTCCAAAACCTTTTGGATGCAGGTTTTACCGATACATTCAGGTTTTTCTACCCTGATTTGGAGGGGGCTTATTCGTGGTGGTCTTATCGTTTTAAGTCTCGTGAAAAGAACACAGGCTGGCGGATAGACTACTTCCTCACGTCAGACAGATTGCAGTCTCGTCTGGAATCTGCCAAGATACACTCGGATATCTATGGCTCAGACCATTGTCCGGTGGAACTTATCTTGAAGGCTCAGTGATACAAAGAAAAAAAACAAAAAGAGGGACTCCGATGAGTTCCTCCTTTTTGTTTTTTGATACTACTGATTGTATCTCGCGCTGAGCTGATTGTGTATGAGCCTCTTGTTGTAGTCCATCACGATGGCGGGGAGGTGTCGTGATGTTATCTTTGGGGAGGAAATCGAGTCATTGGCAGGTAAGAGGACAGTTTTGATCGACTCTGCCGTTAGTTTGTTCGATTCGCTCTCAAAAGTATAGATGCTGTCTTTGGTGATCAGGTGATCTTCGCCCCATGAGATCACAGCATACGACATAGAGGTGGGATCAAATATATTGTGTCCATAAGAGATGATCTCATCTTCTACCCCGAGCAGGTAGAGTAGGGAGGGGTAGATGTCGGCTTGTTGGACGATCTTGTGGGTATATATATCCTCTTTGGGCAGGGGCTTGCCGGGGATATACCACAGCTGTGGTATAGCGAAGTTGCCGGGAAGATTGTCGTACACCGGGCTTGCCGACTGAGAGGTGTGATCGGCTGTGATGATGAAGATGGTCTTGTCAAACCAAGGCTCCTTCCGAGAGCGCTCAAAGAAGTCTTTCAGAGCATCATCGGAGTACGCTATCATCGTCTGTAGAGGGACATCACCCTTGGGGTACTTTCCTTCGTCCTCCTTGGGGAGCTTGAATGGTTCGTGGCTCGAAAGGGTGAATATAGTGCCTAACCATGGCTGCGAGAAACGACTGATTTGTTCGGGCAAAAATGGTAAGAACTTTTGGTCCCATATACCCCAAGCGTTGTCGTAGTCATCATCGTTGTTGTACTCTGTCATGCCTATATAGCCCGTATAGCCCATGTGCTTGGAGAAAGCATCAAAGCCCATTGAGCCATTTGGTGCACCGTGCATGAAGTAGGCATCTTTGTAGCCATGGCGACGGAGACAAGTGCCAAGACCGTCAATCTCGTTGCCGGAGTAGTTGCTTGTCACAAAGTTGATCCCGAGTGCCGGTACACTGGCGATGATGGATGGCATGGCATCGATCGACTTGCGACCGTTGGCAAAGGCATACTGCCATGAGACTGTCGCAGGATCGTTGATCAGTGTGTCAAAAAATGGGGTGTAGCCTTTTCCATCTTCCTGCATCGCTCCGATGTGCTCTTTTGCAAAGCTCTCGAGGATGAGTATCATGACGTTGAAGTCTTTGTAAGCCCCAAAGAGGGAGTCTGTTTCGCTCAGAGGTTGGGCTTTATAGTGTGCAGAGAAGAGGCGTTCGGCTTCTTCTTTTGGGATGTATTCGATCTCTTTGAGGACTTTTTTGTCCGCTGTTCGGATCATGCAGAACGGAGTGTTGAGCACAAGATCTCTATCTTTTACCTGCTCTACATAGGCTTGGGCATTGAATGGGGATAGCGGACGGATGCTGTGGATGAGTCCTCCGCGGATGCTTACGACAGTGGTGAAGACAGTAATCAACAGGATTATAATCGATGAAATCACCCTCCAAGCGACCGGCAATTTTTTTCTCGATGTATATTTGATGCGTGGATAAGCCCATATCAATGTTATGACCATGGCTATGGCGATGATGGTAAGCACAGGGTTCGTCCATGCCAAGCGGAGGACAAGGAGCACGGGATTATCTTCTCCAAACTCTTGAAAGACCGTGGAGGTCATCCTCTTGCGTACAAAGGGGAAATAGCCGGAGTCTCCGACATTGAGGATGATACCAGCAATATTGGGGATGAGAAATACCCACTTCATCGCCGGATAGGAGGCTCTGTGGGTACGGACTTTGACGGAAAAGAATCCAAGCACGACAAACAGCAACATATATATGCTGTTGAGATAGCCCATCGCTGCAAGATCAAATCTCTGTCCTCCGAGCCAGGCCGTCCAGAGCTCACCTGCCGACAGATGTTTGTAATATACATGGTTGTGGACGAAAAAGACCAACCTTCCGATGTTGAACATCAACCACGATAAAAATAGATGGTAGAAGAATACCAAGTATCTGTACCTCGTCTCTAATGCTTTCATATTTATAAAACTGCACAATAAACCTTAACAGTGTACAAAGGTAATGATTTTGGTATATATCTAATCGAGCGGACTTTAGATGTCATTACTATATCATCTTTGAAAAGAAGAACTGTCGGGATATGGGATTTTTCGATAACTTTGGGTCATCTAACCAATATCAAAAAGTTATGCGACAATTCTCATACACATATAACAATATAAAGACATGGGCTTTTGCTCTTGTGTTTATCTCGTTTTTTGCAGGGTGTTCGTCGGTGCCTTTGACGGGACGTAATCGAATCAATCTCGTGTCAGACAATGTTGTCTTGGAGACCAGTTTCAGACAGTACAACGATTTTATGCGCAAAGCCCCTATCTCTGACAATGCTCGCCAAACAGATAGAGTGAGGAGGATCGGCGTCAATATCGCTCGTGCTACGGAGTCTTACCTGAGATCCATAGGCATGGCAAGCGAAGTCGATAAGTTCAAGTGGGAGTTCAACCTTGTGAAATCCAACGAGGTCAATGCTTTCTGTATGCCTGGTGGGAAGATCGTTGTCTATGAGGGGTTGTTGAAGTATGCTGCAACCGATGATGAGCTGGCAACCGTAATGTCTCACGAGGTGGCGCATGCCCTCGCAAAGCACGCCAATGAGCGTATGAGCCAACAGATGATGAAGATGTATGGCGCTCAGGTTCTCAGCGTTGCTCTCTATGACAAGTCGTATGCTACCCGTCAGATAGCTTCTCTCGTGTATGGTCTTGGTAGCGATATCCTTGTAATGTTGCCTTATAGTCGTACCCATGAGTACGAAGCGGATCGGATAGGATTGTATCTCATGACTATTGCAGGATATGATCCTGCCAGCGCTGTGACCTTCTGGCAAAAGATGTCTGCAGGCAAAGGAGGAGACAAGGGGACGGATATGTTCAGTACTCACCCTTCGGATGCCGCGCGTATCAAGGCTATAAAAGAAGAGCTCCCAAAGATCAATGCAGCTCTCCAAGGGCAGCGTAGCGAGGTGTTCCCCCAACCCAAAGCTGCCAAGCGTCTTGAGACTCAGGAGACAAAGGCCAAAGGTGCTTCTCGAGGAAAGATCAAGACACACTACTGATAAGGTCCTTAGCCTGTTATTTGATTGATCAGGGGCTATAGGCTATACATAAGGGAATAGGATATATGACATCTTGAATGTGAGTCACGATATCGGATTTGGTCCGATGTTATGACTCATATTTATTTCTTTGTGGTGTTAGTGAAGTTTAAGGGATATCTCCTGACTTTACATTTTATGATATATTATATTTGTCTCATGATCTCACAATATATGACACTATGGTACTTTACGAATCTGTAAGAGAACTTCTCATTGTGATGCAATCCGGCACGGTCCGATCTGTAGCTGTTCAGGGAGTAAACCTTGGGGCGATCAGTGACAGTGTCCTCGCTGTGAAGTGGCAAGACTGTCTTTTTCTTGGGTGTGAAATGCCCGGAGAACTGGTTTGTTATTTGCAGGCAGACAATTATATTTTCCCTCGTTTGGACATGCCGTTCAGAACCTATCCCAACACTTTGTATTCGGGAGAGAGTCTCTATGATGGGTATGTCTGCGGTGATCCGGATTCGTATGATGCTTGCTATGACAAGCGTGTTTATGAGTATTATGTGCAGTCTCTGAAGACTTTGTCGATAAAGGACTCTTTGGCTCAGGCTCTTCATGATCACTCGATCACGGAAAATCTCAATGATTTCCTCAGTCCTTATCCCGTCCATAGACTTGTTGCAATCATGGGCGGGCACGGCCTCGGCCGGACAGACGCAATGTATCGACAAGTTGTATTGCTGTCCAAATCCCTCACCGAGCTTGGGTATCTCATGCTTTCCGGAGGAGGTCCCGGAGCTATGGAAGCCACACACCTCGGAGCATGGCTTGCAGGGAGGGCGGAGTCTGATGTTGACAAGGCTCTCGATGTCCTCAAGGCTGCACCTTTGTTCAAGGATGCCGGATGGCTTGATACAGCCTTGGAGGTCATACGCCGTTTGCCATGCGCAGATTATCGTAGCCTCGGTATCCCTACTTGGCATTACGGGCACGAATTGGCAACTCCTTTTGCGACAGATATTGCCAAATATTTTGCCAACAGTATCCGAGAGGAAGGTCTGCTTGCCTTGGCAAAGGGTGGTGTCATCTTTTCGCCGGGCAGTGCGGGCACGATGCAGGAGATCTTTCAGGATCTGGCTCAAAACCACTATGTGAGTTATGAGATGTCAAGTCCGATGATATTTTTGGGCAAACGCTATTGGAGCGAGGAGCGTCCTATTTATCCCCTTCTTGTCGATATGGTCGAAGCCGGCAAACTCAATCATATCATCTTATCCATCACAGATGACAATGCCGATGTCATCTCCTCCATTCGGGAATTTACAAAGGGGCAAGAATAACCACCCATCATCAGTCTTTCTTTCGACGGTTATAACTTCACCTCCGCGATTATTTTGGTGGAGGCGATTTTATATGACTTGAGTGAACTTTCCGGTTCCGAGCTTTACATTCCCTGTATCTATCCAACCCAATTGAATGGAAAAAGGTTAGAAAATCTTTTTCGTCAAGTTGTACACCTCGACTTTGAGATGTGGATATTTCCCTCTGTGTTTCTATGAGGGAGGCATGATTTATGGGAGTTTTTTCTGTTGGATTATTTGATTTTTATGTTTTGTAAATGATTTTTATGTGTGCTCATTGAGTTATCTTAATGAATATTTTATATTTCTAAAGGATTTAAAAAATATTTGTAAGATTAGATGTATTTGCTACTTTTGCGCCGTATAAATAATAGTTTTTTACCGTTAGGTGCGCACTATTATAGTAAATAGAAACCTTTGAGGGGAGGGAGCATACTCTGACGGGGTTGTTTGTGTGATTTAATCAATAATTAATATTAAGAATATAAAGTTGTGGTGGAGACAACTTAAGTATTGTATTCTACCCATCGTAAACAATAAGATTGAATTAGGCTTCACAATATTATCTAATAAGGTAAAATATTATGTCCGGGCATAGTGTTTTATGTGGGGAGATATCTGTTCGGGGGCAATCAATAGTTTCGGCGGGGAGGGACGGGAGTTTTTTCAGAATTTATTTTAAATAGTTTGTTTATTGCAAATGGTATAGGTCAGTATCTCATTTGTAGTAAACATGTTAGATGATATTTATTTTAAACTTTAATTATTTTACAACTTATGACCAAGAAGACATTTGTTAGTTTTTTGGCATTGTTGCTTGTATGTACTTTGTACTCTTGCAGCAATCTAAATTTTAATCTTCCTCCGGGTCTAAAGGGGGATGATGGTGATTCTACCTACGAAATTTGGAAAAAAGAAGTACAAGCAGGTAACGTCAACTGGCCTAGGAATAAGGTAGCGGTTGAGGATTTTCTCGTATATATCAAGGGTGAGAAAGGTGATCGTGGCGAGACAGGTAAGTCAGCATATGAGCTTTGGAAAGAACTCATCTCAAAAGGTAATGTGCCCAACCCTCACAACCCAAGTGAGATGTGGCCGATAGAGAGAAACAAGGAAACAGACTTCTGGGACTTTATCACCGGTCGTGATGGTCAGAGTCCTCATATCGGAAACAATGACAACTGGTGGATCGGCAACGTCGATACCGGTGTCCGTGCAAGAGGTAAAGATGGCAAGGACGGCAAAGATGGTCTTTCGGCTTATGAAATCTGGAAGACTGAGGTCCTCGAAGGTCGTATCGCTTGGGACAAGGATAGAGTCGAAGTCGAACATTTCTTCCAATTCCTAAAAGGAAAAGATGGTAAGGATGGTAAGGACGGTGTCACTCCTCACATCGGTGAAAATGGTAACTGGTGGATTGGAGACTTCGATACCAAAGTGCCTGCGCGCGGAGAAGATGGTCGAGATGGATATGAAGGTAAATCTGCATATGAACTCTGGAAAGCTGACCTAAAGGAAGGTAAGATCAAAGATCCTACGACCGGAGCACCTTGGCCAAAGGATGAAGATACTCAGGAAGACTTCTGGAGATTCCTCAAGGGTGCTAAGGGTGACAAAGGTAACGACGGTGTCGACGGTAAGTCTGCTTATGAAATATGGGTGGATATGGTCACTGCTCAACAGCTTGATGATCCTAAAAATCCTGGTACAAAGTGGCCTGCGACAGATACTACCAAGGTAGACTTCTATAAGTTCCTCATGGGTAAGGATGGAGCAAACGGTACAAACGGTACAAACGGTAAAGATGGTAAGACTGCTTACGAACTTTGGAAAGAAGACCTTGAAGCAAGCTTCAATACAGATCAGCCTCTAAAAGACCACCGCACCGGTGAGAAGTGGCCAAAGGATAAGAATAAACTTGAGGACTTCTGGGAATTCTTGCGTGGTAAGGATGGTAAGGACGGTGCTGATGGTAAGCCAGGCGAACCTGGTAAGCCCGGTGCAAAAGTTGAAATCATCCACGGTGTCCCCAACGTTATTGCTCAATATTCACAAGCTGAATATGGTGAGTATGTTCAAACAACCACAGGTGGTGTAACCTATCTTGTTTATGATGAGGCTGGAAATCTTGCTCCTGGAGCTACGGTGAAGGGCTTACCCGGACTTCCAAATCAGGAAACGGTGTACACTGCAAATGAAAAGGGCGAAGTCTTTGTCCCTAAGGCCGATCTTCCATGGATACATGACCTTCAGTCTCGTTGGGGATCTACTAAGGAGGTTGTTATTCCCGGTAAACCTGCTAAGGCTTCAGCATCAAATACTTATGTGCCTAATAAAATCAACTTGCGTCTTATTGTTGTAGGTCCAAATGATGCAACCAAGGACGAAGATAAGCCATACTTGACAGGAAATCATGTCCTCACATTCCGTATCCAAAGACAAATTGGACCTAATGATCCTTGGACAGATCTTCCAAGCTACCTCCCTGCTGTTACAGAGATTGATTTTGGTGCATATCCTACTACAAGCGAAGATCCTACCACTATCCAAACAACGCCAGAGCTAGTCTCTGCAAAGCGTGCAACAGATCATTTTAAGATCGAGCCTAAGCGTTACGTGATGGAAAATAAGTACCAGTTTATGAATGGTTATAACGCTTATTGGAACAAACAAACGAATTATTTTACTGTAAAGCAAAAGACTAAGTATTATGATGAGCTTGTACAGTGGAATGGTGTCTGTGAGATGGCTCCCTATCAAGCTTCTCCAATGATTAAGTGTCTTACATTACGTACGAAGCAAGAGACGCTCAATCAAGACGCAATTTTCTTTGTTAGGGCTACAGGACAGTTTGATTATGCTGATATTAATTACGATAAGATCTACAACAAGGAGCTCGCTGAAAGAAAACAAGGCGAAGTTGTGATTCTTGCTCCTGTACTCATGACTCAAGAGGCTGCAAAACAGTTGTTGCCCACATACATTAAGTTCGCTCGTCAGACAGCCGGAGGTACTCAGTTGGCGGAGAGCAATCTTAAGCCATCAGGCCCTGTTGGAAATACAGGTTATGAAGTGAATACGGTATACTTGGATTCTGAAGTTACTGTAAGATCTCTTTTGGTACACGTGTTCCCAGATAATATGGTCTATGGTCGAGTTAAAGCGAAAGCTGGTGACGCTAATTCATATCAGATAGAAAGAAGCAAGAACACTCTACGTGATCCTCAAGTTGCTTATCAAGATAAATAAATATAAAGTATAGAATATGATATACAATATTTCTAAATATATCCTCGGGATATCATTGGCCTTCTGTACGTCTCAAGCCCTGGCTCAGACAAACTATACGGAAGAGTCTCAGCAAGAAGAAAACAAGACTTACAAGAGAGCTTGGGAAATCGGTATCGGAGGCTCAGGTCTTCATATGACACGAGTGAGTGTCCTTGACTTCAAGAACAACACTGTCGATGGCGGTTATGGTATTGATGTCAATAAGAGAGATCTACTCTTTGGCGGTAATCTTTACATTGCGCGTCAGTTGGGTCGCTACTTCTATCTCGATCTTCAAGGTACAGTGGGTTATGCTCAGGATCCTATCAGAGGTGGTAAGGAAGATAGATTTGTCTATATGGGAGGTCTTGGTCTTCAATGGCGTCTCGGTGAGTACTTCAAGTCTAAGTACATCGATCCATTCTTCCGCGTCGGAGGTAACTACATGTACAAGACATTCAACCAGTTTTATAACGGTGTAGAACACTTCGACAAGACTACAATGAAGTGGCACTACGACCTTGATCACAACAAGAGTGGAGATGACTTGAAGCAGTTGTTCCCTGTTGCATTCGGTACAGGTGTGAACATGTGGATGTCTGACAGGGTAGGTCTCGGCCTTCAGGCAGACTTCCTCTATATGCCTCACAAAAATGTTGCGAATATCTGGCAAGGTACAGCAAGACTCATCTTTCGTTTGGGCGGAGAGTCCAAGAGACCAAAACCAATCTATCGTACAGTGGAAAAGGAAAAGGTGATCGAAAGAGAGAGAATCATCGAAAAGGTAGTTCCTGCTCCTATCGTAGAGTCTCCTGCAAATCTTTGTGAACTTTTCAACTATGTATTCTTCGAGTTTGACAAGTCCGATATTACCCCTGAATCGTTCCCTGTTGTGGATCAGATCGCGGATATCTTGAAGCAAGATATGACTCGTAAATACCTTATCATCGGTTATACCGACTCAAGAGGTTCGGAGACCTACAACATCGGTCTTTCTGAACGTCGTGCTAAGGCTCTTGTAGATGCTCTCCTTGAAAGAGGTATTCCACGTGATATGCTCAAGTCAAGAGGTGTCGGAAAGAAGATCTCTTATGTCGCTCCTGCTGCTCCTGACAATACACGTCGAGGAGACCGTAAGGTGACTATCGAGAGAGTTATCAATATGGACTACTGGGAGTATCTTAAGTAAATCTCCCCTTACATCCGGTGGCGAAAGCCACCGGATATATGAACTAATCGAAAATATTAATAATTGATGCTTATGACAAAAAGAGCACTATCATATATTTGGGTGCTGCTTGTTCTGTTGGCTTCGTCATGTGGAAACATGAATTTTGAACTGCCGTATGGTCCTAAGGGCCCTAAAGGCCGGTCTGCATACGAAGTATGGAAGAAGCAGGTCATGGACGGAGAAGTCACGTGGCCCAAAGATAAAGTCGAGATCAGTGACTATCTCATCTACATCAAGGGTCCAAAGGGAGATAAGGGTGAAGATGGTCTGTCGGCTTATGAACAGTGGAAGCTTATCATCTCGGACGGAAAGGCTCCAAACCCACACAACCCTTCAGAGATGTGGCCTCCAAGTAGAAATACAGAAGCTGACTTCTGGGACTATGTCACCGGTCGTGATGGAAAGACTCCTCGAATAGGTGAAAATGGTAACTGGTGGATCGGTAAGATCGACACCGGTGTCAATGCCCATGGTGTTGATGGCAAGGATGGCAAAAACGGAAGATCTTCTTACGAAGTTTGGAAGCAGAATGTCATCGATGGCAAGATACAGTGGGACAAGGATAGAGTTGAAGTTGAGCATTATTTCCAATACCTTAAGGGTAAGGATGGAAAGAATGGTAAAGATGGCTTGACTCCATTTATCGGTAAAAACGGCAACTGGTGGATCGGTACTATCGATACTGGTATCAAGGCTCAGGGTCCTGACGGAGATAATGGTAATTCCGGTCTGACAGCTTATGAGGTTTGGTATAGAGATCTTAAGGCTGGTAAGATCAAAATCTCTGCTGATGGTACCCCTTGGCCTAAAGATAAGGATACCATAGAGGATTTCTGGAGATATCTCAGAGGTCTCAAGGGTGACCAGGGTGTTGATGGTATCAATGGTAAGTCTGCTTATGAGATATGGAAAGAGCTCGTGGAGAATGGATTGGAGAATCCTAAAAATCCCGGCAATGAATGGCCTAAGGATAAGGTCAGCGAAGTGCATTTCTTTGAATACCTTACCGGTAAGGATGGTTCTAATGGTTCTAATGGCACTAATGGCACCAATGGTGTTGACGGTAAGTCTGCTTATCAGCTTTGGGCAGAAGAACTTGAGAGACGTGCAGACACTGATAATCCGCTGGTTGATCACAAGACTAATAAACCTTGGGATAAGAATAGGAACTCTATTGCAGACTTCTGGGAATATCTCAGAGGGGCTGATGGGGGTGATGGTACCGATGGTAAGCCTGGTGAGCCCGGCAAGCCCGGAGCAACCGTAATAGTCATAAAAGGTATACCGAACGTTATTGCAGAGTACTCTCAGAAAGAGTTTGGAGAGTATGTAAGTACTGTCGATGGTAGTGTGACCTATACTGTTTATGATGAGAAAGGCAATAAGGCGCCTGCAGGCTCCAGTGTGAAAGGTTTGCCGGGTCTGCCAGATACAGATGAATATACTTTTGTTACCAACGATAAGGGGCAATTCACTATACCACGTGAGAAGCTTCCGCTCATCAGAGAGGTTGAAAAGCGTTGGGGATATGTGAAGGAAGTCACCATCAACAATGTTACAAAGCAGTCTGCATCGAATACCTATGTGCCAAATCAGGTCAAGACTCGCATTGTCCTCCATACACCGACGACTCCTCAAGGTCCGGATGCTCACAGACTTACAGGATATCACGCTCTCTTCTTCAGGATAGAGAGACAACTTGATCCTGATGGTCCATGGCGAGATCTGCCAAACTATCTGCCCAATGTGGCTCAGATACCTGTTTCCGGATATCGTGTAGCTGATCATCTCGATCCAATCGGTACTATCAACATGGGTCGTAAGTTGTATAACTACAACGAAAAATCAGCATCTGAAAAACAAGACCGTCGTTTTGAACGTGTCTTCAGAGTCAAGATTGGTCGTTACATGATTGAAAATCTAATTGGAGCGAAGAGTGGATTTGAGAACTTCTGGGATGGACAAGTAAACTATGCTACAGTTGCTCAGGATGATACTTACTATGGTGTCCGCGCAATGTGGAAAGGTGTCTGCCAGATGGCTCCATTCCAACTCGGCCCTTATTTGAAGTGTATCACTTTGCACAAGTTCAACCCTGTGACCGGAATATTCTTGGCTGTAGAGGGTGAGTTGGATTACAGACATTTCAGACTCGATGAGATGTACCGGCAATGGATGACCACTCAGACTTATACTGGTAAGGATAATGAGGAAATGGTGCGTGTTTACTCAGAAAAGCTCACTGAAGCTGAAGCTCGAGCAAAGGTATACGGATATGTGAGTGCACACAAGGATACTCCTCAGGGCAACCAGCAGTCTTCAAGTAACGGAAAACTTTCCGGACCAACTCAGACACACTACTTCATCAATACCGTTTATCTTGATGGATATTTACGCTCTCGTACCAATCACTGGACATACCAGGGTGAATACTCTATTTGCTACATAAGGCGTAAGAACGGAACGGATGTTGCCTCAAATCAATTTGAAGCTGTTAAGACTTCTTCTTCACAAGGTCATCCTGATATCCTCGTGAAGTATGTCCCCTAAGTGATGTCGTAAAGATTATTTTCAGAACATAATCAATGTTTGATTTTTAAAGGCGAGACACAGACTAAAGGTCTGTGTCTCGCCTTTCTTTTTGTGCCTCTTATGCCGATATTTGATGAGATTTTATTTGATTAACAGACTCGGAATTAAGTTGGACAAATGCTAGCATAACCCCTATGGCACTATAAAATGAATGTGTTTATCCAGTTATATGGATATGTCTACCTTTGCGCATGGAGGGTTACACCTTTTGGTAGCTTTGGTGTCCGTGATCTTTTTTGAATATCCCGTTTGAGCATCAAATGTCCATAGACGAGTGAAGTAATCTGGTCTTGCTTTGCCTGGAGGCAGCTTGGGGCAGGTGTTTTTCAGTTGCGAGGAAGTGGGCATGAACATACATTCACGCCGACAGATACTTAGTGATAAGAGGACCGGTAGGTTTTAGACTTGTACTATTTGATGCGAGTCATCAGAAGAGGGAGAGTATAAGGTCTACGGCTTTGACCCAAACGAGGTAGCGGAAGAGCTTGCCTGCAAGCATAAAGGCTGCGACAGCCCATACATTGGCACGGAGAAGACCAAGAGCTACGGCAAAGAAGTCTCCTATACCGGGAAGGAAGAC
Organism: Porphyromonas sp.; assembly: GCF_030529325.1. Classification (GTDB taxonomy): domain Bacteria; phylum Bacteroidota; class Bacteroidia; order Bacteroidales; family Porphyromonadaceae; genus Porphyromonas_A. Next base: position 33,764 of record NZ_JAUMXC010000010.1, on the reverse strand, counting down.
AAAGAACGCCATCCATGTTCCCTTTTTCTGTAGCCAGCTGGTGACTTTGTCAAGTTTTTCCTCCTTTAGTTTGAGGTACTTGATGATCCACTCTTTTTTGCCTAAAAGTCCAAGCCAGTAGCAGGTCATCCCACCCAACCAATTGCCAAGGGTGGCTGCAGCGATGCAAAGAGGGTAGCTTGCTCCGGTGAGGAGGACTCCCGAGAGAACGATCTCGGAACTGAAAGGGAGTATTGTTGCGGCAAGAAATGCTGCAATGAAGACTCCGATGTACCCGTATTCGATAAGTATTTCCATAGCTTGAAAGTTAGACTGTGATATAAATCATTGCTCCAAGGGCTGCCAGTGAGATTGCCGTCATCAGTATTTGCCATACTTTGTCTCGGATCGCTCTGTAAAAGACTTGGAGCATCACACATGTGAAGAAGATGGATATGCACATATAGAGACTGCCAAGATCTCCGGAGGTATAGAGTAGCTGGAGTAGAAATGTCAGCCATGCTTGCGTGAGATGTACGGCCGCAAAGAAGCGGTGTCGCTCAAGCGCCCTTGTATTGAAACTGTAATAGAATACGGATATCGCCGTAAGGAGCATCGCATAAGCGATATAAAATGGGAGATATTTGCCTGAGGTCGGCAACCCAAGGGTTACGATTTCGTTGATGCCTGTTCGAATCCACTCGTTGATACCCTCTGCAGTTGGGATCACTGTTAGTGCAAAGGAAAACCAAACGACACTGAAAACTCCTAAGAGTAGAGCTCCGAAGTGACGGAGATCCATGAGGCCCATTTGATTGAGCCTGAGGATATAAAATGATAAGAGTAGGAGAAATCCTATGTGATCGAGAGCAAGAATTGTGAGTAAAAAGCCGATATCGAAGACTTGGAAATAGCGACGTCTGTGGGTGTAGTTGTTGAGAAAGGTTTCGGTCAGAAAGATCCCGAGAATCAGTAAAAAGAAAGTACTCCCCATCCCTCCATTACTGAGTAGCAAGGGTGGGATAGAGAGTACTGCATACAGGGCTATGCCTGCAAATCCTGTGAGTTTGGAACCATAATAAAGTAATCCGTGGCGTCGGAGCAGAACAAGAAGCAGGATGAGCAACACGCCCGCAACAAATGGAGAACCGTCGATAAACGATACAACACCGTCCATGAAGGGGGATATCCTATCCAATAGAGAGACGGCTTGGCGGTTCATCCTGATACGGTGGTTTTGCTATGGTCAGAGCATATCCTGCCCGATATCTCTACGGTAGTAGATACCTTCGTATTTGATAGCGGATAGTCGTGCATAACTTTTGGCAAGTGCTTCTTCGAGGGTCTTCCCTATTGCTGAAGATGCAACCACACGCCCCCCGGATGTGTACTGTTTGCCTGCCTCATCACTCTTGGTTCCGGCGTGGAAGACGACAGAGTCCTCTGTATCCGCTCCTAAGCCCATGATTTCAAAGCCTTTCTGAAAGTCTTCGGGATACCCTCCGGACACGGCAACCACTGTTGCCACGTGGTTGTCCTTTTCACAAAGTTGTTGGGACTTTAGGTTGCCGTCTTTGAGGCTGAGCAGGGCCGGGACGAGGTCGCCCTTGATACGGAGCATGACTGCTTCGGTCTCAGGATCTCCCATGCGACAGTTGTACTCGATCACATAAGGATCACCTTGGCAATTGATGAGCCCGATAAAGACAAATCCCTTGTAGTCTATCCCCTCGCTTTCAATACCTTTGATAGTGGGGCGGACTATCCTTTCTTCGACTTTTGCCACAAAAGCTTCGTCGGCAAAAGGCACCGGAGACACAGCTCCCATACCACCGGTGTTCAATCCTGTGTCTCCTTCTCCGATACGCTTGTAATCCTTTGCCATCGGGAGAAGCTTGTAGTCATGTCCATCGGTAAGGACAAATAGCGAACATTCTATGCCTGATAGGAAAGTCTCTACCACGACGCGGTTGCCTGCGTTGCCAAACTTGCCACCGAGCATATCCTCCATAGCGGCACAGGCTTCCTCGTAGTTGTCGATGATAAGTACTCCCTTGCCTGCAGCGAGACCATCGGCTTTGAGCACGTATGGTGCTCTTTCTTCGTCTCTGAGATAAGACTTTGCCTTCTCAAGAGTTGCAGATGTGAACGTACGGTGCTTGGCTGTCGGGATCTTGTGTCGCATCATGAAGTCCTTGGCAAAGTCTTTGCTCCCTTCGAGCATTGCACCTGCTTTTGAAGGGCCAATGATGTGTAGTTGTTCAAACCCTTTTTGCTCCGATAGGTAGTCTGTGATCCCTTCTACAAGAGGTACTTCAGGACCGATGACAACCATATCGATGGTATGGTTGCGTATGACTTCTACCACAGCCGGAAAGTCGGATAGGGACACTTCTATATTTTCACATCCCGGAAGTCTGCCGGCATTGCCTGGTGCGATGTATGTCTTTGTTACAAGGGGGCTTTGGGAGATCTTCCATGCAAGAGCTTGTTCGCGCCCACCACTGCCGAGGATAAGTACATTCATATCTGTATGTCTATATTGGGATGAGTATTAAAGATGATCGGTAAAGTATCTTGTGATGGTCTTGTAGAGATGTACTCTCTCACGGCCTCTTACGTTGTGCTCATGACCCGGATAGACCATGTAGTCAGGCATCGAACCCTTGGTCACCGCAGATTTGACAAATAGGAGCGAGTGTTGCCACACCACCACAGGGTCGATGTCTCCGTGGATGAGCAGCAGGCGACCCTTTAGGTCTCCGGCTCTGTTGATAAGGTTTGATGCGGCGTAACCTTCGGGGTTGTTTTGAGGAGTTCCCATATAACGTTCGCCATACATGATCTCATAGAATGACCAATCCATCACAGGTCCCCCTGCGACACCGACTTTGAAGATGTCCGAGTGTGTAAGCATAAGGTTGGTAGTCATAAAGCCTCCGAAGCTCCAACCATGTACACCGATACGATCAGCATCGACATATGGTAGAGACTTGAGGTATTCTACACCCTTCATTTGGTCTTCCATCTCGAACTTGCCAAGATTACGGTGTGTCACAGACTCAAACTCCATGCCTCTGTGTGCCGAGCCTCTACTGTCAACTGTGAAGACGATGTAACCCTCCTGTGCCATATAGTTGTCCCAGTTTTGGTGTAGACCTCTCCAGCTGTCGATGACAAGCTGAGCATGTGGACCGGCATAGACATAGACGATCACGGGATATTTCTTTCCTGCCTCAAGTACACGGGGACGAGTCATCTTGTAGTATAGGTCTGTCTTTCCATCCGCAGCCTTGATGGTGCCGAGTTCCACCGTAGGCAAGTCATATGATGTGATCTCCCCTTTAGCTGTGTCTATCACACGGCTTTGAGGCTTTCCTGTTGTTGAGACAAGACGAAGTTCACCTACGGTATCGATATTTGAGAAGTTATCGAGAACCAAAGACTTGTCAGGCGAAATCATCGTTGAGTGATAACCCTTACCTGATGTCAAGCATTCGCGTTTGCCGTTGTTTATCGCTACTCTCCAAAGGGCCTGACCCATGTGATGCCCCTCGTTGGATACGTAGTAAACATACTTACCCTTTGCATCTGCGCCGATAAGGTCGATCACCTCCCAGTCTCCACCGGTCAGTTGTTTGATTTTTCTGCCCTTGGTATCCAAAAGGTAGATGTGGTTGTATCCGTCCAAGCGGTTGGCACGGACAAATAGTTTTGGATTGTTGGGGACAAATTGCAAAGGTTGTGAAGGCTCTACATACCTTGGGTGTTCCTCTGTCATCAGTACTGCAACCTTTTCTCCACTTGTGGGATCATAAGTTACAAGGCGACCCTTGCTTTGGCTTCTTTCTACTTCATCGATGTAAAACAGTTTTTCGTCCGGAGACCAAGCCCAGTTTGTGAAGTACGCATCTTTGGGGAGGTCGCTTTTGATGACTTGGGTTGTCTTCGTTGCAGTGTCATATATATGTACTGTCACACTTTCGCTCGCACGTCCCGCCATAGGATACTTGTAGTGGACAAGCTTAGCGATAGGAGCATTCATGTCCACGATAGGATATGCTTCTACATTTGTCCTGTCTATACGGTAATAAGCCAGATATCGTCCTGAAGGAGACCAAAGCGTACCTCTTTTTGTCCCAAACTCATTGCGGTGAGCTGCTGTACCATAGACAATGTCATCAGTCCCATCGGTGGTGAGGGCAAAGAGGTTACCTTCTGCATCAAGGATAGATATGTTTTTCCCATCGATGAGAGCTACACGCTTACCCGCTACGGATAGGTTTGTATCTCCGAACTTTTGGACGTCAAAAGCGTACTTCTGCACAGGTTTGCCGGTGCGAGTGTCGAGGATGTATAGCACCTTGTCGCTCATTGCTGTGAGTGCACCATTGTCTGCATTCATGCTGAGGTGTGGGAGTTTATCTGCCTCTTGACCGACATAAGACTTCCACTGTTCGAGAGTCAGGTAATCACGCTCTTTCCCTTGCTTATCTATCAAGAGATATACATCATCCTTTTTGTAGATGACTCCTAAATCTGTCACCGCCGATGCACTCAGCATCTTTGGCATCTTCTCAGCAAAACCTTTGCCTCCCGGGATGAAATCATCAAGGGTGAGGGCTTTCTTTTGCTGGGCAAATACTGATGTCAGTCCCATAGCACACATGAGTGCCATGGCTGTGAGGATACGTTTGGGCTTAAAGTTCATAATACAAATTCAGGTATATGTTGTTATGTTTGATTTATTGCTTGTTAGACAAATCCGGATTTTACTCCTCCGGTAGACGCTCTTTGTTGGAGCGAGGGATGAAGAGTACTGCTTTGTTGCTTTCCCGATTAGGTTTTCTATCGCCAAACCTGCGCTCTCCGAACTTCCGGTCACCGAAGTTGCGTTCACCAAATTTGCGTTCTCCGAAGTTCCTGCCGCCAAATTTACGCTCGCCAAATTTGTTAGCTCCTGCAGGTTTACGGTCTCCGAACTTACGTTCGCCAAAGCTGCGGTCATTCCCTCTTCTCTCATCTTTTGGGCGTTCACCGAACTTCCGTCTCTCTCCTTCGGCACGCTTAGGGCGTTCTTTACGGTTGCGATCATCACGACGATGCTCATGTTTGCGCTCTTTCCACTCGCCGGCACGTGCATAGTCTTCATTTTTCTCCACACGTTCTCGTACGAAGTCATTACGCTTTCCCTCAAAGAGTTCGTACCCTCTGAGTTCACATTCTATACTACCGTTGTAGAGTTGTTCTCTGAAAAAGTGTTTCAAGCCTATGGTATCAAAGCCCTCGATGTTGGAAGTGATCACCCAAGCCTTGTAGCCCGCAAACGCATGCTTGAGCATGGAGCCTATCGAACTGTATAGCTTCTCGAGTTCCGCAGGGCGCAGACGCTCTCCATAGGGAGGGTTGGTCATGAATAGTCCTGTCGGAGCAGGCTTGGTCTCTGCCGTATAGTCTTCGAGAGGCTTTACTGAGAGCTGGACATGCTTCTGTACTCCTGCGCGAGTGATGTTGGCACGAGCTATGGATATGGCTTTTGCGGATATATCGCTACCATAGATGGTGTGTTCAAAAGGCTTTTCCTCCCACTCATCCAATATGTTGCTGAGGAGCTCTGCATCGAAGTCATTCCATTTCTCAAAAGCATAAGACTCTCTGAATATCCCCGGTGGGATGTTGAGTGCTATGAGGGCAGCTTCGGTCAGTAGTGTGCCGCTACCGCACATGGGATCTACAAAGTCGCAAGAACCATTCCAACCCGTACGGAGCAACATCCCTGCTGCCAGGACTTCGCTGATAGGAGCATCGTTTTGTCCTACACGGTAACCCCTCTTGTGGAGGCTTTCTCCGCTCGAGTCTAGCGCAAGGGTGACTGTGGTATTGGCGATATGGATATGAAACCTCACATCAGGATCGGTCACCGATACGTTGGGACGACGCATCTCTCTATCTTGAAAATAGTCGGAGATGGCATCCTTGGCACGGTAAGCCACGAACTTACTGTGGGTAAACTTTTCAGAATAAACGACAGTGTCAAAGGCAAATGTCGTACGTGGTGTAAGATACTTGTCCCAAGCTATGTTGTCGTACAGATATTGGTATATTTCATCGGCGTTTGTCGCCTCAAATGTATCCATCGGCACCAACACCCTAAGGGCTGTGCGGAGGTGGATATTTGCCTTGTATAGCGTGCTCTTGTCTCCGACAAAGGCGACCATCCGTCGCCCGGGCTCTATATCTGTAGCCCCTATCGACTCCAACTCACTCTTCAGGATCTCCTCAAGACCATGCATGGTCTTGGCGATCATCTTAAACTTGGGATTCTCTTCCATTCAATATATCTAACCGAGTTTTGGTATGTGTGCTACAGTCAAAGCCACTCGTAGATCTTTGGCTGCAGTCATACAAATTTACAAAATTCCGATGATTGCCCAATCTTGTTTACTTTTTGTACATTTGTTTCAACTTGTCCTTCTTGCAAGGGTGGAGGGCGAAGAAAATATTAATAATTACCGGTATGAATATTATGAAAAATATTGTGGGAGGACTGCTTGCCATCGTTTGCCTGATGAATGGGTATGGCTGCAGTGGTACGAAAAAATCAGGATCAACACAGCAAGAAGAGAGTGATACCGTGAAGTATACCACCTTCAAGGTACGCTATGATGAGGAGACAGGAGGAAACACCGGAAATAGACACTCTCCGATCTTCAGGACAAAGAATAAGCACATCACCTGGAATCTTGAGGACTATGATCGAGATATGACTTGTGATCTCAATGGTGATGGACGTGAGGATGAGACGTTGTCTTTTGAGATCGATCCTGAGACCGGCTCTCTACCTGTCGGTTTGCTCTATCGACGAGGAGAGGTCATGCAGGACTTCCTGCCTGATGTCAAAGATAGGATTTCTGACTGGTGGGAAGAGCTTTCGGCCGAGTATGTCAATTTTGAGATGACTTATTATGACTTTGACAAGGACGGTGTGCCCGAACTCATTATCTCTCTCTGTGACTATGGGGGAGCATCCATGAAGGCGTTTGTCTATCGATGGACAAACAAAGATCCACGTAGACCTTGGGAGTTTCTTGCCGATGTGGCGGGACAATCACAAATGTACTTGGACGAGAGAGGTGATGTCGTCGCACCTTTTGGTTCGCAAGGCCTGTATTATTGTTACCGATTTGACGGCAAAGAATTTGTAGAGGTGGATAGCAGTTTCAGCGAGAGTGAGTAACCTCCTCCGATAGGTGAAAAATAAAGAGACGGTATCACATATCCCAATTATGGGGTAAGTGGTACCGTCTCTTTATTGTCTTTACTTTCTTATACTTATCTGCCGGATAGGGTCGGGATATGAGGAGTGTTTGTATCGTCTCCGACTTTTGGCCACAGCTTGAATCAAGTTAGCCACATTGATTTGTCAAGTTAGTCACGTTGATCTTGAGGATCGTATATTTTTTGCTGTCAGGCTCCACTACTTGGTGGATCAGCCTGCATCTCCGCAGTCTCTCTCTTTTTTCTTTTCGTACATCTCTTCCATATATCCGGCAGTGATGATCCCCGAGGGTAGGGCTATGATGGCTATACCAAGGATAGCCGAGACCATACTGAAGAGCCTCCCCAAGTTTGATATGGGATAGATGTCTCCATAACCTACCGTTGTGAGGGTGCAGGTGGCCCAATAGACGGCATCAAAATAGGTCTCAAAGAAGTATGCTCCGGTAGAGGGGTTGACGGGTTGTTCGATGTTGAACATCACCAACGCTGTCGTGAGGATATAAAAGATTGCAAATCCCACTATCGTCATGAGTACTTCTGCTTTTTTCCTGAGGACGGATATCATGACTTGTAAAGGCTCATAGTATCTGAAGACCCTTGCCACTCTGAATATCTTCATCAGACGCCACATCCTAAGGACTTTTAGGGATGAGTTGAAATACCCTATCATCGGCAGGATAGAGAGCAGATCGAGTATCGCCCCGATGGTGAACGGGTAGAGTAGGTAGGCTTTCCATCCGGATTGCTTCATCCTATAATCCGCTGTCACCCAACGTAAAATATAGTCAATGATGAAGAGTGTCGTTGTGGTGATGTCTATCCAGTACAGTACGGGCGAATTGCTGCGAGTGACCAGAGGTATCAGGCTCACTACGATGGCTATGAGCATCACCTTGTCATAAGCCTTGTACAGTGCCGGAGAGTCATCCCCATGCCGAGTGATGAGCAGGAGGTCTTTTCTATTCATGCTGTATTCGGGGTTATTCGTAGTACTCTATTGTCCGTCTGATGGTGTTTGAAGATGACTCCTTCCCCCCCTCAAACATGAAGTAGGAAGTTGTGGTTTTGCTGATCCAGTTACCGTTCTTATCGTAGGCATAAGTAGACGATGATGAGTATATCTCTTCACCTTCTCCGGAATAGGTCACCATCTTGATGAGATTTCCTTTGTCGTCGTAGTCGTAGCTGCTACGGTTGCTGATGGTGAGTTCGCCATCTCTCGACATCTCATAGGAGATGATTTCTTTTTCTCGATCGGAGTCATCATAGATGTAGACATTCTTTGCATGTAGAGAGCCATTTCTATGTTCTTCGACGATAGTCGGGAGCTCCTGCTTATTGTAGGTCGTTTTGAGTCTGTGGCTTTCTCCTCCTTCAGAGGTGTAAAATGTGTCTGTCGTCTCTATTTTTTTGCCTTCAGAGTCATAAGAAATAAACTCTATCCTCTTGAGCTCTCTTTCTGTCCCATACACCGTGGTGCTTGACGTATTGCCTTTGTCATCGTACTCGGTTTTGTAGCTGAAAATCGGAGAAGCCTCTTCGTTAAGGTAGCTCTGTTCCTCTATGCAACGCCCTTTATCATCGTACTTGAGTATCAGATGATGATTTGTCGCGCCGGTCCTTTCGACAGATTTGATTTCTGTGAGGAGGCCTCTCTCATCATAGCTGTACGAGTCCTCGCTTGTCCTGTTGTCGGAACTGAAAAGGCTTTTAGAGCCGATCAATCTGGAAGTCTCGTCGTAGAAGTACGTCGTCGTGCGCTGTGTGATGTTGATATAAGATACCGATGATAGATATCCTTGGGTGTTGAAGTAGGATACAGTGGTATCCCTCTGAGTCCCAAGATTTGCGTAGTCCTCATACTCATCGATTGTGCGGCACATCTTGACATTCCCCTTCAGATCATGATTCTCGATCTTGATATCCGGTAGCCAATTTCGATTGGCTGTCTTTACAACTTGTTGGTGACATCCCAATAACGAGAGTAGTGTGATCAGTAAAACTACAACGCGTTTCATTAGTTTTGAAAATTTTCTTAAGCCTAATTTGGGATCAAATATAATTACTTCTCGCAATATGACCAAGCATCTCTTGTTTGATATATTGCTTGCTTAGACGGGCCGAGGGGGTGTGGGAGCTTTCTTTTTGAAAGACTGTGTGTTATTGGAGGGGCTTTAGGACTCCAAGTTGGCAATCAGTGAATTTTTGCTATATTTGTATTATAATTACCGTAATGGTGCCTGTTAATAAGAGAGATGTGAAAGCACAATGCTCCGTTTTTTCTATAGCTCGGAGTATTAATATATATATTACCCTTCAATGTAGAAAAAATATGATAATGACAAAGACTAAGAAATTACTTTCGACAAAAGGTCTGCTTTTATGTGGATTTTTGTTGCTTTGCGATCTCGTGTCTACCACGATGTCCGCTCAAGAGTCGAATGAGGGCTCTTGTCCAAGACTCCATGCTAAACACCAAGGAAGTTATTGGTACACAGGCGCAGAACTATTCTCTCCATACTACTTTGGTGATCTATACTCGATATCCGACAAGAAGTTCTGCTTCGGTGTCGGAGGCCAACTGAAGCTCGGACATCAGTTTTCTCCCATCTTTGCCATCGAACTCAACGCAGGCTATGGACAAAACTCGGCCTTGGCTTCGGGCTATCAGCAGACCTATGTGTTGGGTATGCATGATGCTTATGTGTACTATCCTTACACGATGATAGATGGCATAGTGTACACTCCTGTCAAGGATATATTCGGCGAACAGGGAATCAATAGCAATGAGATAAGTCTCAAGGGTATAGGTCTCGATAAGATCAGAAGCGATGTACGTATGATACAGACTTCGATCAATGCTGTCCTCAACCTCAACGGACTATTTTCTCTCTCTGCTGCTCGTTATGATCAACCTGTCGTGCTGTTACTCAAACCCGGCTTGTATCTGAGCCATTTCTCCTCGACTATAGTCGATGCTTCAACCGACAAGAAGGTTGCACCAAAAGTCAATCAGGATCTCACTTTTGGTCTTGGTGGAGATCTCTCGTTACGCTTCAACTTGTCGTCGAAGTGGGGGCTGGAGCTTACAAACAGACTTGTCTGGGAACGGGATCGAGCTATCGACGGAGTCCTCTCTGCCAAGAGGGCTTATGATGACTTTACCTGGCAACCTGCCGTAGGCCTGGTGTACAAGTTTGGGAAAACCGTGAAACCGAGATATTCCACTCGTCAGGTCGCACCGGTTCCGAAGGTGATCCCAAAGCCTGAATATATGATCATCTATCCTGAAGCAACGGCTGAGATTGTCCCAAAGCAGAGAGCACACTCTGCCACAATCTCGCTGAGTTACCCACTCAACAAGACTAATATAGAGCCGGGCTTGGCCAACAACAAGGCAGAGCTTGCTCGTATAGAGGGTGAACTACAACGCCTCCAAGATGATTCGGATTTGACGATACGCGGTATAATGATCGATGGGTATGCTTCTCCGGAGGGAGACTTGAATCACAATCTCAGACTTGCAGAAGGACGTGCGCAGTCATTGATAGAGTATGTCATGCAGCGTTCTGAACTCTCCCGATCGCTTTTTAGACTGGGGACAACAGGTGAAAACTGGGAAGGTCTGAAAGAGACCGTCTCTGCGAGTTCGCTCCCCAATAAGAGTGCGATCCTGGTGATCCTCTCCGGTGCAGATGTCAATGTGCGCAAGGCCGAGATGAAGAGAGTTGCGGGCTATGCCGAACTCCTCAGGGATGTGTATCCCTCTCTTCGTCTGAGTAAATACACTGTCTCTTACGACATCAGAGGCTTTCATCCGAACGAAGCCAAGGAGCGCATCAAGACAGATCCTACAAGTCTGAGCCCCGAAGAGATCTACACTGTCGCGCAGCTGTACCCCAAGGGCTCTCCTCAGCGTGTGGAAGCACTGGAGGTGTTGGATAAGCTCTATGGTGACAGCGACCTTGCCCGTACTCTTCGCGGACTTAACAGACTTGAGTCCGGTATGTACGATCAGGCTATACGAAACCTCACACAAGTCAAGCAGAAGACTACAGTTGTGATCAATGCTCTTGGCATCGCTCATGCCGAGAGGGGAGACAATGAGTCGGCACGACGATATTTTGACTCTATCAGCGATAAGAGTGACATCGCAAAAAGTAACCTTTCGCAGTTAAACAAATACATCCAAGCACAAAGATAAAGCTATGAGACTAAAACATATATCTATCATAACTGTCCTGTCCATCTTCCTGTCTCTGCTGGTGACAGGTTGTTACAAGGAGGATGTAAATGCTCTGTATAGCCGTCAGTATATGCTGGCAGGGAGCATCAAGGACCTGAATCAGAAGGTCGATAAGATCAACGGAAGTCTTGCTGATTTGAGACTACTCATCCAAGCTCTTGAGCAGAAAGAGCCCGTTTCTTCGCTTGAGTACGACATCATCACCAACAGTGATCACACCAAGGACACGATAGGTGCGAGGGTGACGATCGGCTCCAAGGTGATCTATATTCCTTTCGGACGTGATGGAAAAGACGGCAAGGACGGTAAAGACGGAGAGACTCCTCTCATCGAAATCGGCTTCAATGGCAATTGGTTTGTCAATGGTAAGGATACCGGCGTACCTGCTACCGGAGAGAATGGTAAGACGCCCAAGATCGGAGCGATGCAGGATCCCGACAATCCAAGCGATGAAAACCTCTACTGGACGATCTCTTATGGAGACGGAAAACCTCCTGTATTTATCTTGGATGCCGATGGCAAAAAGATCAAGGCCAATGGTGGCAAAGGAGACAAAGGTGATAAGGGTGATAAGGGAGATAAAGGAGACAAAGGCGATAAGGGTGACAAGGGTGCCGACGGTGTCAATAGTCCTATCACCGGTATTACGATAGAACCTGATGGTACGGTGGTCATCCATACTACGCTTCCGATAGGGGATGTGAGGCTACCGGGCAAGGAGCAGACATTATTCAAGATCATGCCTGAAAATTCGCTCCTCAATGGTACCGATGCCTCTGCACGCTTTGATGAGCCTACCTATTCTTTGCTCTTTGAAGAAATAGCCGAGGAGATTGAGTTCCCATTTGAGAAGTCAGACAAGCTCACCACTGTCTATGCTGCCCTGCCAAGAGGTTGGGAGTACAGGATAGATCAGGCGGGCAAGAAGATCTATGTCACATCGCCCAAGATGGGTTGGGGACCCGATACTCCACATACGGCAGAAGCCATCTTCTTTGCACGAGATAAAGATGGCAAGACTTACTCTCGCAACCTTAATCTCAAGTTGAAGACAAAGATATTCCTCAACTACTTCTTCAACGATAATCCCAAGGTGCCTATCTACAAGTCCAATACTCCTTACAATACCCTTGACTTCTCTGCCAACAAAAAGACTGCACATGTCACAAGATGGCACGAACTGGATGCCAATGGCAATTTCAAAGAGCCTACACCTGCTCCGGCATCCTATATCGATACCAATAGTGATAACGCAACGCTCCTTAATAAGTTCAGACAAGATGTGTATAGAGGATTTGACAAACCTACGACAATGGACAATACGAACTTCGCAGTGGTAGATTTCCTCTTCGATCCTGATTACATCGCATATGCTTCGTTCCAGCCTGAGACAGAACCCAACAACGCAATTCTTGTCAATAAGCATATAGACGAAGCGAATCCTAATCCTCACGGTATCATCTATCAGAAACCCGTGCCATGGGATACATATGCTTCTCACTCCACATTCTTCTCCGGTAATAATTCCGACCGATTCACAATTCGTCTCAAGAGAGCTACCCAGAAGGTCAGGCTGAGATGTAAGGATCCCAAAACGCTTTTTGGCCTTGCAGCAGGTGAAGAGATAGATGTCAGTAAACTTGTGATTAAGATCCCAACCACAACAGCTATGCAGAATGGCTTGGGAAGACATCATCTTGGTAAGTTTTCTGTCACCAAGGTGGATAAAAATGTTGTAGACAAAGATGGCAATGCTTTGATCAAGTATGATGCAGCTACGCAGGTCCTCACAGCAGAGTTTGCCACGTTCCTTTCCGCTCAGACAATGCACTACGCGATGGTGCTCGAATACACCAAGACAGATAACACGGTCTTCAAGATGGCATTGGTAAGGCATGGGGCTTATCCTTTTGCTCTACCTGCGGGAGGTAATGTGTTGACATTCAACTATAACTATCCTGTGCCTGAACATACCGGCATCCATACATTCCAACTCATGACGCCGGGAGCGGGCACCACTACTACGGGTATGCTTCCACAAATTCCAAGTGGTGCAGTAGCTGAATGGTAAAGAGGTAGAAGGCACAAAATCAACGAGCCTACCTTGTGATATGAAGTTGTCTAACTTGTTTCATCAAGTTAGACAACTTTTTTATGAGACATGATATCGGAGCGACCCGGGAAATATTTTTCAAAGAAATACAGGCAAATAAAAAAGCGTCACTACAAGGGCAGACCTTGCGTGACGCTTTTATTTTGTTGCTTCTTCTCAGAGAAAGCAGATGCGGTGTCGTGCTTTACTTGATGACGCCAAGTTCCTTACCTACCTTGATGAAGGCTTCAATAGCCTTATCGAGGTGCTTGCAGTCGTGAGCAGCAGATAGCTGTACACGGATACGAGCTTCGCCCTTGGGCACCACAGGGTAGTAGAAGCCTGTCACGTAGATACCCTCGTCGAGGAGACGAGCTGCATACTTCTGTGACAGTGGAGCATCGTAGAGCATCACAGCACAGATAGCTGACTGTGTAGGCTTGATGTCGAACCCTGCAGCAGTCATCTTGTCGCGAAAATAAGTGACATTTTCCATCAACTTGGTGTGGAGGTCGTTGCTTTCTTCAAGCATCTTGAACATCTCGATACCTGCACCTACGACTGCGGGTGGGATGGAGTTGGAGAAGAGGTATGGGCGTGAACGCTGACGAAGCATCTCGATGATCTCCTTGCGTCCTGTGGTAAATCCACCTACCGCACCACCAAAGGCTTTGCCGAGCGTGCCGGTGTGGATGTCTACACGACCGTACACATTGTATTGCTCAGCCACACCACGGCCTGTCTTGCCGACAACACCTGCAGAGTGACACTCATCGACCATCACAAGAGCATCGTACTTCTCTGCGAGGTCACAGATCTTGTCCATAGGAGCTACGTTACCGTCCATGGAGAATACACCGTCTGTGACGATGATGCGGAATCTCTGTGCTTGAGCTTCTTGGAGACACTTTTCGAGCTCTTCCATATTAGCGTTCGCATAGCGGTATCTCTTTGCCTTACACAGACGCACACCGTCGATGATGGATGCGTGGTTGAGACTGTCTGAGATGATGGCATCTTCTTCTGTGAATAGTGGCTCGAATACACCGCCGTTAGCATCGAAACATGCTGCGTAGAGGATGGTGTCTTCGGTCTTGAAGTAGTTGGAGATCGCCTTTTCGAGTTGCTTGTGGATGTCTTGTGTACCGCAGATGAAGCGTACTGATGACATACCGAAGCCGTGAGTGTCCATGGCCTTTTTCGCTGCATCGATCAGACGTGGATTGTCTGAGAGGCCGAGGTAGTTGTTGGCACAGAAGTTGAGAACTTCTTTTTCCTTACCGCCGTCATTAACTTTGATTTCGGCAGTTTGAGCACTGATGATGATGCGCTCTTCTTTGTAGAGACCGGCGTTGCGGATCTCTTTGATCTCATTTTGGAGATGTTCTTGGATCTTTCCGTACATAGTGATAAGGAATATGTTTGGTTAGTATTTTTCCGGCCATAAAGGTACAGAATATTTGTCTTATTTGGGTGGCTTCGCTACCTAAAATAAAAAAGAGGGCATCCACGATATTTGCCCGTGGCATGCCCTCTGTTCTTGTGTTATGTAAGGAACTTGAAAAGGTTGTAGATTACTTCTTTTCGCACTCTTTACCCTTGCTGCATTCTTTCTTGTCGCCCTCTTTCTTGTCGCAACCCTTCTTGTCCTTGCAACATTCTTTCTTTTCACCGGCCTTCTTGTCGCACTCCTTCTTATCGCAATTCTTTTTTCCCTTGCATTCTTTCTTGGTTTCTTCCTTCTTTACAGGAGTTTGAGCATATACGTTGCCCGCTGCGATAAAGCCGAATGTCAGTACAAGGCTAAATAGTAGTTTTTTTACCATCTGATTAAAATTTTATTGTATTTATAACTCATAACGACCACTATGGTCGTAGGCAAAAGTATAATAAAATCTGTTTGCTTCCAAATCTTCCCCGACGGATTTAGGGCTGTCTCTTCTGTGTTAAGAATTTTTGAGCCTGAGGTTTTTGTAAACTCAAAGAGCCTTGATCTTTCTTTAAGAGAGTAAAAACGAAAGGCTCCCAAAACTTCTCTAAGAAGTTTTGGGAGCCTTCGTGTACTGTATGTGATTTATTGGTTTGCTGTGCTGTCTGCAGGTGTGGCTTCAGGAGCTGTTGTCTCTGGTGCTACGTCTGCAAATGGTTGTGTCTCCGGAGCGACAGGAACTTGAGCCTTGTTGACAAACTCCTCGATAGAAGAGTTAGATCTTGCATCTTCGTGACGTGGTGCATACCTTGCTGCAAGGATACACAAAACAACCATGGTACCTGTAAGACCCCATGTCAACTTTTCAAGGATATCGGTAGTCTTACGCACACCCATGATCTGGTTCGAAGACGAAAATCCTGAAGCAAGACCTCCTCCCTTGGAGTTTTGGATCGTAACGATGAATGTTAAAAGGACTGCAAGCAACGCAATCACAATTGATAGAAAAATATACATATGTCTAAGTTAGTTTGTTGAATCAACTGTTAAGTATCAACTTTTCTAAAAAATCAATTTGCTCCGCAAAGTAACTGCTTTTTTTTGGATTATTCAAATTTAATGATTTAATAATTCTCAGAGCATTATCGTACTTACCTTGTTTTATATATATGCGTGCGAGGGTCTCTGTAAGTAGTTCTTCTTCCGGAGGAGATTCGACACCTTGCTTTGGGGATTGTTTCGACAAGGGCGTCTCAGGTTGTTGCTCAAGGGACTTCAGTTGTTCGGCTTCTTTTCCTTTGTTGAGAAAGTTCGAGATGAGGGTCATTGTGTCCTCTTTCTCTGTGGTTTGAGTAGTAGGGACATGATCCTCTATCCATGTAAAATAATCTTCTGAAAGAGAGAGCGAGTCATTTTCTTGGGGCGAGAAGAGTTGTTCAACATCTGATGAGGAGTCATCGGGATGCTCGGAAAGGAAGGTATCGATAATGTCAAAGGCGTTGGAGCTTTGTATTTCTTCGCTTTGAGCGTGAGGTTGAAGCATTGCATGGTCATCTCCTTTGAGGACGAAAAAGAGCTTTGCAAGATCGGGTATGTAGAGGGATCTGCGTTGGAGTTCGGAGGCAAAGCGCAGGTCTTGTGTTTTGTATAGCCCCAAAAGTATGATCGTGTGCAAAGATGCTGAGTAGGGATACCGCGTACTCAAGGCGATGAGATCACTCAGTTGTGTCTCATCTATTGTCGCTTTTCCTCGGATGATGTTGTGTAGCTCGTCGACCCTCATGACCTTACCAGTTTTCGACGGTGGCGTTGAAAATCTGTTGAATGATGTCTTCTGTCAGCTCTTTACACAGCCCGTCTTGGACATCAGTAAATAGGATATTACTGTCAAATGTCGTAAAAGAGGAGAACTCTCGTTCAAAGTCTTCATCAGGATTGATCCTATTTGTATACCGAACTTTGATGCGAAGTGTAAATCTTGTCTTTGCTGAGTAGGCATCCTCCTGCACCGCTTCAGCCGCAAGGTCATAGCCTACGATCTCCCCTTCGATGTTCAGATCTCCCCCGGCAGGTTGCATGTTGAGTCGGGTGCGTCTTTGGAAGTTCTCTCTGAGATCCTCGGTAAACTTCTGAGCCAATGGGGGATAGACCAACGGAGCAAGGTTGGAGAAGTCGCGTATAGTCACGGTCTTGATCCTATTGTAGTCTATGCTGGCTCCGTTGAGTTTGTAGGAGACGATACAGCTCGTTACTGAGAGAACCAAGAAGATCGCTATGGATATGATGTTGATGCGTTTAATCCAGGTCATGTTCTTTAAGTTTTCTATAGAGTGTGCGTTCGGATATCTTGAGGTCATCGGCAGTCTTTTTGCGTACTCCGTTGTTGCGACGAAGGACCATACGGATATACTCTTGTTCCATCTCTTCGAGTGAGAGTGTCCTATCGGGATTTAGTATCTCCTCGTATTCTGATGTGATGAGGTCTCCGCTGATGCTGTGCTGTATCTGGTGCGTGCTTACATCTCTTGGGATTGCTTCTACAAAGGATGTCCTATCGCTGACAGGTGTTACTATCGTCTGAGGTAGAGGACGTGCTGCCGACTCCACATATGGCGCAGGTGTACTATTGATATCATGTCTTGAGGGATGGTTGTCCATCGCTCTGTGGAGATTCCTTGACAGTTCGGATACCTCATTTTTGAGATCGTAGATCATCTTGTACAGTATCTCCAGTGAGCCCGTTGGGATCTCTTTCGATGAGGACTCATAGTCTCGGAAGCCTCCCTCTTTCTGCGGAGTTCTTATAATAGCCGGATGACGTACTTCTGCATTGGCGGGAAGATTTTCGCGTAGAATATCAATCGAAATCTCTCTGTCTTCGGCAATGACACTAAGACGCTCTACAACATTACGTAATTGACGGATATTCCCCGGCCAATTATACGTAGAAATAAGCATCTGTGCCTCATCACTGAGTCGCACCGGAGGCATGCGATATTTGTCTGCAAAGTCTGCAGCAAACTTCCTGAACAACAGCCTTATGTCCTCCCCCCTGTCTCTCAAGGGTGGAAGTTCGATGGTAACAGTGTTGAGACGGTAGTACAGGTCTTCTCTGAACTTTTTACGTCTGATCGCATCTTGTAAGTCGACATTGGTTGCTGCAACGACACGGATATTGGTTCTCTGTACTTGAGACGAACCTACCTTCATAAATTCCCCCGATTCGAGTACTCTGAGGAGTCTTGCTTGGGTCGGCAATGGAAGTTCTCCTACCTCATCAAGAAATATTGTCCCTCCATCGGCGACCTCAAAATATCCTTTCCGCTCGCTTACGGCATCGGTAAAAGATCCCTTTTTGTGTCCGAATAGTTCAGAGTCTATGGTGCCTTCAGGGATTGCTCCACAGTTTACCGTGATATAGGGACCATGTTTGCGGATGCTGTTGCTGTGTATGATCTGAGGGAAGCTCTCTTTCCCTACACCACTCTCTCCTGTGATAAGGGCAGAGACATCTGTAGGGGCAATGAGGAGAGCTACCTCGATGGCCCTATTCAAGCTCGGAGCATTCCCGATTATGCCGAATCGTTGCTTTGCTTTTATTATCTCGTTGCTTACATTCATCTTTACAAAGGTGAGTTATGGTATGATAAGCTTCTGCCCCGGGTGTATTTTGTTATTTTTTAGTCCGTTGGCTTTCTTCAACTTTGCGACGGTCACCCCCTTGTATTTTTTTGCGATGAGGTTGAGGGATTGCCCTTTGGTGACCGTATGATAGCGTGCAGAAGTTTTTTTTGTGGCTTTCTTCTCTGCAACTTTTTTTACAGGCTCAGGGGCTTTCTCTACTGTTTGACCTGCCACCAATTGTGCTTGTGCAAGATCATTTCGATCCGTTGCTACGGGCATTGCCTCTAGCTCTTCCTGTTCTGTGATTATCCTTATGGCGAGTCGTTGTCCGGCTCTAACCGTGTTGCGGCGAAGTTTGTTCCAGCTCTTGATATCCTCGATGTCCACTCCGTACTTCTTAGCGATGGATCCCAAAGATTCACGCTTACCGACCTTATGGTATATAGTTGATTCCTTTGTTTGGATTTGAGCTACCGGCAAAGCCTCTTTTTGCGCTGCAAAAGTATTGGCATTCGCAAGAGGTAGGATGACCGTCTGGTTTTCACCATGACCGGGGACGATACCTTTCCTGTATTTCGGATTGAGGAGCATAAGGGTCTCTTCACTGACACCGGAGATCTTACTGATTTGAGAGAATGAATATTTTCTGTCTACTCTGACGGTATCTGTGGCGAGAGGCAACTGTATAGTTCCCGGACTGAGATCATAGTCGTTGTAGTACTCCATGGCATAGTACACAGCGATGAAGTATGGGACATATGATCTTGTCTCACGTGGAAGATGCTGATAAATCTTCCAGAAGTCTTTGGCTCCTCCGGCTTTGCGGATGGCTTTGTTTACACTCCCCGGCCCACAGTTGTACGAAGCAAGGGCAAGTAACCAATCCCCATACAGGGCATAGAGATCTTTGAAGAGTGAGCATACCGCCTGTGTCGATCTCTTGGGATCTCGACGTTCGTCCACCAGGCTGTCTATCAGTAGCCCATATACTTTGCCTGTCGATAGCATGATTTGCCATATTCCCGTTGCCCCTCTTGGTGAGACGGCGGTCGGAGTAAGTGCCGATTCTACGATGGCGAGGTACTTCAGCTCGAGAGGCAGGTTGTGCTTATCCAACTCCTCTTCTATCATCGGGAAGTAGTAGGTACTCTTGGAAAGTACTTGTTCAAATAGGCGACTACGTTTGTTTACAAATTCATCGATACACTCATGTACAATAGAATTGTAAGTCAATGGAATGATGCTGTTGAGGGCATTCAGTCTTTTTTGGTACTCATCATTGGATAAGTGTTTTGTGCGCGCTGTAGAAGGTATGGAACGATCAAAGTAAGTTTTATACTTGTCTTCGATCATGCTTGTCAATTTGCCATCAAGGGCTTCGGGAACCATCTCTCCGGAGGGGAGACACAGCGAGTCTGCTACACCGTCTGTGGCGACAGTCTCCTGCGCTTGAGTGTGATAAGACACTCCCAAGAGCAGGCAGCAAGCTAAGGCGCAGTACCGTATGTAGCTTTTTGTTTGCATAGAGTTTTTTGTCTTTAGCTCACGATTTTATTTGCCTCAAAACTTCAAAGCCACTTGTACTCCATATGAGGTTTGTGGCATTGTCGGTGTAGGCATCGATACGTGAGGCCGGTATGTCAAAGAAACATTAGGCGAGATGTCGAATGAGTAAAGTTCAGCGTCGACATAAGCATCCACCATAATGAGTATGTAGGTCGCCACAGAGAGGATGATGCTTAAGTCCCTATTGCGGCGATAAAAGTCACGTCCACGTCTCAGACGTTCGTGAAAAGTTGTATTGTTGATATAGTCTTCCGGCTTGGCATTGGATGGGATGAAGTCTATCCAAGACTTGTTTTCCAAAGGGGCGTCACTCTTGATGTCCCTATATGCATTGGCATACTCTGTCAAGTTGGTGTGATTCCACGTGATAGCATAGTAAAACCCTGTGTATGCTGTCGCAATGAGTGGTATTTTCCAAAACTTGCGGTTGTACACCTGTCCGCCACCGGGTATGATAGACCATAGCAGAGCCATTTTAGGTTTGGGAACAAACCTGTTTTTTTGTTTTTGAGGTTTCAACTCGAAAGTTTTTCCCTTCTTTTCTACAATCTGAGGTGTTTCGACGATTTTTTTTGCTATTTCATTCATTTCAGACACTTTTGCCGAATCTGTTGAGGGTAGCAGTGTGTCAGCTTTGAGTATGGCTTTATCTGCCAAGACTTGAAGACTGTCTCGTTGAGGAATACTGTCGGAGACCCCCGCGCGAGCCACGTATGAGCAAAGTGGGCAGATGATCAGCAGACCGATTAGACGTCGAAAACCTGTGAGCTGTATCATAACTTGTCGAGCGTGCTAAGGATGGCCTCAAGTTCCTGTTCAGAACCAAACGGTATCGTGATCTTCCCCTTGCCACTCTCACTACAAGTCATAGAGACCTTTGTCTTGAAGATGTTGGAGAAGTGTTGTGCAAGCAGAGCAAACTCCTCAGGTGTTTTCACACTGCCTTTTTTCTTAGCCTTAGGTGCGGGGCTACCACCTTCGTTGTAGCTCCTCACTATCTCTTCCACTTGTCTTACTGACAGTCTTTCTTTGACAGCCTGCTCATAGACTGCAAGCAGTAGTTCCGTATCGTTGAGAGATAATAGAGCACGTGCATGCCCCATGTCTATTTTGGAGTCCTTCAACCCCATTTGCACCTCTGCAGGCAGTTTCAGTAGACGCAGATAGTTGGATATCGTTGCACGCTTTTTACCCACTCTTGTGCTGAGGTCATCCTGAGTGAGTTTGTATGTGTCTATCAGCTTTTTGAAAGCCAATGATATCTCTATGGCATTGAGGTCTTCGCGCTGGATATTTTCGATCAGTGCCATTTCCATGACCTGTTCGTCCTCCGCGGTGCGGACATAAGCGGGGATTGCCTCCAAGCCCGCCAGCTTTGCCGCTCTATATCGGCGTTCACCGGATATGATGCGATATTTCCCCGGTTCATCGGGGATGCCATACACCGTGATAGGCTGTACGATACCTATGTGGCGGATGGAGTCAGC
This sequence comes from Porphyromonas sp., assembly GCF_030529325.1. GTDB lineage: Bacteria > Bacteroidota > Bacteroidia > Bacteroidales > Porphyromonadaceae > Porphyromonas_A. The sequence continues at coordinate 12,060 of NZ_JAUMXC010000010.1, read as the reverse complement.
CAGTTCGCCGAGAGCTTCCTCTTCAAAGAACGTACGAGGCTGTTCCTCATTGGGTATGATGTCTGACAATGCTATCTCATTGATAGAGGATGAGCCTTGAGTCTCTATCGAAAGGTAGTCGGTAGAGATGAGGGCATCCAAGCCTCTCCCAAGTGATGATCTTTCTTTTTTACTCATTGTCCGGGGTATTGTATGGGATTATGGAGAAGAGGTTATTTTTGATTTTTTGCCAACAGCTCCTGAGCAAGTTGCAGATAATTCTGACTTCCGCGACTGTCGAGGTCAAAGTCGAGTACCGATTTGCCGTGACTGGGGGCTTCGCTCAGACGTATGTTGCGATGTATGACACTTGAGAAGACAAGCGACTTGAAGTGTTTCTTGACCTCCTCATAGATTTGATTGGAATGACGAGTCCGAGCATCGTACATGGTCATCAGGAAACCCTCTATATCGATATGTGGATTGAGTTTGCGCTTGATGATCTGGAGAGTGTTGAGCAGTTTGCTGATACCTTCCAGTGCGAAGTATTCACATTGTACAGGGATGATCACAGAGTCTGCTGCTGTCAGAGCTGCGACGGTGATCAGCCCGAGGGATGGAGAGCAGTCTATGAAGATGAAGTCGTAGTCATCCTTGAGAGAGTCGGTGATCTTTTTCATCACAAACTCACGGCGCTCCACCTTGATGAGCTCTATCTCTGCACCGGCCAAGTCGGTATGCGACGGTAGTATCACTAGCCCCTCGACAGAAGTCTCCGAGATGCATTTTTTAGGATCTGCCTCTCCCAAGAGACAGTTGTAGATCGTCTGATCCGTGGACGTAGGCTTGACACCGAGCCCCGAGGTTGCATTGGCCTGAGGGTCGGCATCTATGATAAGCACTTTTTTTTCAAGTGCCACGAGAGATGCAGCGAGGTTGATTGTTGTCGTGGTTTTACCGACACCACCTTTTTGGTTAGATATTGCTATTACTTTTCCCATTAGAATGCTTCGTAATCAATACACAAACATACCGTTTTTTATCCAAACGGTGAAATGATTTAAGGCCTTTTGACTATTACAGTCCGCGTACTTTATCCGGGTTTTTCCGTACAAAATCCGCCCAACTTCCTGACTTCTGACGTTGAAGAGGAGAGGTCGATTGTACGAAGTGACAAAAGGCTACAGCCAGGCCGTCGGTGGCATCGAGTTCGATCTGCATGGACTCCTCCGGGATGTGTAGCATCTTTTGGAGTAGTGTCGCGACTTGCTCTTTTGATGCTCGTCCTGTGCCTGTTATCGCACGCTTGATCTCCATAGGAGCATACTCATGTACAAGTGTATCGGATGCAAGAGCTGCGGCGATAGCGACGCCTTGCGCACGCCCCAATTTGAGCATCGACTGTACGTTTTTACCGTAAAATGGAGCCTCTATGGCAAGATCATCAGGATTGTAGCGTCGGATGAGCGCAGATACACCATCGTATATTTTTTTCAGCCTCTCGTATGGTGAAGCTGTTTTGTCCATTTTGAGTACCCCCATGGCGATCATCTCTGCGCTTTTTCCTGTCACGCAGAGTATGCCGTAGCCCATGATGACACTGCCGGGGTCTATACCTATGATGATCTTCTGATCTCTACCTTTTTTCATTGTGATGCTTTATAGTTTGCCCTCTTGTCGAGCTGCTTCAATGACTCTTCTGAACCCCTCCTCCAATTGTACTTTTGGCATAAATCCCAATGCTCTTATGGGGGAGTCGTCACAAGCCCATGAGCGTTGAGCAAAGATGCGATATTTATCACTGTTTAGCGGGGTTACTTTTCCCGTTATTTTGCCGACGATATCTCCCACCAAGCATGCCACGCGGACTATCGGCAGTGGCATCCTCAGGTTGATGATACGCTTTTTTTCGAGAAGTTTTTGGACGATCCGACCAAAATCATGGTCTTTGTATATATTGCCGTCTGTGAGCATAAAACGTCCTCCTATTGCATCAGGGTGTGTCAGGACGTGAAAAGTCGCTTCTGCCACATCGCTTGCATACACAAACGTTATTTCTTGAGGTGAACAACCGGCTTGTATGTTCAAGCCTCGGGCTATCTCTCTCACTGCCATCAGGTAGTCTGCATCCCCGGGGCCATAGACACCTGTCAGCAGCATGATAGAGTAGGGAAGCCCCGAACGCAAGAGTGCTTTTTCTCCCTCCAACTTTGATTTGCCATAATCGGTGTTGGGCCGTTGAGGGTCATCTGCCCTCATCGGTCTGTCTCCGGATATAGGTGGCCCATAAGTGCTCAGGCTGCTCATGAGTACGACGCTCTCAGGAGTTTTTGGGGCAGCTGCCAACGCTTTGAAAAGATTGTCGGTATATGTGCCGTTGACTCTGTAAAAGTCTTTTCTTTTGATTGTTTTTGTTAATCCTGCATTGTGGATGACATAGTGCCATGTCGGCTCTCCAGCATGGCTGATCTCGTTTATTTGAGCCGATAGCCTCTCTACCGAAGTGTAGTCGAGATCTATGAATTTGATGCGCTTGTCTGACAGGTGTCGGAGTGAACTGCTTTCACGTACACCTGCCCATACCTCGTAGCCCTGGTGTAAGGCTTCATCTACGAGATATCTGCCTATAAATCCGGAAGCCCCCGTTATGAGTATTCTTTTTTGTGTCGTTGTCTCCATGTTTTCTTTTAGGTTTCTGCCGGATACGACAAAAAGCCCAAAGGACTCAAGCTATCTTGAGTCTCTTCAGGCTTACGATGTCATATGATTTTGCGCACTAAGGGCTTACAGCAAGCGTGTCAGTACCTCATGCACCACGTGTCGTTGCTTGCTCGTAAGGTCGTCTTCTCTCCCTTTGACCAGGGAAAAATTACTTCTTGCTGAAGTAGTCCTTCACTGCATCATTTGGAACCATCTCTTCGACAAATACGTATGCGCCTGTCTTTGGAGACTTTTCCATCTTGATCACTTTAGAGAATGTACGTCCTTCACCCTTCTGTAGGTTTGCGACTGCTTTCTTTGCCATGGTCTGCTGTATTCTTTTTATTACTTAATTTCCTTGTGTACGGTCATGCGCTTCAAGATAGGATTGTACTTCTTGAGCTCCATACGTTGCGGTGTATTCTTTCTATTCTTTGTGGTAACGTATCTTGAAGTACCCGGCATACCGCTTTCCTTGTGCTCTGTGCACTCAAGGATCACCTGTATTCTATTACCTTTTGCTTTCTTTGACATTGTCTTACTCCTTTACTTTAGGATTAAAGTATAGTACATTTTCTGAGAGTGCCTGTTTCGAGACCTCTTTTGATCGCTGCGTCAAGGCCGATCTTGTTGATGAGTCTGAGACCTGCTGCTGATACCTTGATCTTGATCCAGCATCCTTCTTCTACCCAGTAGAATTTTCTCTCGAACAGATTGATCTCAAACGTGCGTTTTGTGCGACGCTTAGAGTGCGACACGTTGTTACCGACCATCGCCTTCTTTCCGGTGATTTGACAAATTCTTGACATCTTCTTTGTATTATATTGTTTTGTATTACTTTACTTTAGTCGTATCAAGGGTGCAAAGTAACAACTTTTTTGCGGAATATCCAAACACGTTTTGGAGTTTCCCTACCACATTGTCCCTATATAATGAGTGATACGGGTTACAAAGTTACTAAAAAATAGTGATATAAAATCGTTGTGTATGAGTAAATTGATTACATGCATACTTCGGTGTCAAGTCACCTGAATCGTTTTGTTGCCTCTCAAGACTTTTATTTGATAAAGAAGAGCGGATAGGGGAGGAGAAATATGTGGCGAAAAAATATGCCCCCTTGTTCTGAATGTGAGCAAGGGGGGATATTGACTTATAGATTTGTTACTGTCTTTGAGGCAGACTTAAAAGCGAAGACTGAGTCCTGCACGGCCTTGAAGGCTGATTAAGTTGAAGGGTAGGATGTGATTCACTCCGAAGTGAAATTGCAATTGGTTACCCAGCACAAGCCCCCATCCCATAGTGACAGGTGCCCCGTGGAGGGTGCTCACGCTCACTGCCGTGCCAAGCAGATCCCATGGTTGCCAGTAGGTGGAGAGTGCCACATCGGGACGCCAACGCCCGAGGATCCGACTGCTACCGACAAGCCCGCTGATGGTCACCTTTTCGATGGGGCTGTAGGTCACGCCCGCGTGGAAGTTGGCATTCAGTCTTGAACTGATGTCCCTATCATCTTGGTAAGTGAAGTTGTCCGAAAATGCATTTTTCATTGTCTCGATGACATCGGATTTAGTCTTCTTACCATGTGTCGAGGTGAGCTCATTGGAGATGTCTATGCCCTTGAAAGATATGGCTTTGTCGCCTGTGAGATCTTCTGCCAATACATTAGTGCCTCCCCAGTGTATGAAGCCGAGATCTCTCATCGAGAGGGATACACTCCATTGGTCATTGAACTTGTAGCTTGCGCCGAGATCGACACCAAACCCGTAACTCGATGGGACTCGGGGTTTCACTGAAGATGGAATATCTGCAGTGCTCCAGTCTATCATGTTTTTGGCATTGGTACTTGGACGACTTTTGGCATTGATATAACCTGTCTGATACACTTCGAAGCGTAATTCATCTCCCGAAGCCGAAGTATAGAGGCCGAAGTCACTATCTACAAGCTCTGCGTAAAGTTGTCCGCCGAGGAGTTTGAGACGCGCACCTACTTGCAGACGAGCATCTTCGAGGATCTTGTCTGTGGCGTAGCCGATGGCAAGTTCGTTGTAGACCTGTGCGCTCATAGACCCCATACGACCGCGCTTCCACTCTCCAAGGGTGTTCATGTTGCCTTCCGAAAGGAGTTCGCCAAAGGTCTTATCTATAGATGCGAAAGCCGACCCTTTGAGTCCGAAAGAGAAGGTGAAGAAGCCTATATCCGTACGGAATCCAAACTGCAACAGATTGACCTGTGCATCGAGACCTAAATTATTTCCCGACAGACTTTTGATAAGGCGATCGTAGTAGATCCGCAAGAGCTGCTTGTCCTCCGAAGGTTTGGCCACATCAGAGAGCGTAAAAGGCACGTGTGCAGATGCTCCGATATCGGAGAGGAGAGGGATGCCGATGATGAGGTTCGCATCTTTGGGGATGTACGAGGGATTGAGCTGCATGCGCACGAAGTCGGCTCTTGAGCTCATCAAGGGAATCTCGGAGCTTTGAGCCCACAGTCTGTGTCCCGTGAGTGTAAGTACACTGAGGAGTAGGAGGGTGCGAAAGATGCTTTTGTTTATGCTTGACATAGATATGGCTTATTTACTGTTGATCAAAATGATGATGCGAAACTGTATGTCTTGCTCGGGGCGAAACTCGACCCAACTGTCCGAAGATTTGACTTCGCCCGAGAAGCGGATGCGGTGAGCTTGCTCCAAGCGTCTCACCTGATCAAGGCTGAGACCCAAAATGAGCTTACTCTCCTCTGCTTTTATGCCGTCAGGGCTGTTTTTAAGGTCAAAGGCTATAGGTATCCTGCCTTGCTCGATTTCTTTGCCGAATCTGTCCAACATCGTCAGTTCGTTTATTCTGAAGCCTATGGGTAGTCTGCTGCTCACATCGATACCCATGGCAAAGTTGCGGAGCAAGCCCTCGTGCTCTTCATCAATGTGCTCGTTGAGGGGTATCTTCGGACCGGTGAACTCAAACTTGATCGGCAGACGATCAAACTTCATCCTCAACGGGATGTTCAAGATCAAAGAGAGGTCGATGAAACTCTCCTTGTCCAGCACGATCTGAGAGCGGGAAAAGTCAAGTGAAAAGGCATTTATGGATATCCCACTCTTCGACAAGCCCGAGAGTATGTCGTCTAAAACTCCTGCTTCAAAGGGTATCTTCTGTGAACCCTTGCCGTCCAAGGCATTGAGGGTGATGAGAGGGAGAGTCGGCTTGACGCGCAGGCTCTTTCCTTTTTTGTTGGTTAGACTGATGTCCGCTTTGGTGCTGAAACCCATTTTTCCTTTATATTTCACATCAAGCTCGAGGCTACTACCCTGAATAGCAAGATTTTCAAGATCATCCCATTCGCCGTAATCAAAGGATATCGGCTTTGGGGGCTTGATCTCCAAGGTGTTGCTCAGTTGGCCTTCAAACTTCAGTATATCCACTTCCGATAGAGACAAGTCCACTGTGATCCGGTTCGGCATACCCTCTCCGGGGCGTTTGGTGCCGAGTTTTCGGGCTGATACACGGTACTTCAATGAGAGTGCGCTGCCCTTTTTCTTTTCGATGCTGAGTTGGGGGAAGGTCTTATCAAGTGCGCTCGATTTTTGGTCTGTGCGCCACTCTATCTTCAGAGGCTGATTGTTGTCGTCCCTGATCTCGGGGAACTCCACCACATAACCCATATGCACAGGCAGATCAGAGGTAGACATCTTCACACGGCAAGCCCATGTCAGACGGGCTATGGAAGCAACTTTCTCCGGGAGGTTGAGGATAATCTCTCCTTCCTGCATGGGGAGCTCCACCTCGGCCGACTGTCCCGTTTGAGGCAGTTGCCAGACGAACTGCCTGCGGTATTCCTTTTGCTTGGGGACTACGAGGTCAAGGAGATTAGCTCTATACACCGATTCAAAATGTTTGTGGAGCCTGAGCACTCCTTTTTCATCTACCCGGAGGACGGATGCACGCTCCTCATCAGACTTGATGAGGATATCCCTAAGATTGGCGGAAGCATATACCGCAGGAGCGACCAGAGAAGGTGGGTTTTCGGCCACGAGTCTCACCTCGCCATTCAGAGAATCTCTATCAATACAGCCCGAAATCGAGAGTATAATCGTCAGGAGTATTGCAATTTTATTATGCATAACAACTTAGTTTATTTGATGTTAGTGCAAATATACTTCAAAATCAGCTATCTATGACTCTGTCAGCCTGCTGTTTGAGATTTTTTTTGATTTGTGTCGTGGAAGAAAAAGGTTGTGGCAGAAATCTTTCTGATACAACCTTTTTTATGAGTATTCGGAGATTATATGTGGAAATTTACAGATCCTATAGGTGAGCATTAAGCATTTGGTAATTGTTGATGCTGCTACTTATACAAAAACCGGTGATATTTATTCTCCATTACATAATGTTATTCTCGTTATTTTGTGGATGCCGTAAAAATAATAAGCTACTTCCTTTAGAGAATGTGATAATTCTGTCAATAACTCTTTTTGCTGCTCGTATGCCTTTACAATTTCATCGTTTTCATTTTTAAGGGCAAAAATAATTTGTTCACCTTTTTCTTTTCTTTTCAAAGAGCCTCCGGATTCAAACAGATTTGATAAATCCCTGATATCCATTTCTCTCATTGTGAATTTTTCCAAATCTAATTGGGGGGGGCTGTTACAGGGTATCTAAAGAAAGAACTTTTTCTGTCATATTGTGATATAATGGAAATGGCTCTTGTTATATTCTTGTATTCTTTCCACTCTCCTTCATTTGCAAGAGCTTCGAGTCTTGCTATATTCTTTAATAGCAACTCGTCTTTCCAATATTGATATAACTCATCAATCCAATGACAGCTATAAAGAGGACGCCATTTCTCCTGACTTAGTATTTTGGGTTTTGTACTTTCACAAGAATCGTTTTCATATGGGATAGATAATTTCTTGTGAAAAATAATAATCAATGATTTTAGGGCTAATTCAATGGAATGTCTGTATAAGAAATTAATAGGCATTTGCTCGAAATAAAAGTGGTCCCCATATGGCTCCTAATGGAAAGATCAGGCCTAAAAGAGAGGAGAACGCCATTTTTGCTTTTGTATTTTCCATAAGATTATTACATTTTGTAGATTACTTCATTATTTGCGTAAGGTAATCAAAAAAGGTTTCAGGTAAGGTTGCCCATTACCGGTATCTGATTTATGACAAGGCAAATCTATAAATAATGAAACAATAATGCAAAAAAGAATAGCAATATTAAGCAAGGTATAGAAGGTCTCAAAAAAGGTTGTCTAACTTGATTCATCAAGGTAGGCATCTTGATTTATCAAGTTAGACAACCTTTTTTGAGACCTTCTGGGAGGATGAGCGGACTGAGGTCCGGGCCCGGAGTTTTCAGTGGGCAGTGGGCGCTGAAAGTTATTTTTTTTCTGGGGGAAGGTAGAGAGTCGGTTCGGGCTAAAGGCTGAGTAATACTTGGGAACAGACTTGTGTCCGTTTTGTCGTGCACGAAGAGATGTGTCTTGTAGAGCTACTTTGAGATGTAGTTGGTGGGACTATCTGTGTGAATTTGTTTAAATTATTTCTAACTCCTTTCTAAATCAAGTATCTTTGCACAAATATTCAGCTTCGTACCTAAAGAATAATCATATAGTATCAGGATTTTGAGATTTTTTTCTCCCATGACCGGGTGATTGTCTCGCCTTGACTCGGCAATGATATGCTCGTTGTTGGGAGGGCTTATCTGCCCTAAGCAGATGATTATTCCCATAGATTGAAAGATTGTATTTGTTTTTTACTTTTGAGGTACGCAGCCATCAATCCATAAACTGCAACAAAAACGCATGAATATACATTTTGAAAGAGTAACACTCGCTCACAAGGATCGGATATTGGCTTTTACTGCGGAGTCTCCGTATCGGAACTGCGACTATTCGTTTGCCAATCTATACAACTGGGGAGGATACTATGATACCAGAGTCGCCTTTCACAAGGGGATGATGATCGTCCGATTTCTCTCGTCCGAGGGACGTCCGGCTTGTCTGATGCCGATAGGTGATGGAGACTTTGAGGGTGTCCTTGCCGACCTCAATGCGGACTTCAAGGAAATGGGATATATGCTTACGTTCATGGCTGTGACCAATGAGGGTGTGGAGGCTTTGCACGAGTCTTATTGTGGCAACATCCATGTCCTTGCGAATGAAAGCTATACCGACTATATCTACGAGCGTGAGAAACTTGTGACGCTCTCGGGGAAGAAGCTACAGAGTAAACGCAATCATATCAACCGATTCAAGGCGACTTATCCCGACTATAAGTATGAGGCCATATCTGCTGCCAATGTAGATGATTGTATCGCGTTGGAGGAGCGTTGGTATTGCAACAGTGAGCGCACCGATGATATAAAGGCGGAGCGTGACATGGTGGTGAAAGCTCTCCGTGAGCATGCTGAGATCGGGATGTTGGGTGGCTGTATCCGTGTGGATGGGAAAGTGATTGCTTTTTCGATGGGTATGCCTATCAACAAGGATACTTTCGGTGTGCACATCGAAAAAGCCGATACGGCCTATGATGGGGCTTTTACGATCATCAATCAGGAGTTTGCCTCTCGCATCCCGGAGCAATATACTTATGTCAATAGGGAAGAGGATCTCGGGCTGGAGGGACTCAGGCAGGCAAAGCTGTCTTATCGTCCTGCAATCTTGCTTGAGAAGCAGATCGTCCTCTTGAGATGTGAGCAGGGACAGTAATACATCGGTCATGGATAGGGATTTCGATTTTGTACCATATAATCCTGCGGATAGGGAGCAGGAAAAGGCTCTGCTGGAGTTACTGGTGGAGGCTTTTGGCCCTTATGAACCTTATTACTCTGCCCAACTTCGGATTGTGGCGAGTCGTGAGGCAACTCTCCTTTATTGTGAAAAGGGTGGGCTACTTGTGGCTCATATACAGATCGTCCCTTATGAGGGGATGACGGTCTCCGGACGAAGGCTCAAAGTGGCTTACCTCTACGCGATATGCACTGCAAAAAGTCATCAGGGTAAGGGCATCATGACTGCCATGTTGAGAGAAACACTGGATATGCTGCCTTCTCTTGGCTATGACTCTGCGGCTCTCGTACCGGCAGAGGAATCTCTCATAGGTTATTATGAACCTTTTGGCTTCCGGATGATGTCGGGGAAAACACCGCTCTCCGTACCTGCGGGGATATTGCCTGTTGTGAGAGCAGGTAAGGAGGCCAAGGCATTCAACCGTCAATCTTACGAATTGGATATTCAGCTATATGGCTCTTCCGACCCCAAGCCTCTTATAGGTTGGATGCTACATCCGCTTATGGCTGAGGAATTGCCTCTTCCTCTTGATACCCCTTTCGAAGCTCCCATGGTATAGCACATCAGGATAGAAAACATAAAACAGCCCCCGAAAAGCCAGATCAAAAACTTTTCGGGGGCTGTTGCTTATGTGTATCCTTATAAACCTATTACGTTATAAAGTTCAAAGGATTTTGAGAAGCTGTCGGATGGACCAATCTCTTTTTCTTCCAACTTTTCGACCAGTTTTTCCATGCCATAGAGATTGATCATATGGCTGACTTTGGAGGCCTTATCCTCTTTGGATGCATAAAAAATCAACACATCTGTAGATGAGTGCTTCGTGTAAATAGCATATCTCCTCAGATCCGGTGCAAATGCCTTGTGGATGGTCATTATTTTTCTATCCTTATCAAGGAGACGGAACTCATAAAAGAATGTTTCTTCTGAGGGGACATTGAGTTTGTCTGTCGCATTTATCTTGATCTCAATAGTAAAGACTTTGGAAAGTGTCTGCTTTAATGCTTCTGCAGCCTTTCTGAATCCCTCTTCGGTTTTGTATTCGCCGAGCACCCTGCGGGCAAAAGGATCTATCGGGTCAAGCCGTTCTGTAAGTAGTATCCGATCGCCATTTCTCGTGTACAGGCATGCGCCTACATCATAAAAGTCCTTGTCGGGAGACACTTTGATGCGCACAATCTCTATGAACGGCTTGGTTTCCTCTTTGGGGGCATTAGCGAAGTTCTCAGGAACGAGGTGATCCTTGAAGTTCTTTTCCATCAGTATCTCTGATATTTCAGACAAATGTCTTTTGGGGAGCAGTACCGCGTACTCTCCTGTAGATTCGATCTTTTCGACAAACTCTTTCATCTTCAAAGTCTCTGTCTCCGGATCAAAGACAGAAGCAGGATTGACACTCCCTGTTCCGCCTATCAGATTGAGGTGATAGTACAGGAGGTCGCCGTTTTTGTTCAAGTACTTCTTCATATTGGCTTTGTCCAAAGCGGCATAGAGTTTTCCAAGGGCTTTTTTTACTCCCGGATCTTTGTCGTCTTGGAGAGCTTTGGGGATAATGCACCTGCAGTAGTCCGTCATAAAGCCCCTATAAAAATTGTCTATCAAGTATGGACCGTAGCCTTGCATCGAAGTCCCAAGAGCCGAAGAGTAGAGATCTTCCTCAAATTCTTTTAACAAGGGGTAGGCTGAGAACGGCAACAGCGAAATCCTGTCTTTTAAGTAACTTGCTTCGTATGTAACAAGGCCGATTTTATGTTCTCCGACCATTACTTCTGTTTGATGTGAATCCATTTCTGAGGAAAGTACCCTCATGCGCTGAATCCGGTCTTCGAAGTCAGGATCGGATAGTAGCTTTTCGATATCCAATGTCGGTTTTCTCAAATCCTTTTTCAGTAGCAGTGTGTTCTCGTTTGAGGGGACTGTCACTCCAAGAGTTTTGAAAACATTGTTGCCGGAGAGTACAAACGAGTTGGCATCAGTGGCTGTGCTTTCTTTGAGAGATTTGTACCATTTGACAAAGACCTCGCTTTCTGTCGGATCTGCTACTGTTGAGGAGCCTTCCGATTCTTCTTCATTTTCTTTGTCCTCTGTCTTTTCGTTCTTATTGCCCGGATCTACCGGAGGATTGTTATTCCCTTTACAACTCGTAAGGACGAGCATACCTACGCATAAAAAGGTGGAAATGACAGTGTGGAATTTTGCTTTCATGAGATTGGGTATCTGATTGAAGTTTACAAAACTGCTCCAAATGTATAAAAAAAACAGCACAGCCAAAAATGGCTGTGCTGTCCTCTCTTGTTGTTGGTTATATTATCTGAATGTCCACTTGAGTGCAAGTGATGGACGTACCCAGAACTTATCAGGATTGATGAAGTTGTAAGCAAGACGCACCTCTGTACCGATGCTTAGGTTGAAGTCGTCGGATACACCTACAAACTGGTTGAGGTTGATCCACGCTTGTGGCTCAGCCAAGAATGTAACGTTGCCCTTGTCTCCGAGGTTTGTAGTCCAAAGGTCTGCGAAGCCATTGAGTGTAAATACTCTGTTCCATGATGTCCAAGACCACACACCTGTCAACTGCATGTTGTGAG
>NZ_JAUMXC010000066.1 GCF_030529325.1 Porphyromonas sp. | reverse complement strand
CCACAAACGAAAATAAATGGGGCTGCGCCAAAAATGAATTTTGACACAGCCCCCTTTATTTTACACAATGTTTTGTCGGCTATTCCTTTTCCAGAAGGAGTGTCTTTGTGGGTTGATCACACACCTCTGTAGGACCAAAGTATTGTATCGGACCAGGGTAGAGGTAGCACGTGTTGATAGCCCATTCTTCTCGATGCTTTAGGAAAGTTTGGTATGGTTTACCATCGAGTTGTACAAGAGCTTTCCGTATCACCGGCTTCGTTTCTCCGTGGCGTTTCTCCATGTTCATCATCATTGTGATCGGTACACCGCCGGCTATCCACTCTTCATGTGATTTATGTGTGTTTTGGACAGTACTCATGTAGCCGGTCTTTCCTGCTGCTATAAGGGCTGATGCTGTGTATCCCAAAGTGTAGCAATAGTCTGCATCAAAGTTTGACGGAGCCGAGCAACGCCCTTCGTAGCCAAAGAAGTGGGTCAATACCTTATACTTCCCCGTATATTTTCCCATCTTTTTCCACATTTTGAGTTTTTTACCCACCATGTCTGACAGGAGTTTTTCTGTCTCGATAAGGGACACCTGCACATTGCCGTGAGGGTCTCTGTCGAGTGTGAGTTGCTGAGCAACACTCTTGGGGAGAGAGGCGTAGAACTCTCCATTTTCGGGTGAAAGTTTTGATATGATATAGTCTCTCTTTGCAGATTTCTTGACCAATTCGAGGTCATCTCCATACCTGCTCAGAAAGTCATTGAGTTCGGTTATCAACTTCTTCATAGATGGAAGAAACTCTATGAGTCCTTCCGGTATGAGTACTGTCCCGAAGTTATCTCCTTTTTCTGCTCTTTTGACAACGATATTTGCGATATACTCAACTATATCCGCCAGACGGATTTGCTTCTCTTTGACCTCTTCTGAGACGATGCAGACATTGGGCTGTACTTGGAGAGCACACTCAAGAGCGATGTGTGATGCCGATCTACCCATAAGTTTGATGAAGTGCCAGTACTTCCGCGATGAGTTACAGTCTCGTTGTATATTTCCGATCACTTCAGAGTATACCTTGCAAGCTGTATCAAATCCAAACGAAGTCTCTATCTGGTCATTCTTTAGGTCTCCATCGATGGTCTTAGGGCAACCTATGACTTGGATACCTGCATTGATGGACTTGTAGTATTCGGCCAGTACACAAGCATTGGTGTTGGAGTCATCTCCTCCGATGATGACAAGAGCCTTGATGTCGAGTTCCTTCAGTATCTTCAGACCTTCGTCAAACTGTTCTTCTGACTCCAATTTGGTACGTCCCGAGCCGATGATGTCAAATCCCCCGGTATTTCTGTACTCGTCTATGATTTCGGCAGTAAGTTCTCTATATTTGTGATTGATCAGCCCATCAGGCCCCATGAGGAAGCCGTACAGTCTGCTCTCTTCGGATATTCTCTTGATACCATCAAAAAGTCCCGCAATGACGTTGTGTCCCCCCGGAGCCTGTCCTCCGGAGAGTATCACTCCTACATTGATCGGCATTGATGAGTCTGAATGCTCTGCTGCCTCAAATGTGACGATAGGCAATCCGTATGTATTTGGGAAGAGATCCTTGATTTCTTGCTGGTTGTCGACAGACTCTGTCTTTTTACCATCTACAGCATGTACACATCCATGAAGGATTGTGGGCATTTTGGGTTGATAAGCAGCCCGTGCTTTTTGTAGGGGACTGATAGTATTCATAAGTTTTCTTTCCTTTTTTATTGCATTATGTCATGTAGTGGTATATCTGCGTATTTTATCGTGGTCTTCGCCTGTCATTGACACGCACAAAAATGTATGCGAGAAGGACGTTGACTGCCAATACACCTCCGCATGAGGCAAAAAACAGTCTCTTCCAACCTTCTTCCATCACAAGTAATGTTGCTATGGAGGCACCTGCCAAGAGTATGAATAGCACAATCAGTACTATCTTAAAGTTTCGCCAAAATGTCGGTTTCATTTCAAGCAATTTGTGGTCGTTGTATCAAAAGCGAAAGACCTCCTATCCCTCCCTTGCGTAGTGTCGGGGAGTACAGTAGGAGGTCTTTATTTATATGATCGTTTCGTGGATCAGTTCTTTACTTCTTTGCGTCCTCGGTCACTTCGGGAAGGATAAAATCCATGAAGCAAAGGCCTGCAAGAGCTGTTCCATATCTCTTCTCTACGGTGATACCTTCTGTGACGAAGTTGAGCTCACCCAAAAAGTATTGTGAGTATGTCTTTTCGTGTAGATCATTGATCACCCTTGTAAGACGAGCCTCAAGCTCCTCAATACGGTAGCGACCACTTACCTCACATACTAAACCTCCTACTTTTTCATCAAAATTCTCATCCTTGTACATCCAACCGTATACTATACCGGCAGAGACGAACTCGTCCTGTGTCCCGTGAGATACGGCCATGATGGTCTTCATCTCAGATCCAAACGGAGGTAGATCAATGTCATCCATGGTGACAAGTCTAGCTGTCGCAGGAAGTACGGACGAATAAGTCATGATGTTGAAGTCAGAGATACCTGCATCATAAAGAGCCATGTGGTATGAACCTGCGTGAAGCTCAAGATCAGACTCTCCACTACCTTTGGTTATGAAAAAAGTATTCGGAATTAAGTTGCCAACTATTTTACTCATGCTTTATCTTTCTTTTACAAAAAAGTGGGGGTGAAACAAACTGTTAATATGCAAAGGTAATGATAAAAAATGAATTACGGGCTCAAGTTATCATTAAATGACCTGAAATCAGGTGCTCTCCGGATCTCTCCTGGCATGGTAGTGAGGTGTACAATAAGTCCTTTTTTGTCATGCCTTCTCAAGGCGTCAAAAAAGGTTGTCTAACTTGATTCATCAAGGTAGGCACATTGATTTCTCAAGTTAGCCACGTGAATTTTGAGAGATCTACTTCTCTTTATCGTTGTAGTTCACAGAATACATTTTTATGCGCTATTATATTTTGTCAAAAAGTGGGGTAAAACTTAAGCTCAAATGGATTATCTTTGTATCTCTAACAAGTACAGAAAATTACCCCCCTCCCAATCAATGAAACGTAATACTGATCAAATGACAGTTATCGGCATTATACCTGCGAGATATGGATCTACCAGGTTGCCGGGTAAACCTTTACTGAAAATCGGTGACAAGCCTATTGTTCAGCATGTATATGAGAAAGCCTCTGCCGTGTTAAAACACGTGATTGTGGCTACGGATGATGAGCGTATTGTGGAGGTTGTCGAAGGATTTGGGGGTAGGGCAGTATTGACCTCAATTGATCACCGAAGTGGTACGGATCGTTGTGAGGAGGCTTTGCGTAAAAGTGGAGTCGATGCTGATGTCGTGATCAACATACAGGGCGATGAACCATTTGTATCTGCAGAGCACATCAATGGGTTGATTTCTTGTTTTGAACAGGCAGATACTGATATAGCGACAACTGTGGTCTCTTTTCATCCATCTTCCACTTATGAAGAGATCGCCAATCCTAATGTTGTCAAAGTTGTCATTGCGCATGATGCTCGTGCATTGTACTTCAGTCGCAGTGTCATACCTCATCTGAGGGGCGTTGCTACCGAAGAGTATCCGACCCGACACTCTTTTCTCAAACATCAGGGGATGTATGCTTATACGGCAAAAGCTCTTCGGGAGATCAGTCAGCTTCCTCAGGGAGAACTCGAACTCTGTGAAAGTCTCGAGCAGTTGCGTTGGTTGCAGGAGGGGTACTGTATCCGTACCGTGATGACCAAGACCAACTCCATAGGTATAGATACTGCGGAGGATCTTGAGTTGGCACGCAAGCATATGGAATCGATAGGATAAGGGGGCTCTTGAATGATAGATCAGGCAACGGTAAACAGGATCATCGACAGTGCGGAGATAGTAGGTGTCGTGAGTGATTTTGTCACACTCCATAGGAGAGGACAGAACTATCTCGGGCTTTGTCCGTTCCATGAGGACAGTCGTCCTTCATTTACCGTCTCGCCGGCCAAAAATATATGCAAGTGCTTTGCGTGTGGAGAGGGGGGAACTCCTCTCAACTTCCTTATGAAGCATGAGCATATGACTTATGTCGAGGCTCTTCGTTATTTAGCCAAGAAGTATGGCATCCCTATCGTTGAGAAAGAGGTTACCAAAGAGGAGTTAGAGAAGAAAAACAACAGAGAAAAACTCTTTAATGCCAATGCTTTTGCAAAGGATGCTTTTGCCGAAGCTCTCAATGTCTCGAGTGAAGGTCGCATGATCGGTCTTTCCTACTTCAAGGAGAGAGGCTTTTCTCAAGAAACAATAAAGACTTTTGATCTGGGATATTCTCCATCTTCACGGGATTTTTTGAGCAGCAAAGCCAAGGAAGCCGGCATTGATAGATCTCTGCTCGAAGCTCTCGGACTTGCGATAAGGCAGGATGATGGTAAGTATCTCGATAGATTCAGAGATCGTGTGATCTTTCCTATACACTCTTTGAGCGGTGGTGTCGTCGGATTTGGGGGGCGTATCCTTAAGAGTAGTGACAAGCTGGCGAAGTATATCAATTCGCCGGACAGCGATATATACAACAAGAGGAAAGAATTATACGGCTTATATTTTGCCAAACAGCATATCTCCAAGCAGGATAAGTGTCTCATCGTTGAGGGATATACCGATGTGCTTTCTTTTCACCAAAGTGGGATACAAAATGTGGTCGCTTCGTCAGGAACGGCTCTGACGATAGAGCAGGTAAGGCTGATCAAGAGATTCACCAACAACGTGACTCTCATCTTTGATAGCGATGCTGCAGGTATCAAAGCAGCCATGAGGGGAATTGATATCCTCTTGGCTCAGGATATGAACATTAAAGTCGTACTCCTTCCTGACGGGCATGACCCTGACTCCTTTGCCAAAGCTCATTCGCCCGAAACAATTAAAGAATATATTGACAAGCACGAGGAGGACTTCATAAGATTCAAGATTAATCTCCTAAGTAAGGAAAATGCTTCTGATCCCCATGCTAAGGCGATGTTGATCACCAATATTGTTGAGTCTGTTGCTTTCATCTCCGATGATCTTACGAGAGAAGTGTATGCGAGGGATTCGGCCACACTCCTTGATGTGAGCGAGGAGGCTATCTTCTCAAAAGTCGACTCTATCCGTAAGGAACGGGCTCAGCAGGAGCAACGTGAGCGTGAACGTGAGCGCAATAGGGAGCAGGCTTCTGCTATCCCGAGCGTTGATGAAGCTGCAGAAGTGATAGATATCTCCGGCAAGGCTGAGGATGACGCTCATATGGTCTCTGTATCACGAGATGTGCAAACTTCTCCGGGAGACTCTGTGGTAACGTCGCCGGAAGAACCTGCTCCGGTTGTGACAAAGGGAGATCTTTCTACCTCGGAAATGTCTCTTTTATCGTATATCGTCAGGCATGGAGATATGATCATTGCCGAAGAGGATGAAAATGACCAATGGACAGTTGTTGAACTTATTGCAGATCAGATCAACGACTTGCGTGAGGAGAGTTATCTTTCTCCCGTATTTGTAAGGATTCTTGATGAG
Source organism: Porphyromonas sp. (assembly GCF_030529325.1). Classification (GTDB taxonomy): domain Bacteria; phylum Bacteroidota; class Bacteroidia; order Bacteroidales; family Porphyromonadaceae; genus Porphyromonas_A. The sequence continues at coordinate 3,609 of NZ_JAUMXC010000066.1, read as the reverse complement.
TGTGTTGAGGGGGTACATGTTGCAAAAAATGAAGGGCATACAGCCTTTAGCACCACGAGACATCTCACCTATCATCCCGACGATTCTATACGTGAGATATCGAACAGATGCATTACAGAGGAATACCAGTTGAGTAGTCTGCATAAGGAGTATGAAGCTGAGAAAAATACGGGACAGGCAATAATGCGTGTCATCATGACTGAGATATTGGCGCTCAAATACAAGACGATAGAGGATGAAATACTCAAAGAACTGAACATTATCAAGTCTCTGAGTGTTCAACCCGCAAATGGGGATATCTCGCAACATGTTCAAAGGATGCAGTATCTGAACAATCAAAAACGTCAAATGGCGGAGCTCCTCGGTGAACGGGTGCTCATGCTTTTTTCAAAATAAAAATACCATAACTTGGTTTAATATCTAAAACAGAGTACATGAATGTAGTAGAAGTCAGAGATGTAGTCAAAGATTATACCGCCCATAGAGCCTTGGATCATGTGAACATGTCCGTGGAAAAGGGGAAGGTGCATGGACTACTTGGGCCCAATGGCGCGGGTAAAACCACACTTATACGTATACTTAATCGAATAACAGCTCCCGATAAGGGGACAATCACCTTTGAGGGACGCCCTTTCGCGGTCTCAGACCTCGAGCGTATCGGCTATCTGCCTGAGGAAAGGGGATTGTACCGCAAGATGAAGGTCGGAGAGCAGGCAATATACTTGGCTCAGCTCAAAGGGTTGTCTCATAAAGAGGCTAAAGATAAGTTAACTCAATGGTTTGAGAAACTTGATATCATGAATTGGTGGGATAAGAAGGTGGAAGAGCTTTCTAAAGGGATGGCTCAGAAGGTTCAGTTCATCTCGACGGTGATGCATGAGCCAAGTCTTCTTATTTTTGACGAACCGTTCAGTGGCTTTGACCCTGTAAATGCAGAGCTTCTCAAGCGTGAGATCCTTGAACTAAGGGATAAAGGAAGCACGATAATTTTCTCTACCCATAATATGCAGAGTGTGGAGGAGGTCTGTGATAACATCACCCTGATCAATAAGTCGAAGGTTGTCCTTGATGGGAATGTGCGTTCCATAAGAGATAGATACAAGGGGAATAAGTATAGGATAACATTGGACGGTGATCTAAATATCCCGGCGATTCTGAGAGAGAAGTACCATGTGGAAGAGGAACTCAAAGATAACTTTGGGCTATCGCTCTTCACTGTGCTTAACCCTAACAAAGTAAGTGCTGCTGAACTTGTGACAGATTGGTGTCATGCAGGTAATATGACAAGATTTGAGGAGGTTGTACCAAGTATGCATCAGATCTTTTTGGATGTCGTAGGAGCAGCTACAGTCTCTAATAACACAAGTACAGAAAGGAGTAACGATGAATAAGTTTGCTATAGTCTTAAAGAGAGAATATCTCACTCGTGTTCAGAAAAAGTCATTTCTGATCTTTACCATACTTACCCCATTTATTTTTCTTGCTTTGATGATAGTGCCTGCAGTCATTGCCATGAACTCCAAGGACACATCAAAGAAGGACGTAATAGTCATCGATAACACGTCAAAGTATCAAAGCTTATTTGAGTCTGATGATATATATACTTTCGTAAAAGGGGAAAAGAGCATCGCAGAATACCGTAAGGACGCTAATGAGGATGTATATGCTTACATTGTGATCAATGATGACTTGCTGAAGGATCCCAAGGCTTTGACAATCCATACCGGTAAGCAGATACCGAGGGATCTGAAGGATAAGGTAGAGGATCTCCTCATCCCAAATCTGAAGAATGAACGGATAGAGTCTTTCAACATCCCGAACCTTAAAGAAATTATCCGGGATACGAATGTAAGCCTCAATATATCTACCGTTCGTTGGGAAAAAGATGGCAGTGAGCAAGAGTCTTCTGCTGTGATAGCAAGTATAGTGGGACAGATATTCAATGTCTTGATATACATGTTCATCCTCATGTATGGAATGATGGTCATGCAGAGTGTTCGTGAGGAGAAAAAGAATCGTATCGTAGAAATTATTATTTCCTCGGTCAAGCCTCAAACCTTACTATTTGGCAAAATTTGTGCAATCGGTTTACTCGGGTTTACCCAGATGTTTATTTGGATTGTTATCGGAGTCTTGGGCATAGTCCTTGGGCAATTCTTTATGCTTGGAGCTGTTTCGTTCAATGCTCAAGAACTCACCCAACAAATCGGACAGTCCGGGATTGATCAGTCATCTGTTTATGAAGTACAAAGCATCATCAATGCTCTTTCCGGGTTCAACTTCACCGGACTTATCATTGCTTTTGTCTTTTACTTCATTTTCGGATACCTTATCTATGCAAGTATCTTTGCTGCAGCCGGAGCGGCGGTTGATAACGATGAAGATGTCAATCAGATGATTACTCCCATCACGCTCATCATGATTTTTGCTTTTTATGCAGGCTTTTATTCGGCAAACAACCCTAATGGACCCCTTGCCTTGTGGACCTCATTTATCCCATTCACTTCGCCTGTTGTGATGATGGTGCGTATCCCCTATGATCCCCCTGTATGGCAGATTGCGTTGTCTGCAGTTGCCCTTATCGTAAGTACCTTTGTTTTGGTATGGATTGCTGCGAAGATATTCCGAGTGGGTATCTTGTTGTACGGAAAGAAGCCGTCGTTCAAAGAGCTTTGGCAATGGCTACGTTACTATTAAGAATTGATTTTATGAAGAATACCATACATTTACTTATCACAGCTCTAGGTGTGACATTGATCAGTGTCTTTTCTTCTTTCGCTCAAAAGGTGAGGTTTGAGATCGAGACAAATATCGGGACCATGAAGGGGTATCTTTATGATGATGTTCCTAAACATGTAGAGGCTTTTATAAAGCATGCGGAGCAGGGAGAGTATAACGGCACTCTCTTCACGAGAGTGATTCCGGAGTTTATGATCCAAGGTGGTGCTGCCGATTCTCGTAAGGCTAAACCTGGCATGCGTGTTGGCTCCGGAGACAGAAGTAAGGAGATTGCTCACGAGTCAAGCAAGACTCATTTTTACAAGAAAGGAGCTTTGGCTGCCCCTAAGCAAGAGCCTAAATATAATCCCAAGCGTAGGTCTGATATGTCTCAATTTTTTATTGTTCAGGGCATACCATATACCGCAGGAAAACTCGACACTCTAGAGCTTGCTACAAATAGGCCTATAAAACGTAAGATTTTTGAGAAGTATCATGTGTTATATAAGGCGGAAATGGACTCTCTCAAGAGTGTTAACCCTCGTGCCTACAATGTGAGAGCACAAGAGATTAACAGTCTTGTGGACTCTGTTTTCCTCACATCGCCTAATAAGTTGATATTTACACCTGAACAAAGAGAGGCTTACACTCAACATGGAGGTCTGCCTACGTATGAGGAAGATTTTACAATTTATGGTGAAGTCGTTGAGGGTTTGGAGCTTATAGATCTCATAGCTAATCAACGGAGAGATAAGTATGATCGCCCTCTCAAAGACATGAGGATCGTGAAGGTGAAGATCATAAGGTGATATGAAGTTTCTTCAGAATTTCAACAAAAAAGGAGGGGGCTGTGTCAAAATTCATTTTTGGCGCAGCCCCATTTATTTTCGT
>NZ_JAUMXC010000065.1 GCF_030529325.1 Porphyromonas sp. | reverse complement strand
TGCCCCAGGGGAAAAAGGGAGAACTAACCTTACACACTTTTTCGGACACTACCGTGTGGTCACAGATAATGTATGGCCCACTCGTTCGAGTCTGTTATCGTCAGTTTTCATTGCCATTGAAGGTATAAACAGTTCGACTTTTTCAATCATAACGAACGATACAGGAGTATCAAATACAGAGCGGAGGATATTTGTTGATGTATCCTTTATCGAGTTGCCGTTAACAAAACAGCCCCACCTGATAGGATTCAGACTATCGGCGAGGCTGTTTCGGCAAATGATGATAAGGCTGTTTCAGCCTTTGATCTTTGAGAGACGGAGAAGCGTCTGCTCTCCGAGAGCACGCTTTTTCTCTATGTGTTGAGTCACCTCGAGGACGATAGGATTGTTGGCTATCGCCTCCATCTTCTCATCTATATCTGCGTAGCGCTGGTTGGCAAAGCTGATGCGCCCCACGATCTCATGCTCCTTGTAAGCATCCGTGTGGAGGTATTTGTCAATAGTGACGACAGCATCCATCCATTCGGTCACGATGCGTGTGATGAGGGCAGAGTCGATGTCTTCGTGTTTTTGGATCCCATACCAACGACACATGAGATGGTATGACCACTCCCACTCCAGATCATAGTAAGACTTATGAAGGGCATGGAATGCATCGTTGATCGAATAGAGATCTGAGAGTTCGCCCGACTTGATACGGTCGGTGATCTTGTCTATCGCAGTCTTGGGCGCTATGAGTCCCGAGATATCGAGCCACTCACCGGCACTCTCCGTATTTGCAGGCTTCAGGCAGTTGCGCAAGCTCTCCTCTGTCGTGAGTTCGCAACCCTCCATCTGCTGGATGACAGAGTTACCTATAAACTTCTTGATCCCAAGGTCATAAGTCCTCAGACCATGCTCGAGCGACGTCGAACGTATGTTGATATTATTGTAGATGTACGTCTTACCGTGATGACCGATGAAGGCCCTCAGCTCCTTGAGACGGTTGTATCCCCTCTCCATCTTCCCGATAGAGAAAGGGCTGAGGAGATTGAAGTTGATACAATCCATCCTGTCATTGGGATGACGGCGATCCCTTTGTGGCCACTTCTTTGCATCTCGGATCGTCCCTATACTGCGGAGGTTGGCACCCGGCACGAGGTAGGACTCGTTGTCGTTCTCTATGACATAAGAGAAGGGGAAGTCCGAAGTATCCACGTGATGCACATGGCGTCCCATGATGAGACTGAAGGGCGCGATACGCGAAGGCCAGAGAACATAGGAGTCGCTTGTGGTCTTGGAGCCTCTTTCGACAACACCGAAGTGCATGGGACCGAGCTTGTAGAGATGGTTGCTTTGGTTCGAACCACTACCCGCATTGAGGAATGAGTAGTGCCCTGCGATGAGGAGACTACTCTTGTGCATCGTGACGGTATAAGGGCCTGCAAAGACTGCACAAGATTCCCCGTTTTCGCACTGACAGTTGGCAAAGAAGAGGGAATGCTCGGCAGAGAAAAGCCTGTCTATCTTCGTGGATTGACCCACAAAACAATAGTGGATGACAGAACCACCGGATATCCTTGCTCCGGAAGAAGCGATGAAGTGCTCCGCCATGACATTTTGCCCGATGTACACCGGTTGCTCGGGTGTACTGTTGAGACTACAGTCTCTGAGGAGAGTTGCCCCCTCGATGACGGTATGTGGGGCTATACGGGCGTTGATGATCGTCCCGGCATTCTTTATGGATGTGTTTTCACCCACAGTACCCCGATCACTGCGCAAAGTCTCCGTATAGTCGCTAAAGAGCTTGCAAAGCGCCTTTTTCAAGACCTTGTCATGTCCCATGAACGCCGCGAGGTAGGCCGTATGTGCCGTGAGTAGATCACATATCTTGACCTCTATACCTCCGGTCTCGTCGAGTACCGAGACGACAGTCCCGTTACCGAAGGTAGACTGTCCTCTCATCGCAAGGGTACACGTATTGCTTATCGTCGTGTTGTCTCCGATATCGTAGCGAGAGATACAGTCATGGACATGGTCTATGCGCACATGATTTCCGATATTGCACTCATGGATGAGGGCGTGACGTATACCGTTGGGAAGGGGGATACCGAGCTCGTTGTCTCTATATCCCGAGAGGTCTCCTATCGTACACTTACCGATAAATGTGGAGTAAAAACAAGTATCGGGATCGAAATCCTCATGTACCGTGACAAGCGACCAGTCCTTGGAGTAGCAGCCGTTCTTTTTGAGAGCTGCTATCTCTGTATCTTTCAGCTGTCTCATTGTCGTATTGTCGTTTTTTAGTGGTTGATCTTTGTGAGCTTAGGATCGCCCTTAGTCTCCTCCTTATAGCGGAAGAGGATGGCAAACAACACCATGATGACAAAAGCATAGGTGGCAAGGATGTACCACACTGTCTGCCAGTCGGTCACTCCGTCATGCGTGAAGTGCTTGACGATCCGGCCACTGGCAAAGCTGCCGATGATAGCTCCTATACCGTTGGTCATGATGATGAAGAGCCCTTGTGCCGAAGCTCGTATCTTGGGATCTACCTCACGATCCACAAATATCGATCCGGAGATGTTGAAGAAGTCAAAAGCCATGCCGTAAACGATCATCGAGAGGATGAGGAAGATAAATCCATCGCCGGGATTGCCGATACCGAAGAAGCCGAAACGGAACATCCACGCGAGCATACTGATGAGCATGACGTTCTTGATACCGAATCGACCGAGGAAAAACGGAATAGCGAGGATAAACAAGGTCTCGGAGATCTGAGAGAGCGACAGCAGGATGTTGGGGAACCTTACGGCCAAGCTGTCTGCATAGTCGGCCTTGAAACTATCGAGGAATGGATTGCCGAAAGCATTGGTGATCTGCAAGCAAGCCCCAAGGAGGATGGAGAAGATGAAGAATACCGCCATCTTCTGACTCTTGAAGAGCACAAAGGCATCAAGTCCGAGAGTAGCGAGGAGACTCTTTTTCTCCGAGCCGGTGCTTCTGTTGGGCGGACAAGCAGGTAGAGTGAAGCTGTAGATACCCAAAGCGATAGCAAAAGCTGCAGAGATATAAAACTGCATCTCGCTACGGCCTGACCCTGTGAGGTCTACGATCCACATCGCAAGGATGAAGCCCACAGTACCCCACACACGAATAGGAGGGAACGTCTTGACAATGTCGAGCTTGGCATTGTTGAGGGCAGAGTATGCGATGGTATAGGTCAATGCCAGCGTCGGCATATAACACATACACAAGAACAACATAAGGGTATAAAACGAAGTGTAGTCTGTCGTATTGGCGACAGCGATCAAGATACCTCCGGCAACGAGGTGAAGGATACCGAGGAGGCGTTCGGCATTGACCCAACGGTCAGCTACGATACCGATGATCCCCGGCATGAAAAGTGAAGCGATACCCATCAACGCATAGACAGCACCGATCTGCGCCCCGTCGGCATGGAGCGCCACTGCCATATATCCTCCGAGAGAAATAAGCCATGCTCCCCATGTTGCGAACTGGAGGAAGTTCATCACGGTGAGCCTCATCTTGATGTTGTTGTGTTGCATAGTCTTTGAAAACTAAGTGTTGTGATTGATTTATTTTGATAACCTAATATTTTGTGCGTATGTGTCAGCGCGAAAGTTGTTCCATGATGACACGGAGTGCATCAGCCATCTTGGCACTGCCCTCATCGGTCATAGGGATGAGAGGCAGACGCAGACGCCCGTTGATGATGCCCATGTGCTTCATTGCCGTCTTGATCCCCGATGGATTGCCCTCGACAAAGAGGAGCGGATATAGCTCTTTGAACAAGTGGTGTATCGGCAATGCCGCAGCCATATCACCCTGTCGGGCGAGACGCACCATGGTACTGAACCTCTCAGGGAAAGCATTGCCTATCACCGAGATCACACCATCGGCACCCATCGCGATGAGCGGATAAGTGATCGTATCGTCACCACTGAGCACGATGAAGTCGGGATCACGCTGCTTGATGATCATGTCTATCTGAGAGACGATCCCCGAAGCCTCCTTGATCCCGATGATGTTGCGACACTCACGAGCGATACGGAGCGTAGTCTCGGGGAGCATATTGACCGCAGCACGAGCCGGGATGTTGTATAGGATGATGGGCAGGGGGCTTGCCTCGGATACAGCCTTGAAGTGGCGATAGAGTCCTTCCTGAGTAGGCTTGTTGTAGTACGGACAGACGCAGAGCAGAGCATCTATACCCTCTTTGTCCATCGTCTTTATACGATGTATGATCTTGTTTGTACCATTGCCACACACACCTACGACGAGAGGGATGCGCCCCTTATTGACCGCCTTTATGATCTTGATGATATTGTCCTGCTCTTCTATGGTAAGCGTGGGAGACTCTGCTGTCGTACCTATGGCGACGATGAAGTCTGCCCCTCCGGAAATCTGCAACTCGGTAAGTTCCTCAAGTTTGACATCGTCCACACTGTCATCTTCCTTGAAGGGCGTGATGAGAGCCGATCCCATGCCTTTTATTGTCTTTGTTTCCATTGCGGTAAACGGTATATTTATTCTTCTACGAGTGCGAGCCGATCATGAGACTCCGGAAGGTCGGAAAAAAGGTTAGACAACCTTCATCATCAAGTTAGACAACCTTTGTCATCAAGTTAGACACGTTGATTTCGCACCTTCTTTACCTTGCCCGGACACAGAGGCTGACTCGTCCTCTGCCCTACCCCGGATCGCACTCACGTTATCTGCACAAAGATATATTTTTTTGTCCTATATTTGTAGCAAAAGTTAGCGCAAATGGATATCGGGCAAAATACTGAAACCAATGACGTAGAGACTGCACAGGCAGAGAGGATTGTCAGCCTCATGCCTCTATTTACCAGATACATCATACCCCTTGTACTCGTCACCCTCATCGGGGTGTTGTGGCTGAGAGGGTATCTCACGATCCCCGAAAGCAGAGACTCGGACCCGCTCACCACAATGGTACGTAGCGGTGTCCGCTATCAAGGGAGCTTCGCAAGGGACTTCAACGACCTCAACGACCTGCAACTCGAGGCCGCACGACGCATCGGCATCTCGCCCCTCGAGTCTCGCGAAGGGCTCGACAAGGTACTCGGCAAACTGAAAGAAGTACACAGCAATGGCGACATACACGTCGATCCTCTCAAGCACTCCGTCCCCTACCTCGTCCCCGAAGCCCGCACCCTGCTCTATGAGATAGGCAAACGGTTTACACAGATACTCCGCGACAAAGATCTCCCCAAGTATCTCCCTATCGTGACAAGCGTCACCCGCACCCGAATGGATATCAAGTCCTTACAGCACGGTAACGGCAATGCGACGGACAACAGCACCCATCTGTATGGTACGACATTCGATATATCTTGGAGCAGATACAAAAAGGCGGATAAGAGAGATGAGCGCACCCTCTCCTCGGACGAACTCAAACACATCCTCGCCATCGTCCTTGCCGAACTCAAAAAAGATGGCAGGTGCTATATCAAACACGAAGTCAAACAAGCGTGTTTCCACATCACCACGAGACCATAATCCACATATAATAAGACCATGCAACATAGACATTCGGACAGAAGAAGATATTTTGAAGAGCTTGCAAACACCTCGAGAAATTATTACATCGATTATATCAAATCCTATAAGGACATAACCGGCGAGACTTCGATACTCGAGATTGGTTGTGGAGAGGGCGGAAATCTCGTGCCATTTGCTCAAATGGGATGCAAAGTCACGGGCCTCGACATCTCTGAAGTTAGAATCCGACAAGCAACAGAGTTTTTTAGAGAAGTAAACCTTGAAGGAGAGTTTTGTTGTGTAAACTTTCTCAATCTTCCTGCGCCTGTCAAAGATGAAGAAAAGTACGATGTCATTCTCATGCACGATGTGATCGAACATATCGAGGCTGCTGACAAAGAACAATTTACCCAACATATAAAAAAGTTTGTAAAAACTGACGGTGTTATTTTTATTGCTTTTCCTGCATGGCAAATGCCATTTGGGGGACATCAGCAGATATGCCATAGCAAGGTATGCTCAATCACTCCATTTACACATCTTCTTCCGATGAAAGCTTACAAAAAGTATCTGAGTTTCTTCGGAGAAAATGAGGCCTGTATTAACGAACTTATGAGCATAAAACGATCCAAAATGACAATAGAACATTTTGAAAGACTATGTAAAAACCAAAAGTATGAAGTATTGGACCGTACTCTATGGTTCGTCAATCCTCACTACAAGGAAAAATTTGGATTTCCCGCGCTCAAACTCAATAAGATCATCGGATCCATTCCCTTCATTCGTAACTACTTCTCAACTTCGTGTTTTTATCTCCTCACGTCTTCCTCTCAGTAGCGAACATATCAAAAAACAGAGATAAAATACAATAGCATAAGAGCAGGGCGACCTTCACATATCGGGCAGCCTTCTCTTTTTATTTGATCTTGTCAGTTAAGAATGTTACTTCCTGTTATCTTTGCTATCCGATTTGCACAAACGAATCTCATGTCTTCGAGAGCATCGACACCGGGCACTGTCGGCAGAAAAACGTACATTTGTATCATAAACAAGCTAATGACCAATTCTTTATGCAGAAAAAGGCTTTAATCACCGGTATTACGGGGCAGGATGGTTCGTACTTGGCGGAATTCCTTCTCGAAAAAGGGTACGAAGTACATGGTATCATCAGGCGTTCGTCGTCGTTCAACACCGGGCGTATCGAGCACCTCTATCTCGATGAGTGGGTGAGAGACATGAAGCAGAAAAGGCTCATCAACCTCCACTACGGAGACATGACCGACAGTTCTTCTCTCATACGCATCATCCAACAGATTCGCCCTCAAGAGATATACAACCTTGCAGCTCAAAGCCACGTGAAAGTGAGTTTTGAAGTCCCTGAATACACTGCCGAAGTGGATGCCGTGGGCACACTCCGACTCCTCGAAGCGGTGCGTATCCTGGGCTTGGAGCATGAGACAAAGATCTATCAGGCATCGACTTCGGAACTTTATGGCAAAGTCGAGGAGATCCCTCAGAGCGAGACGACACCGTTTCACCCTTGTTCGCCATACGCAGTGGCCAAACAGTATGCCTTTTGGATCACAAAGAATTATAGGGAGAGCTATGGGATGTTTGCCGTCAATGGTATCCTCTTCAATCACGAGAGTGAACGCAGAGGTGAGACCTTCGTGACCCGCAAGATCACCCTTGCGGTAGCTCGTATAGCAAGCGGTCTGCAGGACAAACTCTACCTCGGCAACCTCAATGCCTTGAGAGACTGGGGATATGCCCGGGACTATGTGGAGTGCATGTGGCTGATGCTACAGCACGAGCGCCCCGAAGACTTCGTGATCGCGACGGGACAGCAACACTCGGTACGGGAGTTTTGCACCAAAGCCTTTGCCATAGCGGGTATAGACTTGCGCTGGGAGGGTGAAGGAGTGGATGAAAAAGGTATAGATACAGCCACCGGTAAGGTCATCGTAGAGGTAGATCCGAAATACTTCCGACCCAGTGAGGTGGAGACGCTCCTCGGAGATCCTTCAAAGGCAAAGACCCTCCTCGGATGGAATCCCTCAAAGACTTCTTTTGACGAACTCGTGCGCCTCATGGTAGAGGGAGACATGGAGTACGTCAAGCACCACCGTTCTCATCGCCTCTGATCATGGATAAGGGAGCTAAGATATATGTCGCCGGACATCGTGGGCTTGTCGGCTCTGCGATATGGCACAACCTTGAGAGCAAAGGTTATACCAACCTCATAGGGAGAACTCATGCGGAGCTTGATCTGATGGATGCAGTTGCGGTGAGGGACTTTTTCGATGCCGAACGCCCGGAGTATGTCATCCTCGCTGCGGCACATGTGGGTGGCATCATGGCGAACAATGTGTACAGGGCGGACTTTATCTTCAACAACCTGCAGATCCAACAAAATGTCATAGGGGAGAGCTTCCGGCACGGAGTCAAGAAGTTGCTTTTCCTCGGGAGTACATGCATCTATCCTCGTGATGCACGTCAACCGATAAGGGAGGATGAACTCCTCACTGCACCTTTGGAATACACCAACGAACCTTATGCCATAGCAAAGATCGCAGGGCTGAAGCTCTGCGAAAGCTTCAACATACAATATGGTACCAACTTCGTCGCCGTAATGCCTACCAATCTGTACGGGCCTAATGACAACTTTGATCTCGAGCGTAGCCACGTCCTACCGGCAATGATACGCAAGATACACCTGGCACAGTGTCTTCTCCGTGGGGACATGACTGCGGTGCGCAAAGATCTCATGAACCGCCCGGTAGAGGGCATAGATGGCACGGCGGAGGAAAAGGTGATCGTCTCCCTACTCTCACGGTACGGCATATCGGCACAAAGCGTCACGCTGTGGGGATCGGGAAAACCGTTGAGGGAGTTCTTGTGGAGCGAAGACATGGCGGACGCGTCTGTCTTCGTCATGGAGCATGTAGACTTCAAGGACACCTGCTCCGACTCCAAGGAGATACGCAACTGCCACATCAACATAGGTACGGGAAAGGAAATATCCATACGTGAACTGGCCCTGCTCATCCGTGAAACGGTGGGTTACGGGGGGGAGATACTCTTCGACTCGGATAAGCCTGACGGCACAATGCGAAAACTCACGGATGTCTCCAAACTCCACTCTCTCGGCTGGTACCACACAGTAGAGATACACGAAGGCATAGCCCGCCTGTACGAATGGTACCTCACCCACAACTCGTAAACAAACCTTTGAAACATAAAAGCCTTCTGACGACACAAGGAGCTATGCCCTTTGACGACACAACAAACAAGGTCTCCTGACAGCACAAGGAACAATGCCTTGTGAAAAAGCAAGAAATAAGGTCCTTTGAGGAAACCGCCCCCTATCAAAACAAGGGGCAAGACCTTCTGAGAGGAGAAGAAATAAAGCCTTTTGAGGATACCGCAAACGCCCCCTGACAAGACAAAGAGCAATGCCCTTTGACGACATAACAAACAACATCTTCTGACAAAACAATAAACAAAGAATCCTGACTTGACACACTGAAAGTCAGGACTCTTCATTTTATTCCCTCCCCGAATCAGAAACAACAACGATACTCGTGCAAACAGAGGCCAAAAAGAATTCTGAAAAAGTTACCGATACTGTCCTAAAAAAGTGTGTAAGCCCCATTAGTCCTTAACTTTGAGATAAGA
>NZ_JAUMXC010000064.1 GCF_030529325.1 Porphyromonas sp. | reverse complement strand
GGCATATTGATTTGGAAGGTTCTATACCTTGTTACTAATCTGTTTCTCAGATGGCATGCAAAAGGGCATTTTTATCTACTCATATCTCCATTATTTACCGGATAGTTATAACCTCATAACATCTATATTCTGAGCCTATTATCTTCATTGTTTTACTAAAAAGAACATCTTGATATAGTGTATGTCAGAAAGATTTTATATTTTTGCACATAAGAATACAGAATGTGCATACGTCAATCTATGGTTAAAGAAAATTTTATCAAGTTATATGAGACCTCCTTTAGAGAAAACTGGTCTCTTCCTGCATTTACAAATTACTCTACCGGAAATACTTATAGCTATGCTGATATGGCAAAATGGGTTGCCAAGGTGCACATCATCTTGGAGCGCATTGGGGTAGAACCGGGAGATAAGGTGACTATTGTAGCCAAGGACAGCCCTGAGTGGTGTATGGTATATATGGGTGTCGTGACTTACGGTGCTATCATTGTACCAATCTTGCCGGATTTTAATTCTGAAGATATCCATAATATTATCAGACACAGTGACTCAAAGGTGGTTTTTGCAACCGGCACTCATTTGAATATGCTTATGGGTGAGGAGATGCCCGAAGTCCATACGGTAATGGATATCAGTATGCTTAAGACCGATATGGGGCTTTCTCGTAGTGAGGTGGCTCGAGGCCTTGATGTGGAAGCGTTGTTTGCTGAAAAATATCCTGAAGGGTTTACAAAAGAGGATGTCTCCTATCGCGATATCAGCAATGAGGAAGTTGTCCTCATCAATTATACTTCGGGTACTACGGGTTTCAGTAAGGGGGTAATACTTACTGCCAATAATCTTGCCGGAAACATAATCTTTGCAAAGGTTAATCGAATTATTCGAAGATCGGAAAAGATATTGAGTTTCCTTCCTAATGCCCACGCTTACGGGTGTGCATTCAACTTTCTTGCACCTGTAGAGGCCGGGGCACATATTTATATGTTGGGAGTGTTGCCAACCCCTGCCGTGCTGATGCAAGCATTCAAAGATGTGCGCCCCAATCTCATTATCAGTGTCCCTCTGATACTTGAGAAGATATATAAAAATGTTCTTGTCCCGACGTTGAAAAAGTTCTCTATGAGGATACTTCTGAAACTTCCTATCATCAAGGGCATCATACATGGTAAGATACGTCAGAAGCTTGTAGATACAATGGGGGGAGAGTTCCGTGAGTTTATTGTCGGTGGTGCTGCAATGAATGAGGAAGTGACCAATTTTCTACATAAGATACGATTCCCATACACTGTCGGTTATGGTATGACGGAGTGTGCTCCTCTTATTTCCTATATTGATAATAAGAAGTATGTTCCCATGTCCTGTGGAAAAATCCTGCCGGGGCTCATGGAGGTCCGTATAGCAGATGTGCCTGAATCTCATGAACCGGGGATCGGAGAAATCCAAGTACGAGGCGAACATGTATGTAAGGGGTACTATAAAAATGAAGAGGCGACACTTGCACTGTTCACCTCCGATGGCTGGATGCGTACAGGAGACCTTGGTACAATAGATAAGCATGGTAATATATTCATCAAGGGACGTGGTAAGAGTATGTTGCTCGGACCTTCAGGACAGAATATATATCCTGAAGAGATAGAGGCAAAGATCAATCTGATGCCTTATGTCGCAGAGTCTCTTGTCCTTCAGCGTTCTACTCACCAGCTTGTGGCACTTATTTTCCCTGATGAAGTGGCGCTTAAGGCAGCCAATATAACGACTCCTGAGGCAATACAACAAGTCATGAATGAAAACAAAAACTTGTTGAATCAAAAACTGGCTGCTTACGAACGTGTTTCAGCATTCCAGATTATGGATAAAGAGTTTGAAAAAACACCTAAAAAGAGCATCAAGAGATACCTCTACAAGGTGGATTGAAATATGACGCTCTTAGGATTTGATACATGGAGGTATCGAGGGAATGTTTTTGTTTCTCTCGATACCTCTTTCTTTTAGCAACAAAAGGTAGAGATAATGGTTTTACATTAAAAACTGTCGTGACGGCTTCAAGCATTACATAATATTTTATATTAAATGTACTTATGTCAAAAGGTAAGATCATAATAGCGGGATTGGGTCCCGGAGGCAAAGAAGATATAACCCCTGCGGTGTACGACGCTGTCGCAATGTCAGATGTCATTGTGGGCTACAAGTACTATTTCAGATTTGTTGAACACATCATCAAGCCCGATGCTCTCTGTATAGATACAGGGATGAAAAAAGAGCGTGAGCGTGCCGAGGAGGCTTTTCGCTATGCTGAGGACGGAAAGGTCGTGTGCGTTATCAGTTCGGGTGATGCCGGCATATATGGAATGGCATCACTTGTCTTTGAGATGAAAGATGAGAAAAAGAGTGATGTCGAAGTAGTGGCATTGCCGGGTATCAGTGCTTTTCAGAAGGCTGCATCGTTACTCGGAGCACCTATGGGACATGATTTTTGTGTCGTGTCGATGTCTGACCTTATGACGCCTTGGGATAAGATTGAAAAGCGTATTATTGCTGCTGCTCAGGCTGACTTTGTGACAGCGATCTATAATCCTCGCAGTATAGGGAGATATTGGCAGTTGAACAGGTTGAAGGAATTGTTTCTGCTTGAACGACATCCGGAGACTCCCGTCGGCTACGTGCGTCAGGCCGGGCGAGACGAACAAGAGGTCACTCTCACAACCCTCAAAGATTTTGCTCCCGAGGCTACAGATATGTTTACTATCGTGATCATCGGGAACTCACAGACATACAACTCTGAGGGGCGCATGGTCACTCCGAGAGGATACTATCGTGACGAGGAGATCAAAGCCGATAAGATCGGGCAGGAGATTATGATCAAAAGTTTTCGTACGATAGACAGTGAGCTCCGAAATCGAGAGATTCCATCAGGTAAAAAGTGGGCTCTGCTCCATGCCATCCATACTACAGCAGACTTTGATATGGAAAATATCTTGAAAGTCGATGATGGGGCAGTGGAGGGTTTGCATGAAGCATTTGTATCGGGAAAACTCAAGCATATCATCACTGATGTGACTATGGTTGTGTCCGGTATCCGCAAAGGAGCTTTGGAGCGTATGGGGATAGAGGTAAAGTGTTATCTCAACGATCCGAGAGTGGCTGAGATGGCTAAGGAAAAGGGTATAACTCGTACTCAGGCCGGCATACGTCTTGCCGTGCACGAACACCCGGATGCCCTGTTCGCGTTTGGGAATGCACCGACTGCACTCATGGAGTTGTGTGAATTGATCCGAAAGGGGCAGGCTCACCCTTCCGGAGTCATCGCGGCTCCTGTGGGATTTGTAAATGTGAGAGAGTCAAAACATATGGTCAAACCATTTGTGGATATTCCCAAACTCATCGTGGATGGTCGCAAAGGTGGAAGCAATCTTGCAGCCACTTTGGTCAATTCGATACTTTCTTTTGACGATGCGGAAAAGCTCCGTCCCGGTCGAGACCTTTAATTGTTGAGATAGTGATGTTTTACGTTATTGGGATAGATGACAATAGGGAGCAATTTTTTGCTCCGGAGATAGCCGGGATCATTCGTACTCATCGGGTATTTTCGGGAGGAGCTAGGCATCTGGAGATCATGGAGCCGTATCTGCCTCTCAATTACAAGTGGATACCTATCACAGTGCCTTTGTCAGAAGTCATGGAGGAGTATAGGCTGTACGATGATGTTGTTGTCTTTGCTTCCGGGGATCCCCTTTTCTTTGGGTTTGCCAATACGCTCTTGCGTGATATGCCTGATAAAGAAGTAAGGGTATATCCTTATTTCAACTCGTTGCAGCTGCTTGCCCATCGTTTGCAGCTGCCGTATCAGGACATGCACATAGTATCGTTGACCGGGAGGCCGTGGGATAAGTTTGATGAGGCTCTGATTCTGGGATATGAGAAGATCGGAATCCTGACAGATAGGAGTGTGCACACTCCTGAAACCATAGCTGAGAGGATGATCAAGTATGGTTACGACAACTACACGATGTGTGTGGGAGAGCTCCTTGGTAATAAGGAGGGTGAAAGGTATGGAACGTATGATCTGCACACGGTTTTGGATAAAGAGTTTGCCTATCCCAATAACATTATCCTGCAGCAAACATACCACCGAGAGCGAAAACTGGGACTGCCCGAAGGGGATTTTCATCTCCTGAATGGGCGGGTAAAGATGATCACCAAGATGCCGATAAGATTGCTTTCGCTTGCAATGCTCAATCTTAGGGAGGCTAAGACATTTTGGGATATCGGTTTTTGTACAGGTTCTGTGAGTATAGAGGCAAAATTGCAGTTCCCCCATCTGAAAGTGATCTCTTTTGAATGTAGAGAGGAAGGGAATGACCTCATGGAGATGAATGCCCGGAAGTTTGGAACCCCGGGGATTACTGCAGTATATGGAGATTTTGCCGATTTGGATGTCTCTGCCTATCCTTCTCCTGATGCCGTATTTATAGGTGGGCATGGGGGACGGATGTTGGAGATTGTTCAGAGGGTAAGTCACCTGATGCCTTCGGGAGCACCTATTGTATTCAACTCTGTTTCGGATGAGAGTCATCAACTCTTTGCAGATGCTGTGAGCGCTTGTGGTTTAAAGGTGTGTCAGGAAACTCATCTGCAGGTAGATGATCATAACCCAATCGATGTAATGATGGCGATAAAGCCGTAACTTAGGAAAAATAAAGGGGGGCATGTCTACTCCGAATATAAAATAATCAATGATATCACAAATAAAGTATGCTATTATCTTGGTTTCCCAAGACAGCAGACACTTGGCATATGCCGTACAAAAGGAATTGCCTGAGACGGTGATCTACTCTAAGATTGAGGTAGAGAATGGTATTGTAACCTCATCCATAGCTGATACGGTAGCAACCTTATTCGACAAGGTAGAAGCATTGATATTCATCGGTGCTATGGGCATTTGTGTCAGAAGTATTGCTCCTCATATCAAGGACAAGCATACAGATCCTGCGGTAATCAATATAGATAGTACCGGTCAGTATGCTGTTTCTGTGCTATCAGGCCATGTGGGGGGAGCTAATGAATTGACTTCTCGCATTGCACGCATAATTGGTGCAGAGGAGGTTATTTCTACAAAGAGTGACAATACCGGATTGTGGGCGCTTGATACCTTGGGGAAAAAGTATGGTTGGACAACGCGTTCTTCGGCATCGAATTTCAATCATCCTCTGACATTGTTTGTCAACAGAAGAAAGACAGCCCTGCTTTTCGAT
The DNA here is from genome assembly GCF_030529325.1 of Porphyromonas sp. Classification (GTDB taxonomy): domain Bacteria; phylum Bacteroidota; class Bacteroidia; order Bacteroidales; family Porphyromonadaceae; genus Porphyromonas_A. The sequence goes on along the minus strand of NZ_JAUMXC010000064.1, from coordinate 3,959 downwards.
ATAAGAGATAAGGGCACAGATTACATGGAGCGTACAGTGCCGGAGCATGTGACGATTTATTATAACTACGACGATATACAGTTGGACAACTATGAACTTCTGGTAGCCGTAACTCCATTTACTTACCATAGTGCGACCCCTACAATATACTATCATCCTAAGGTTTTACACTTGGGTTTAGGGTGCCGTAAATTGTGTAGACCGGAGGGTATTCCTGAGTATATAGAAAGTTATTTAAGGGAGAAAAATATAGCAATCGATGCGGTTGCTTCAGTTGGGACCATAACTCTAAAGAAAGATGAGCCTCTTTTGTATGAACTTGCAAAAAGGTGGCAGGTGCCGACGAATATTTACAGGGCAGAAGAGTTAGATGAAATAGATGTCCCTAACCCTTCCTCAAAAGTAGAGTCTGTCACGACATCCCCAAGTGTCTCTGAGGCTTCGGCTTTGAAATCATCTAACCTCGGTTTGTTGTTGATTGAGAAACAGAAGGGCAAATTATCTGAGGGAAATGACTTTACTTTTGCTTTGACTTTGGACAGAAAGTTTTTGCGTAGGGGGCATATAGAGATTGTTGGTGCAGGTCCGGGAGATCCTGAACTGGTCTCCGTAAGAGGAAAGCATTTTCTCGAGTCTGCGGATCTTATCCTCTATGCCGGTAGTCTCGTCCCCATAGAGCTTACTTACTATGCAAAGGCTGGGGCTGTTGTACGAAGCTCGGCATCTATGAGTTTGGAAGAGCAATTCGAGATTATGAAAGAGTTTTACGATAAAGGAAAATTTATCGTTCGTCTTCACACGGGAGATCCATGCATATACGGTGCTATTCAGGAACAGATGGCTCTCTTTGATGAGTATGGGATGTCATACCATATCACCCCCGGTATTTCTTCCTTTCAGGCCGCTGCTGCTGCATTGCGTAGCCAGTTTACAATTCCCGAAAAGGTGCAGACGATTATCTTGACAAGAGGCGAAGGACGCACCCCGATGCCTGATAGAGAAAATCTACATCTCTTGGCTCGTTCTCGTAGTACGATGTGTATCTTTTTGAGTGCCGGCATTGTTGATGATGTTCAAGCTCAACTTCTTGAGCACTATCCACCCGAAACTCCTGTCGCCGCTTGTTATAAGCTTACTTGGAAAGACGAGCGGATATATAGAGGTGTGCTTCGAGATTTGGCTCAGATTGTCAAGGACAATAATCTTACTCTTACGACAATGATTGTCGTTGGAGATGCTATAGATAATAGACAAGGGCTTTCACGCCTCTATGCAGATGAGTTCAAACACCTCTTCCGAACATAATATTTTATGATGACAAAATCTCCTATATGCGTATCCTTGGGACCCGGAGATCCGGAGTTGATCACGCTTAAGTCTCTCCGAATCCTGCAAACTGTACAGCGGATATATTGCCCTGGGACAACAGTCAAGGGTAAAACCTTGTCAAGGTCTTTGGATATAATGTCCGAACTCGGTATCGATACCGATAAGATTACCCTCTTTTCTGTACCTATGAGTAAGGATAGGGGGGCAGCTGAGGAGGCTTATCTCCAAGTGGCTAAAGATATCAAATCTGCGTATGAGCAAGGATTATACGTTGCTTTTGTTGCGGAGGGCGATTGTGGTTTTTACTCTTCAGCCCACTACATTTCCGATTATCTGTTTGATATGGGAGTGGAGACGGAGCGTGTTCCCGGAGTTCCGGCGTTTATTGCTTGTGGCGCCTTGGCGAGACTTCATATTGTCAAACAAGATGAGATTCTTAATGTTGTCCCTTCGGATATTACTCTCGAGCGTGTGACAAATATCCTCGATGAAGGGGGCACTATCGTTCTTATGAAGCTGTCTCTTCACGAAGAGCCCATCAAGCAGATCATTAAGACATGTCGGGAGGCAACATTTCATTATTTTGAGAATGCAGGTTTGCCTGAAAAGGAGTTCTATAGTACTGACAAAAACACCATACTAGATCGAAAATACCCTTATTTTTCTATCATGATCATCAAGAGATGATCCTCTTATCATGTCAAAGAACCAATCAGATATATCTCAATCGTCGTCAAGTATCCTTATTGTTGGTGGTACCACAGAGGGACGGATCGTTGTTGAAACATGTGATGATGCAGGTAAAATCTATTATTACTCTACAAAAAATGCCTCTCAACAAGTTGACTGTGTGCACGGTGTGAGAGTATCCGGGGGATTGGATAAGGATGAGATGATGTCCTTTTGCAGTGCAAATGATGTAAGGCTAATTATTGATGCGGCTCACCCTTTTGCGATGAATGTGCATCGCAATGTTGGAGACACCGCTGAAGCGGTCAATATTCCGGTTATCCGTTTCGAGCGAAAATTTCCCGAACGAGACTCCCGCCTACATTGGTTTGGTACTTATGATGAGGCTATAAGTTATCTCGAGCACAATAAGATTCATCGTTTGCTTGCTCTTACAGGGGTCAATACGATTAAGTCCCTGCGTAAGTTTTGGCAGTCTAATCCTGACACCTATTTTCGGATTATGAATCGGACGGAGTCTCTCGCTGAGGTTCAGAAGGAAGCCTTTCCACTTAGCCATATTTTATTTTATGATCAAGAGCCTGATGATCGTAAGCTATTTGCTCAAATAGATCCTCAAGCGATCATTACTAAGGAAAGTGGAGATACCGGCGGTTTCTCGGAAAAGGTGCAAACGGCTCTTGATCTGGATATCCCTGTTTTGGTTATCAAACGCCCGGATCTACCGTACACCCCGCAGTCTGTGGTTTATGGTAAGCATGGATTGAGGCGCGCCATAGAGCAACTTCTACCACATTTTTATGACCTCAAAACCGGTTATACTACGGGGACATGTGCGACCGCTGCGACTGCTGCAGCTCTGACAACTTTGCTCACGGGTCAGATCCTTGAAGAGGTAACTATCATGCTACCCAATGATGAACCCATAACGATTCCTTTGTCTGATACGGATGTTTCAAAAGAGGGTGTGGTCAGGTGCACCGTGTTGAAGTATTCCGGTGATGATCCTGATGTGACAAAGGGGACAGAAATCTGTTCGACTGTTGCCCTAAATCCGAACCATTCGGATATATTATTTCTCCAGGGAGTGGGGGTGGGCAAAGTAACCCTTCCCGGTTTGGGCTTGGAGGTCGGTGGGCCTGCGATAAACAACACCCCACGTATGATGATGAAGAAAGAGGTGATGAGCCTCCTTCTCCGTCATGGGGAAGAGCCTCATGTAGGAGTCGATGTAACTATATCTGTACCCAAGGGTGAGGAGCTCGCAAAACTAACCTTCAATCCCAAACTTGGCATCATTGGAGGGATCTCTATCATCGGTACTTCCGGTATTGTCAAGCCTTTCTCATCTGAGGCATTTGTCAATTCCATTAGAGCAGAAGTCCGTGTGGCGAGATCTATGGGTGTACCAAGATTGGTAATCAACTCCGGAGCAAAGAGTGAAAAGTATCTCAAAGCCTTGTATCCTGACTTACCTCAGCAGGCTTTTGTTCATTATGGGAACTTTATTGGGGAGACGGTCAAGGCTGCAAGTGATGAAGGGTTTGAGCATCTTACGATGGGGATAATGATCGGTAAGGCTGTTAAACTTGCTGAGGGGTATTTAGATACACATAGCAAGAAGACCCTCATGAACAAAGAGTTTATACAGTCTCTTGCACGGCAATCAGAATGCTCTGATGAGCAAATCAAGTCCATTTCCGAAATAACTCTCGCACGAGAGATATGGCACATCATCCCTCCGAAGGATCGGGATGGGGAGAGGACTTCTCCTTTCTATACTTTGCTTGCTCAGAAGTGCCATGAGGTTTGTGCTCCACTGCTGCCTCATGGGTTATTAACGGTTTATCTGATAACTGAAACGGGAGAACTCATAAAATAAAGAGGGGCTGTGTCAAAATTCATTTTTGGCTCAGCCTCCTTTTTTATACCTCATCCAA
>NZ_JAUMXC010000063.1 GCF_030529325.1 Porphyromonas sp. | reverse complement strand
TTACCTCAAAGTTAAGGACTAATGGGGCTTACACACTTTTTTAGGACAGTATCCATTTATCATCTTTTGTCGGTCGAGGATGTTATTTGACTCTAATCGATGAAGCAAGGTGAGTCCAAGTATTATCTTTGAGACCAGAAGTGAAAGCTGATAAACATAAATAATCCCCGAAAGCGTGATACACTTTCGGGGATAGATATAGATGATGTTGATTGAATAGAGCTTATCTCTTATACGAGTTTTTCGATCCATTCATCTCGTTCTCCGGGAAGGAGATCTATAGGCGGAATCTCAGGAAGTGTGTATGCTCCGGGTTTTTGGCGCATTGCAGCACGTGCTGATGCTACAAGGATTTGTGCCGTAAGTGCAGGGTTGTTGATCTTCATATCGAAGTGAAGGAGTTGGTTGTGAGTCTTTCCACTGACTCCTTTACGGCTCATATTTACCCCATGCCCCATATCTTTAAGTGCATCTACCGAAGGCACTGCAATGACGTGTGTCTCATCGTGTGAGAAGTAATCATCGGCCTTGAGGCGAGCAGATACATCTTCGATGGTATAACCTTCTTTCAGCTCGACATATACCATACGACGGTGTATAGATGTCCCGACAGGGATTGTCATTGATAGTGCGTCTGCAACTCCTTCTATTGCTCTTGCTGCAACGCTGTGTCCCATACTCATGCCTGGGCCAAAGTCTGTATATGTGATCCCTTGAGGTATCATGGCTTGCATTAATGTACGGATGACAGAATCACTGCCCGGATCCCATCCGGCAGCCAAAACAGCTCTGACTCCATGCTCTTTTGCTACTATATTCAGTTTGCGACGAAGGTCGGCGATCTCTCCATGAATATCAAAGCTATCTACTGTATTGATACCCTTTGATAAGAGGCTTGATGCCATTTCCGGCACAGCTCGTGTTGGCTGAGAGATAATAGCAACATCAATTTCTCCGAGTTCTTCTATGTTTGTTACTTGTCTGTACTTCTGGAATTGAGCAGGTAATTCTGTCACGGAACGACGCACGATTCCAACAAGTTCACAGTCTTGGGCAGTTTCGATGGCTTCGATGGCAAAGCGTCCTATATTGCCAAATCCAACAACTGCAATACGTATCTTTTGTATCGTCATACCAATATGTATTTGGGGATGATGTTTAATTGTGTCACAAAGGTACATATTTTATCCTTTTAGGATGTTTATTTGAATCTGCTGTGAATTACAAACTTGAGCGAAAATCTTGAGTATTGTATTCGTTCTGATAGAAGGGGTATAAAATAGATTCTCAGGATGATCCCTGAGAATCTATTCAGTATTAGAGGTAAAATGTGTATTTCTCTATTATTTGTCGAGCCAGGTGTCTATCAGTTTTGAGGCTGCCTCATCTGATGGTCTTGGAGCGAAAGCATCTATAATCTTGAAATCTTTGTCAATAAGTAGGAAACGTGGTATGTATTCTACTGCCCAATCTCTTTTGAGTGCGAGGTCTGTTGAGTAGTATTGGATGAGTTCCTTTTTGTGATTTTTCAAGAATTCAAGCCATGGCTCTTTCGTTTTGTCTGTCCCAATTGGAATGAATACAATCTCTTTTCCCTCATATTTCTTTCCTAGTGCATCAAACGCCGGAGCTTCCTTCAAGCATGGACCACACCATGTTGCCCAAAGGTCAACATAAATAAGTTTTCCTTTGAAGTCTGACAGACGTTTGGTATTTCCTTCTGCATCCATGATTTCGAAATCAATTGCAGGGCGACCGGGAAAAAGCTTTGTAGACCTGCCCAATGCATTCTTGAGCTCATTTGCGAGGTCTGCATCTTTGATTGTTGAGAGATAGTTTTGAGCATCTTTGGCAAGAGCTTCAGATACATTGCCTTTCAGACGAGTCGTGTATTCCGCTGTCTCATACAATTCGATGGTGTTCTGGGGTATTTCTATGCCTTCAAACCAGAGACTGTTCAGCATGCTATCCCTATGATGTTTCAAAACTTCTCTGACGGTCAGAACTTCCAGATATTTCGTATCTGTTGAGATTTCCTTCAGGCCAGTGTTCATGTCTTCTGCAATTGAAGACGTGTGCTTTTGCCACATTTCCGCGAATACTTTCTCAGCATCAGGACCGGTATTATTATCGGAGTACCTGGGATAGTAGATGTAGCTATTGATGACATCTGCTTTGATGCGTGCTCGTTCAAGATTTTTGAACTCATCGCTTACTCCGCTCAAGGTATCAAGAGTATTCATTCTGACTTGGGCAAGGCTGTCTATGAGTTTTTTTGTCTCTTCGAAAGACTCACGGACATTGTGTCCTGCCTCAAGGAATGAACCACGTTTGGGAAGGAGATTGCCTTTCAGGTAGTTATTTGCTTCTGCTCCTCGGCCTGAAAATTCGGCAGCATTGCCCCTCGGGCTGATTTTCATGATCAACTCATCTCCCGGTGTGAGATAGAGTGTATTGCGTCCTATACTGTAGTATGAGGGAGTCGTGATTGTCAGAGTAGTATCTACATAACCCTCTGCATCAATGCGAAGCGTGATATCTCTACTGTCTCCCACATAGGACAGTTTCCCGTTGTACTTCATTTGGATCTGCTCAGTTCCAAGGTCAATGATATGACCTTGGATATGGACGCTGCTTTCTGCAGTTTGTTCTTTCTGTGAGGAACAACCTATCATGATAGTTGCAAACAATGCAAATATGATGGTGATCCCATAGCGCATATGATTTGTTTTTATTTTCATTTATCTTTCGTTAGGAATCATATTGGGATTAAACTGTAGGACCACAGGTGGAATAGGTAGAATGTACTTCGGGTCATTAGGCGCAAGCGTGTACTTTTTGCCTGCAACCTCATGTACAATTGTTTTTGAAAACTCCGGCTCCCGATTGAGGCGCTTGAGATCAATCAGACGTGTACATCCCCAGAAAGCCAATTCTCTTCGTCTCTCATCAAGTACCATCTTCAAAGCTTCCTTATTATCTGAAGCCTCAAGTGGAGTATTGTCTAAAATGCGATTATCTCTCAGGTGATTCAGGTACTTCATAGCCTCTTCTTTGCTACCTACACGAGCCTCACATTCTGCTGCGATCAAATAGATCTCCGGTGTGGAAATGGCCAGGTTGGCTCTGATATACGGCGCCCAAAGATTGTATTCTGTTGTTAGAGATCCAATGTTCTTTGTGAAGTACAGCAAGAATCTTTTGTCTTTAGCCTTGTCATACATATTGGTTAGATCCTCCGACCCGTTTACTGATCCTGAAAGCCCATAAGTTCGAGGAGCCATACGGATGTAGATGTTTTCCGGATTCATGATAAGTTCGGGGACATTGATACGTCCACTATAGGATTGGGGTTTGACGACTTGATATTTTTTGAGATCAAGGAGTTGGTTGTTTTTTTCGAGAGATTTCTTTGCATTGTCGAGAGCTTTGGAGTAGTCTCCCATATAGAGATACATCCTTGAGAGGATACCAAAGCCGACAGCTTTTGAAGCGCGGAACGAGTTTGCGACCGGCTTTTCGGGGAGATCTTCCGCTGCCTCCGCAAGGTCTTTTTGTATCTGCTCGTAGACTTCTTGCACAGACGCTCTTTTTAGATTACTCTTCTCGATACCCTTATCCAAGATGAGGGGGACTCCGGGGTCTGAACTTGCTGTCGCATAGTCATAGTGTTTTGCATATGCATTGACAAGTGTCAAGTACTCTATGGCACGTCCTACGAGAGCTTCAGCCTTAAGTTCTCTTTTTTTTACTTCGATACCTTCCGAAGTTCCCATTATATCTTCTATGATGACATTGTAGGTATATATTCTGTTGTAAGAGAATCCCCAGAGCTTGTCATCTTGGCTTTCTCCAAACGTTTCTTTATTGAAAGTATAGAGATTTTGCAGGGGTACACTGAGTCCATTAAAGCCTCCTGTCACATTATCCTTTTCCGGTACGAAGATATCATCCGTCATATAGTTTGGATAAGTATCAGAAGTCTTGTGCAACTGGGCATAGTTCAGTAGATGCTCATAGTCCTCTGTAGTCTCCGGTATGACTTTACCCTTAGGTTTTACATTGAGAAAATCACTGCAGGAAGTAAAGACTGCTATTGCTACGAGGATGGATAATATATGTGATATAGTTTTCATCATTCAAAAGAGATTAAAAGTTGAGAGATAGTCCCAAAGTATATGTTGTCGGGATCGGGAGAGTAAGAGAGCCTTTTCCATAAAGTCCTACGGCATAAGCCTCAGGATCTATATCTCCGTTAGCCGACCACCACCATAGGTCGCTGATCTGACAAGTCAATGTTGCCGATTCGACAGCCAATTTTTTCAACCAGTCTTTACGTATGTTGTAGCTCAGAGATACATCTCTAAGTTTTATGTAGTCTGCTTTTTTTACGTGTATGTCTGCAGAATACCATGGTCCAGCTTGTTCGATGTTGTTGCTGATATTTTGTTTGAATCCCGGAGTGACTTCACTTTTTGTTTCATCTCCCGGTTGTCTCCACATGTTAAGTATTTTTCTGTTGATGTTTGCGCGGGGGGCACCTGAAAGGTAGTCTGCCACCACATCACGCATGACATGACCTCCATAGTAAACGAACATGAAAGAGAGGTCAAAATCTCCCATAGAAAAAGAGTTCCTGAGTGACGCTGTCACTTTTGGGTCCCTTGTGCCTGAGTACACGAGATCAGAGATAGATGTGACGTTGGGCACTTTCTCTCCCTTCGAATTGTACACGAGTACGCTTCCATCCCTTTCACTGAGCCCTGCATATCTATAGCTGAACAAGCTGTTCACCGGATAGCCCACTGCCTCGATATTGCGGGTAGTGTACTGGAATACGTTATCTTTTGTACCTGAAAGGTTGATGAGTTTATTGTCATTGTAACTGAGTATCAGGTTGCTGTCCCATGAGAACTTTTTACGCTTGAACCACGCTGCCTGAAGTGACAACTCAAATCCCTTGTTGACCATCGAACCATAGTTGAGTGTCAGTGTCTGCCACCCTAATGTAGGGTCTGCATTCTTTTTACCCAAAAGGTCTGTTGTTGATTTGTGGTAGAGATCGATGCTACCATTAAATCTTGAATTGAACAACGCAAAGTCTATACCAAAGTTGTTAGAGGTTGTCTTTTCCCATCTCAAAGCCGAGTTTGGAGGGCTGATGATGCTCGAACTAAACTCCTGAGACCAAATATTGGCTCCCTGATTTTTGATATTCAAAAATGGACCCACATCTTTCGGTATGTTTCCTCCAACTCCTGAAGTCAGACGGAGGTTAAGTTGATTGATCCAGTCGATATCCTTCATAAAGGCTTCGTTGCCCAGATACCAACTCATACCCACAGACCATAGCGGACGATATTGGAGCTTAGGATCCGTGCCGAAGAGGTTGGACTGATCGATACGGATACTACCTGTGACCGAGTATCTGTGGTCATAAGTATAAGATCCGTTAGCATAGAAAGATACGAATCTATCTTCGTTGTGAATGAGTTGTGCAAAGTCTTCGTGCTTGAGAACAAATGAGCCGGATAAGGATTCGGTCTTCAATTCCTTGAAAATAGCAGGATCTATCGGTTTGATAGCAAGACTGCTGTCATCATATCCGATATGGAGATTACTGCTCCCTGTTGTGCGTATTAGTCTGCGCTCAGCACCGGCAAGCATGCTTACCGTGTGTTTGTCGAAGTCCCTGTTGAAGTTCATCTGAGCTCTCATTGTATAGGAAAAAGCCTTGGAGTATCTTTCTCTTAGCTGCCCTCCCGTAGGTATATTGAGTTTGAGAGTCTTCCTGACTTTGTCATATTGGGCAGCATCATTGATCATATTGATAGCGTAGTGTGATTTGGGGCTATAGTATTGACGATCTTTGATGTCTGTATTTTCGCTTTGATACTTGAGGTCAAGGTTTAGACCCTCAGCGATCTTAAACTTCATACCCGCGTGGAGACGTATGTAGTTTTCAGAGATATTATAGTTCTGTTCCTTTCGGTTGAGGATGGGGATAAATGACTCATCCTGCAACCCAAGGGATATTAATCTTTCGATTTCATATCTTGATTTTTCGAGAGGTACTGCAGTGGGTTGACCGTTCTGATCTCGAAGTGAGTAGTAGCTTGGATGTGACAATATCAAATCAGAGTATCTTCCTACACCGTTGTCTCCCTGATCTTTAACAAAGCTCCCCGAGACACCGAGATCTACTGTGAGCCACTTTGTGAAGTCAATATCATTTTTCAGGTTGAAACCAATGCGTTCCTTGCCTCTGAATTTCTCGTTTCCGTAGTCTCCGAGATAATTCAGCGATGCTATGTAACGGTTGTTTTTGCCACCTCCGGAGACAGACAGGTTGTGCTGATGGACAAATCCTGTGCGTGCAAATTCATCTTCTATCTGTCTGTGGTTGTCTGTATGGCGATATACATTGAGGGCTTCGGCCAACTGCGTGTCAGACAGCTCTCCGGCTTCGTGCTTGTACAATAGCTCCATTACGGGGCTGAGAGTGCGGCGTTGTTCAACCTTATCCGGGTGATAGAAGTTGAAACCGGCAATCTCAAGATCCACAAGCTCCGAACTGTTGAGGAGGTTCAGGTAAGATAGGTCCGGTTTGGGGACAAACTTTGCAGACATATTGTAGTTGACATTGAGTTTGCCTTCCTTACCATGCTTGGTTGTGATCACGACCACTCCATTGGCTGCTCTTGCTCCATATATTGAGCTTGCAGTAGCATCCTTGAGGACTGTGATGTTTTGGATATCTGTCGGGTTGATGGCGCTCAAGCTACCTTGGTATGGCATTCCATCAACTATGTAAAGAGGTCTTTGTTCCCCATTGATCGTAGTGATACCACGGATGACGATGTCATCTCCACCGGTATTGGTTTTGTTGATACCCGCCACGAGTCCCTCTATGCGAGATAGTACATCTGTGTTGAGTTTTCCTTTTGTTTGTTTTTCAGATATCACAGAATATGCCCCGGTTGCACGTTCTTTGGAGAGGGTTTGATATCCTGTGATGACAACTTCTTCAAGGAGGGTTTCGTTGGATCTGAGGTTGATGTTTACCACTTTCTTTTTTGGATCTGCTTTTATCACCTCACCTCTCATACCCACGTAGGAGAACGATATAAGTTCGCCGGAAGAGACCTCTATCTTGTAGTTCCCGTCTATATCGGTATGCGCTCCTCTTGTGGTGCCGGATACGATCACAGTGGCACCGATGATTGTCTCTCCTGTATCATCCTTGACAGTCCCGGACATGGTGAACTTCTCGGATTTTTTCCCTTTTGATGCAAAGATGAGCACTCCATCCCTCTTGATTTCATACTTGAAAGCAGTCTGTCTGCTGAAGTCATCGAGGACAACACTCAGTTCTGCCTCTGTGTAGGACAAGGTTACCTTCTGGGATGATTTCATGACTTCATCATCATAAGTAAACTTGAGACCGGATTCCTTTTCGAGGTGATCGAGGGTTGTTTTTATACCGGCTTGCTGTACGTTGATAGACACCTTTGATGTCGACTGGGCATGCGATAGAAAGGGCAGGCATGAGAGTACAAGCATCGTAAGCAGAAGCTGTATTACCCTTCGATTACAAAAGTTTTGTTGTTCGAGTAATCTTGTCATTGAAAATTATATTTAGTGGTTATATGTTGTCGTGATTGCCGGCCAGGCTTTAGATTCTTACCCGTGATACAAGTTTTTTATTTGCTGAACAAATATACTAGTTTCCCTCGTAGAAAATTATTTTGTATTCTTAATTTTTTGCTCTCTTTCCTTTCTTGGGATTGGTCACACCGGATGACCTTAGTAAGCAGCCTCTGACAGGACGATCATAGTGTTCTTTAAGCAAGATGATTTTTTCCTTGCGTATACTTATAAAGACCTTTCGACTAATTTTTGAGAGAAATGTTATCAGAAGTATTCTCGCCGTTAAGTGGGTGGATTGTTTTATATTTGTCATATGAGACCATGGAAAGGTCTCTTGATTTTGTAAATAAGACTGTATACAATGAATACATTTGGACGCATATTCAGACTCACGACCTTCGGAGAGTCTCACGGAGCTGCTATTGGAGGTGTTATCGATGGTTGTCCTCCCGGTATGGAGATAGATATGGATGCAATAGCGCAATCCATCGAACGGCGTAAGGGCAAGGGTGGTATCACCACGGCCAGGTCTGAGAGCGATATCCCTCATTTTCTATCCGGTATTTTTGAGGGTAAGACCACAGGTACTCCGATAGCCTTTGTCATCCAAAACAAAACACAGGAGTCGAAGGACTATGATCATCTCAAAGATGTCTTCCGTCCTTCTCATGCTGATTATACCTATGCCATGAAGTATGGGGTGCGTGATCACAGAGGAGGAGGTAGAGCTTCGGCCCGTGAGACTGTGGTACGCGTCGTGGCGGGTGAGATTGCAGCCCAGATCCTCCGCAAAGAAGGCATCAACATTGTGGCATATACTGCAAGGGTGGGAGAGAAGGCTTTGCCCAATATGTACTACGATGGAGTGAGTCGTGATCACTTGTCAGGCAGCATGGTGGGATGTCCCGATGCCGAGTCGGATAAAGAGATGTTTGCTTATCTCTCAGATATACGTGCGGGAGGCAACACTGTCGGTGGAATTGTTGCTGTGTGCATCACCGGTGTCCCCGCAGGGGTGGGATCTCCCTTGTATGAGAAGTTGGAGGCCCGATTGGCTTCGGCTATGCTCAGTATCGGCGCATCCAAGGGGGTTGAGATTGGTGATGGCTTTGCCATGGCTGAGATGAGGGGTAGTGATGCCAACGACCAGATGAGGTCTGAGAGTGGTGCCGTACGAGCTGCCACAAACCACTCCGGAGGGATTCAGGGAGGAATCTCCAATGGCGAAGAGATACGTCTGAGGGTGGCATTTAAGCCTATTGCCTCAATATCCTTGGCTCAGAAAACCGTCAATACCGAAGGCAAGGATGTCGACTTGAGTATTACCGGTCGCCATGACGCCAGTGTCTTTCCCCGGGTCTTACCTGTCGTCGAGGCCATGGCTTCACTTGTTATCATCGATGAGCTCTTGTGCCAACGCCTTTATGCCCGTATAGATTGATGTTGGCGGGTAGTCCGTACCGAACAAATAGAACCTTCAAAATTAAGGTGCCTACCTTGAGGAGTCAAGGTAGGCACCTTAATTTTGAAGGTTAGACAACCTTTTCAGCATAGATTTCTGATCAATGCGATCAGAACACGAAATAATAAAAACAACACTCTATCACAGAATCTTTTTATGGAAAATCTATCCCTAAGGTTCAAGAAAAGGCGGAATAGCACGAATAAATTGTGATACAGTCAGTTCTGATTTTTG
>NZ_JAUMXC010000062.1 GCF_030529325.1 Porphyromonas sp. | reverse complement strand
TAAGGTAGGAAATCGATGTGTCTATCTCGTTTCATCAAGGTAAGCATATCGATTTTGAGAGAGGTATTCCACACTTTTTACGGTTTTTCGGAGTCTTTCGTATTGGGTTTTATTAGTGATTATTTGCATTGAGGAAAATTATTTGTATATTGAACGCCGTGATTGGTTAACATTTTTTCTTACTAAAATCTTATTTTTAAAGCAGACTATGAAGACAAACGCAATCAAATTACTTATTTCTTTTTTTCTGGTTGTAGGCTATGGAGCTTGTCAGTCCAAAACTTTGTTTGAAGCTATTCCGGATGATAAGGTTTCAAGTGATGCTCATATCAGGCAGGATGTCTCCGGTATTGGAAATGTTGGAGATGTAGACTCAGAACTACTTCGTTATTACCAAAATATAGCATCTATGGCTGAATGGTATGCGCTTCATCCCCAGATTGTTGCAGACTATCGAGAGCAAATGTCTAAACCAATTTCTGACAATATCTCGGGGGCAGGTGAGCATCGTATAAATACCGTCATCGAAAAATTACTTGACATGAAGTTTGAGGCGCCGGATGGAAGGAGTATGTCCTTCTTTGACCTTGAGCCCGGGCTTAGAAAATCCTTTTTGTCTGAAATGCCTCGAATGGAGGCACGATTTGTGGCTGAAAAGGTGCACAGATTAGGAAATAAAAACTCTGCGGATGCTTTTAGATCACAGTTGAAAAAGGCAAATAAGGCATTTGACGATGTCTTTCACTCTGCCACACTGCGGAGTTCGGAGGAAGAAGACCCTTATTGGAAAATACGAGAAGCTATGACGCAAACAGATGGGGCTCCTACTCCCCGTATGAGTTCTGTCGCTCCTAACATCATAGGTACTGCAGTATTTTGGACGCTGGTATTCGCCGCATCGGAGATTGCTGTCATTTTTGATAAACAACCTTCGATAGATCCTGAGATTTTGTTAAGGAGGATAAAGGGGCGGATAGAGAAAGGACGACTGCTTATCGCTCTTCCCGGAGATGGAATATTTGGAAATAAGAGTATTGTACGTTATACCGGATCTGAAACTTGGGATTTCGGACATGTGGCGGTCTTTTCTAAAACAAAAAATGAGATAGATGAAGATATCGCTCGGCTTAAGTCTGAGGGTGAGAATCCCTTTGAAAAATTGCAAATAACCATTGGGACTGATAAAGATAAGAATATGAGATATGAGAGTTTTATGGAAGATTGGGCAAACCTTCATCCTTTTGTGTATGTCGGTCAGATATTTGATGTGAAGTATAAGTTTTGGAGTAGAGGGATATTCAGATGGGGCTGGAAGCGTGTTCAGACTGATGTTAACAATGATGTGATTTATAGTCAAGCCCTCAAATCTATCGGGACTTATTATTGCAATTGGTTTCAAGTGCTTACTGCCAAATATGCAGCCCCTAAGCGACTCATTTGTAGTAGTGCAGCATGGTGGTATGCCAAAAAGGGGGTAAAGGTGAATATCGGGGATTGGTGGAAGCCCACAATTTTCCCAGGTGGTGTTTATTACTCTGACAGAGTGAGGATTATATGGTAAAAGGTAATGTTATGAAATCTTGGATTGTACTTTTATTAGCCCTTTTTGTACTCGGAGGATGTTCTTTCGATCCTATTGATGGGAAATGCAAGAAGAAGTTGGAAAAACTTCGTCAGAAGCCGAGAGATCCTCGATTGTTCGGGGTTTGGATCCTTGAAAGTGATAAAGATCGTCTGAAAGAAGATAAAGATGCGTTAGTTGATTTTCAAGTTTTTCGGAGCGATGGACATCATAGGACAGCCTCTATAATTTTGGAGTTGGAACGAGCAGTATCTAACGCCTGGTACACAGAGAAGGATACAGTTTTTGTGCGCCGGTGTATGAGTGGAAACTTTCAGTTGTTTAGTAAAAGTATTTATAAGGTTAATGGTGATACCTTGACGCTTCACACTGTTAGTAAAAGGACAGGAGATGTGTCGAAAAAAGCTTGGGTTTATGTCCAATATGAGGAGTAATGCTCTCTGTTTCCTATTTCGTTAATAGTTAAAACTGTATGCCCACCAAATAATGTCATGAAATCTTGGATTGTGCTTTTATTAGCCCTTTTTGTATTCGGAGGGTGCTCTTTCGATCCTATTGATGGGAAATGCAAGAAGAAGTTGGATGAAATTCGTCAAAGGCCGAGAGATCCTCTACTGTTCGGTGTTTGGATCCTTGAAGAACACAAAGAGCGTTTGAAGGATCCTGATCCTCATAAGGAAATAGCTTTTCAGCTCTTTCGGGAAGATGGTTATGCGCAACTAGCCTTAAGTCGTTCGGTGTTGTATCGTTTTGCATCTGATGTCTGGTACACAGACAAGGATACTCTCTTTGTCCATGGTTGTAAATATGGATATTTTGCTTTGCACAAGGACGTTTATAAGGTTGATGCTAACACTTTGAAACTCTATGATGTTGATAAAAAGACAGGCAATGTGTCAAAAAGCCCTTGGATTTATGTCCGATATGAGGAGTAATGCTCTCTGTTTCCTGTTTCGTTAATAGTTAAAACTGTATGCCCACCAAATAATGTCATGAAATCTTGGATTGTGCTTTTATTAGCCCTTTTTGTATTCGGAGGGTGCTCTTTCGATCCTATTGATGGGAAATGCAAGAAGAAATTGGATGAAATTCGTCAAAGACCGAGAGATCCTCGCTTGTTCGGTATTTGGATCCTTGAAAAGGATAAGGAGCGTCTGAAAGAAGATAAAGATGCATTAGTGAATTTTCAAGTCTTTCGGAGCGATGGACATCATAGAAAGGCCTCGATAGTTTTGGAGTTGGATCGATATGTATCTAACGCATGGTATACAGATAAGGACACAGTCACTGTATATAGATGTAAGAGCGGACATTTTCAGTTGTTTAGTAAAAATGTTTATAAGGTCGAAGCTAACACTTTGAAACTCTATAGTGTTGATGAGGATACAGGCGATGTATCAAAAAGCCCTTGGATTTATGTCCGATATGAGGAGTAATGGCCTCTGCTTCTTTTGAGGTGAGAAGAGCTTCCTTTCCGGGGGATGCCGAGGGTGATAAAACAGTCGTTAACGGCGATTCGGAAAGTCTCTAAATCTGATGACGAAAGTCTATACGGTTAGACAACCCTTTTCAGTACACTACACATTGGACTTTACCAAGTCAGACATACTTGGATTTGTAGTCTTCTACAACTTTAATCGATTGTCAAAGTCTTTAGTCGGTCAGAGATAGGGGGCTCAGGGAAAAGTTTCCTATATTTGTAGTAGTGTTTATTTTGACTAAAATCAAAGGAGGTGGGTTATGGCGATTACATTTTATTCGGAAAATATCAGCATCCCTAAGTTCAGACGTCGCGAAGTGAGTCGTTGGATCACTGATGTGGCTGCATCTTATGGGTGTACGGTCGGGGATATCACTTATCTCTTTTGCGATGATGAGACTATATTGGAGATGAACAATAAGTATCTCGGGCACGACTACTATACAGATATCATTACATTTGATCAGTGTGTCGATGATCTGTTGTTTGCAGATATTGTCATCAGCCTTGATACCGTGGCGTCTAATGCAAAGGCTTACGGAGAGAGGTTTGAGACCGAGCTCCTCAGGGTCATTATTCATGGAGTCTTACACCTCTGTGGAGAGGATGACCTTACTGAAGAGGCTGAGGAAAAGATGCGCCTCGCAGAGGATCGTGCGCTCGCGATGCTCTCTCCGGATCAATCCGAGATGTGGCGTAAGTGATGTGGCTCGAGATACCATCCATGTCTTCTGATATCTGGCCGACCTTTGCCGAACGGTATGGGGAGATGTCTCGCGACCTTGTGCCTGCGTACGGTGAGGGGGTCGTCGTTGCTGTGCTGATATCTCTCTTTTTGACTGCCCTCTTTGCGTTGTTTTCGCCCGGGGTGAGGAATGCCAAGATCCTTGCCGTACTTACACTGAGGGTCGGAGATAATACCAAGGGTAAAGGGGAAAATGTCAGCGGGATGACTCAGACGTTTTTTCTGTTGCAAGGGGCATTTTTGTTCTCGCTTCTCATAGAGGCCTTGTATGCTGATCGGGGAGGAGGGCTTGCGCCCGATGTCAAGACCTATTGGGTGCGTATCGCAATCATCCTCGGTACTGTGATTGCCCTCTTTGCTGTTTCTTCCCTCGTATACATGTGGATTGGAGCGGTATTTGGAGCCAAGGAGGAGAATAAGGTCTGGAAAGTCAGTTATCTGACCCTCCTGATGTTGTGGTCGACCTATCTTTTCATCCCGGTTGTCTTGCTTGTGATAAGTAAGAGCAGTGTCTTGGCTGCTATTTCTGTGGCTTTGGTAGGCTATTTGTTATTCAGAACAGTGCTTTTTATACGTATTGTTCAAATATTTAAATTCTCTTATCATCATCCATTGCATCTATTTTTGTACCTTTGCGGGCGAGAAATTGCGCCCTTGCTATTGGTTTTGGGCGCAACTTTATAGGTATAGAGTTGTAAGACAGGTTGTTGGCTCGTTTTTTTTTGAGCTGATAATCCCCAAAAAGCAGATGCTTCATGTCGAGAAAGATTCAAAAAATACTTGTGTCTCAGCCAAAGCCTACCGTGGCAAAGTCTCCGTACTTTACACTGGCTGAGAAATATCAGATAGAACTGGACTTTAAGCCTTTTTTCACTACTGAGTCTGTCTCAGCTCGTGAGTTTAGAGATCAGAAGGTAGAGATCCTTGATCACACTGCTATCGTCCTTACGTCACGTACGGCAGTTGATTTCTTCTTTAAAATGGTGGGGGAGTTGCGTTTGAGTATGCCGGATACGATGAAGTACTTTTGTGGTTCGGAAGTCGTGGCTACTTATCTTCAGAAGTACATCGTTTACCGCAAGCGTAAGATATTTTTTGCCGAGAAAGGACAGCCCGGAGAGCTTGCTCAGATCATCCTCAAACATCCAAAAGAAAAGTATTTTGTGCCTGCAACGGAGGAAAGTCACAAAGATGAACTCCTGCAGGCTATGGATAGCAAAAATATCTCTTATACGAGATCGGTATTGTACCGAAAGGTCAATCAGACCTTTACGAAGGAGGAGATCGAGTCATACGATATGCTCGTATTCTTCAGTCCCAACGGTATCGACTCTCTCATAGAGAATGTCCCCGACTATAGTCAGGGAGATCAGCTCATCGGATGCTTCGGTGATGGCACAGCCAAAACTGTCGAAGCAAAGGGCTTGAAGTCAGCGGTAGCTGCTCCCTCGCCGATGTTCCCATCGATGGCAGCGGCGATAGAGAGCCTGCTTGTCACAAAGAAGTAAATATCATCTCATTTCGGTGCAGAGAGTCCCGGCTTTGATCGCAGACTCTGCTCGTTCAAAGATTTATGGGAAAGATCAGACCAAATGGATTAAGCAAAATAGAGCGCCTTTATCTCAATCGTGAGGTAGAGGCGCTCTTTGCCTCGCGTCAGAGCTTCTCTGCCTTTCCATTTCGTGTGGTCATCCATACCGAAAAGGCACAAGAGTCATCCGACGGCAGTGCTGTAAAGATACTTGTCAGTATCCCCAAAAAACGGTTGAAGCACGCTGTCGATCGCAATACCATGAAGCGGCATGTCCGCGAATCCTATCGTACCAATAAGTCCGAAATCGTAGCTGCGACTCAGGAACAAGGCTTGCAGGTAAGTATAGGTTTTCTCTATCTGGCTAACGAATTGATGCCCGGTGACAAGGTCTTGCGCTCTGTGCGTTATGCTCTTGGTAAGATTGTTTCACTCCTCAGCGAAGCAGAATCATGATACGTCAGTTCCTCATCAAACTTCTGATCCTGCCGATACGCTTTTATCAGAGGTTTTTATCTCCTCTCAAACCTCCTTCTTGCAGGTTTTCGCCCACATGCTCGGCGTACGCCATACAAGCACTTCGCAAGCATGGTCCTATAAAAGGGCTTTACCTCGCTGTACGGCGTCTATTGCGTTGTCATCCTTGGGGTGGCAGTGGTTATGATCCTGTGCCATGAGCGATCAATTGTCCGGTAGACTTGCCCCTTTCGTAGACTTTCATACCCATAAACAGCAGTGTGAGATGTATCACAGTCGTGAGGATGTCATCGCAGTGCGCTCCGTGATGTATGGTGTCGAGCAGCCTCTGCCGACCGAAGGGTATGTGACTGTCGGGATACATCCGATGCAGGATGATGTGTCGGACGTCATGAAGCGTCTGGGTAAAGACTCTGCGACCTTGAAGCAAGAGATGCTCACTGTGATTGCCCAACTTGGAGCGAAGTGCTGTGGCATCGGGGAATGTGGTTGGGATAGGAGGAGTCCGCTCTCCTGGGAAGATCAAGATGCTCTCATGAAGTTTCAGTATGATCTGGCAAGAGAACTGCACCTGCCTATTATTCTGCATACTGTCGGGGGGCTCCACAGGCTTTTGAGTCTCAAGGCTCGAGTGCCTCAAGATAGTGCTGTCCGATGGTATGTACATGGCTTCAGAGGTAAGCCTGAGCTACTTGAACAACTCATACGTGCCGGGATCGGAGTCAGTCTGTCTCCCTCCGAACACACTCCTCCTGAGGTGTTGAAGAAAGTGAAAGCGACTTCTTTTTTTCTTGAGACAGACGACAGTGTCACTCCGATTGAGAGTGTTTATGCCCATGCATCACGGTTGATGGATATGCCTCTTGATGCTCTGAGGCATCGACTTTGCCTTGATTTTCAGCAGTTTTTACGTGGGGATAGCGTTCTATAAGCGGATTGCTCCAATATCCCCTCTTTTCTCCTCGATTTCGTTCGTCCCAGGTTCTTTCCGACCGGTGTCCTCGGATTCTTATTTCGTTCAGGAAGAGTAATGCCTCGAATAGGCTACCTCTATATCCTCTGCTTTGGGAGTAGAAGGACACGCGATTCCGTTCATTCTTGTCGATGACGAATGGGGATGACTTTCTTATATTTGTCTTTTTCTTATCTCAAACTTGCATCAGATTAGCAAATCCGGAATAAAAAACGTACATTTGTAATATATGTATGTCGCCTTATAGTCGGCGCAGCAAATAAGTGATAATACAAAAGAAAGGAATGATTATGAGAAATGACAAAGTAAAACTGCTCCTTGGTATAGCTATTGGTACAGCGATCGGTGCAGCTATCGCATACCTATCTGATGACGAACGCAGAGGACGCCTCATCGATGGTGTCAATGACGCTACCGATAAGGTGAGAGAAAATATCAAAGATGCATACTATGAAACTCGTATCCGTGGTCGTAAGGCAAAGAGAGATCTTGCAAGATATATGGCGGATATGAGAGGTGAGGCAGAAGGCTTCTATGAAGATGTGAAGGAACGCGCTGCTCGTCTCGCTCGCCGCAGTGAGGAGAAGTGCGAGGAACTCGCAGATAAGATCGAAGAGAAGTACGACGAGATCGAGAAGAAGTTCTGACCCGTACTGACTCCACATCAACGAGTCTGTGTGCCGAGAGTAGGCCTGAGAGTGGCTGTCTCTGTGGGTGGACGATCGGTCGCCTTCTTATGGAGAGAGTTGTCTTGGTGGGGCTACGCCGAGCAGGCAGGCTCGTTGCCGTATAGAGGTAAAGAGGTGCCGAGAGGCTCCATATGTTATTACGATATTATATTTTGAATATGCAAAAGTCTATACACACACTTATTGCGGAGACAAAAGAGGATATCAACAATCTCATAGAGAGTAAGATAGAGTTGTACAAACTTATGGCCTATGAGAAGGGAGTGCCGATGGGGCTCAATGTCGCGTACAGCGTGCTCCTCGTGGTTCTTCTGTTATTTGTCATCGGTATGCTCCTCACTGCCGGAGCTCTTGCTTTGGCGACGGTGTTTTTGCAGGGGGATGCCTCTGTGCTCACATCTGCATCACTGGGCTTTTTATGTGTGGGAGCCATATTGCTGTTGATATCCATCCTGATGATGTTGTTGCGCAACAAGATAGTCAACTCGCAGTACAACAAGATCATCGGTGGGATCCTTGATAAGACTCCCGAAGTCATTAATGAGGATACCCTTGCCATAGAGCCTCCACATAGGCACAGAAATATTCACACTCAAGAGGATCATAGGTATGAATAACTATATCAAACCGGAGGTGAGGTTGCAGATGCGTAAGGCCAACCTCGAGTTGAGGGCTCAACGCAGTCGTGAACGTCTCATCGACAACATGGAGTATGCCAAGTCCAATGTCGTCAATGTCGTCGGTCGGGAAGTGGTAGATGCCGTGGGAGAGACCAGTCCCTTTGTGGCAAAGGTGTTGAGTCGTTTTTTGCCTTCAGACAGTACCCGCAAAGATAGATACTCTTCCCGTGCTACTTCGGGTGAAAGTAGCTCTTGGATCTGGGGTACCCTCAAAGGTGGTCTCCTTCCCCTTATCTTCGGCATAACCAGACACAGGTTGCTCAGCTTCAGCCTTCGCCGTACCGGAGGTATATTGAGGTTTATCCTCAAGAGGCTTTTCAGACTGGTATCATAGAGCGATGTCCGACGGCCCTTTTTCTTTGATGATAAAGTGGTAGGACAATATTATTATTCGTACATTTGTACGACGTCAAGGGTATTATGTACTTTTGGCGACTTTGTTGTAATGCAATAACTTATTCAACCTAATAAAAAGAACTCATAAAACTATGACTAAAGTAGGTATCAACGGTTTTGGTAGAATCGGTCGCTTCGTTTTCCGTGCGGCTCAGAAACGCAACGACTTGGAAGTAGTTGCTATTAACGACCTTGCACCGGTCGAATACTTGGCTTATCTGCTCAAGTACGACACTATGCACGGTAAGTTTGACGGTACTGTCAGCTACGAAGGCGACTCTACTCTTATTGTAAATGGTAAGAAGATCCGTGTGACAGCTGAGAAGGATCCTGCAAACCTCAAGTGGGACGAAGCAGGTGCTGAGTACATCGTAGAGTCTACAGGTCTTTTCCTCACTCAAGAGAAGTCTCAAGCTCACATCGCAGCCGGTGCTAAGTATGTCGTCATGTCTGCTCCTTCACAGGACAGCACACCTATGTTTGTTATCGGTGTGAACCACAGCGACTATGTCAAGGGTACTCAGATCGTGTCTAACGCATCTTGTACTACCAACTGTCTTGCGCCTATCGCAAAGGTCCTTCACGATAACTTCGGTCTTGTCAATGGTCTTATGACTACCGTTCACTCCGTGACTGCTACACAGAAGACTGTCGATGGTCCTTCTCTCAAGGACTGGAGAGGTGGTCGTGCTGCTACAGGCAACATCATCCCATCATCTACAGGTGCTGCAAAGGCTGTGGGCAGGGTGATACCTGCACTCAACGGCAAGCTCACAGGTATGTCTATGCGTGTACCTACGCTTGATGTCTCTGTGGTAGACCTCACTGTCAACCTCGAAAAGCCTGCGAAGTACGAAGAGATCTGCCGTCTCATGAAAGAAGCTTCTGAAGGCGAACTTAAGGGTATCCTTGGCTATACTGACGAAGCTGTCGTATCTTCAGACTTCCTCGGTGATACTCGCACATCTATCTTTGATGCTACTGCAGGTATCGCTATGACAGACACATTTGTGAAGGTCGTATCTTGGTATGACAACGAAATCGGTTACTCTAACAAGGTCCTCGACCTTATCGCTCACATGGCTAAGGTGAACGGATAATCTGATCTCGATAAATAATATATAATAAGAATAAGGGGCTGCACCAAAATCAATCTTGGTGCAGCCCCTTTCTTATGTCATGTTTGAAGTCTTGTGTCGCCAAAGGAGATTGACTTTTTCCGGTTTCCTGAACGAGAGTCCGGAAAAAGGTAAGGGACTCTCTAAATCAAGGTGTCTAACTTGATGAATTAAGTTGTCTAACTGGTAGTGTCCGAAAAAGTGTGTAAGGTTAGTTCTCCCTTTTTCCCCTGGGGCAT
>NZ_JAUMXC010000061.1 GCF_030529325.1 Porphyromonas sp. | reverse complement strand
TCTCCTTATCGGCACCTCGCAATACAGACTACTTCACCTACCTGAGGTTCCCGGAGGGTGTTCGTCGTATGATTTACTCGACAAATCGGGTGGAGCGTCTCAATCGTAGTTATAAGCGCACGTTGCGCATGCGTGGGGCTCTTCCCTCGGCTGATGCCGTGCTCTTTCTCCTCGGATCTGTAGCCCGAGATATGACCGAAAGGACTTACACAAAGGTTACCCTATTTCCAAGACCGGAGTATCAAATAGAATGAGCAATAACCCGAAAAACTCAAAGTTTTTTACCCCCGGGGTTACCCCGGGAATAAAAGGAACAACTAACCTTACACACTTTTTGGGACACTACCCAAATCTATTCCACCCTGCTCCACTCGATCAAGACTTGATCCGAAAACTCTTCCTTGAGGTGTTGGAAAAAGTTGCCTACCTTGATAAATCAAGATGCCTACCTTGATGAGTCAAGGTAGGCATCTTGATTTGAGACCTTCTATATCTTGTTCTCGGGATCTCTCCGAAAAGTCATTCTCCAGACAATAGAAAGTCACCATTTATCATAAGTTCGACAGGTCAGGCCTTTTTCTTTTTATGCCTTTTGTGCCACTTGTGATAAATGATGTAGCCTGTTATGATGACACTTAGGAGAAAAAAGCCTGCAAGGAAGACAAACATGGGAGCGACGGGATCCATAAATCCGTCATAGAGTCGTCCCACATGCAGTTCGAGAGCCGTGTGCCACAGTGATATACGGCCCGGGCACATTTCATCGGGCATCTCCACGAAGTCTGCGCGATCTTGTACAAATCGAGCCCCCTTGCTGTAATCAAAAAGGAGTGCTCCGTGCCTGAAGTCGTCCGAGTATCCGCTTATAGCATTGTCAAAGGTAGGCATTCCGCCCTTACGCCCTGCATAAGGCTCTCCCTTGATAAGATCAAAAGTATCTCCCGTCTCTCTATCCCACTCGAAAAGGCCACTGAAAGAGCCAACTACCCACTTGCCGTCAGCCTGCTGTTGCCAAGCCGTGATCCCCATGACGCTCACGGGTGGAGTTTTCTTCAACGGAGCGGGACGACTTGTAAGATCGGAAAGAGTAAAGAAACCCTCCGAAGTCGAGAGCAACCAGTCATTGGCGCTCTTGTCATGACGGATGCGTCTGAGCTTGTCGTGCCAAGGATTGTCGCTATGCAGCTCTGTGCCCGGTATGGGACTTACCTTGGATCGGATGATGGCGATCAACAAGGGGGGGCGGAGAAACATTCCCGTGAAGGTGACGAGAAGAAGCAACACAAGGAAGAGGCTGCCCAACTTGTTGTGCCACTTGAGAGAAAATCGTGTGAGCTTGTTATCAGTCTTGAGACCTTTTTTCTTTCTCTGTTTGGTGATCATGATTTTTATCGTGATGATCAACCCAGTGACACAGAGGATGATGAGGATGAGGCCGACAATGTCTACTACAATCTGCCCTGCAAGTCCGAAGAGTTCGCCGCTATGGAGAAGCCACAATGTACGGAAAAGAGAGACCTTGGGCGAGTATCCATCCGGAGCTTGGAGTTGTATCTCTACGAAGTCTGTATTTCGGGCATCCCTGAGATAGAGATGAGAGCGCGAAAGGAGCAAGACGCTGTCACCGAGAGCGATGAGATCTGTGTAGCTTTTCTCACTGTGCGGCAGCCCTTCGACCGGTGCCCACTTCTCTCCCTCCACATCATACTTGTATAGAGAGAATGCAGACAAAGCCAAAAGTTCGCCCGATGCTGTCTCGACCAGGGAGCGCATACTGCGGTGATCTGCTCCGGGAGGCAGACCGGTATTGCGGTCTACGAACCGACTGCCATCTCTATCGGTCTGCCGGACTCCGGAGCCACCGTAGATCCAGACCGAACTGTCACGGAGTGTAAGGGAGCCGGAGACACTGCCGTTGTTCCAATTTTTGTACTCATACCCTTTCGGCAATAGGGTACGTGAGAGATCGATCCCCGATACAGCACCGCGGTGATTGAGGATAATCCCTGAGACGGCAAACATGAGGATGAAAAAGAGAAGGATGATGCTTACCCACTTGTGGGTCTTGAGAAGAAACTTTCTCATACTGCCGGAGAGATAAGAGATGATGACAGCAGAGCTTATTTATGGCTCTGCACAAGAGATCTACAAAACAAGCAACCTGCAATCCGCACGTTATCTGATACGGATCACAGGTTGTCGTTTCCTTTAGATCATTTCCATGATCGGATGATTGGATCAATGTGCATTACTTGCCAAAAGTAGTAGAACCGTCGGACTGGTATACATACTTGAATGACACATAGCCCGGTGTACCTTCGGCATTCTTGTAACCGATGAACTTCACTTTGGCATACTTACCGTCCGCTGTTCGGATCACAAACACGTGGTCATCAGCCTTGTAGATATATGTAGGAGGAGCTCCGTAGAAAGAAATAGCCTTACCCAACTGTATTTCGACCGTAGGAGTGAGCTGTATCTTCGGAGTGCCGTTAAGCTCCACGTTGGCAGTCGTCTGCACCTCGATTACCCTACCTTGGTAGCCAAGTACCTTGAAGTCCTCGTCAACATGATAACCATCCTTTGGAGCTTCGGTGAGAGCAGATAGTTCGGTCTTGTCGGTGATGATGGCACCACCCTTACCCTTACCGGACTTACCGCTGTTGGTACGGAAGAAGAAAGTATTGATCGCGATATCCCAGTCCAAACGTTCCTTATAATTCGCTTCTGTGACACCTGCCACTTCCTTGCCCGTCGCAAATGAAAAATAAATCCATTCGCCATTGACCTGAGTCGTCTTGCTCTGCATATATTCCTTTACAGAACCATTGGGAGGTGTAGGTTCGCTCCCCTTCTTATCACATGATGTGAGGGAGAGCAGTCCTGCTGTGAGGATCAGAGCTACTGTAAAAATTGTCTTGTTCATAGTTTTGTAGTGTTGTTGATTAAATAAGTGAATCAGATCTCCAAGTTGAGGGCAACGAACCAGTTACGCCCGATGCCCGTATAGGAGTTAAAGCTATGTATAGCTGCGTGATAATCAAAAATATTGTCGAGACCAAAAGTCAGCCTTCCAAACCTGTCGTACCTGTAAGACAATGCCAGATACCAAAGCGTATAAGCGGGTATCGTAGTGGTGTAGGACGCCTTGACAAGCCTGTCTTGGAGGAGCAAATCCTCCTGTACGTCAAACTCTTTCTTGCCGATATAAGAAGCGGTGAGGTTTACATTCAGACCGTGCTTTTTCCAAGCCTTTTGATACTCCGCTCTGAAAGTCCCGGAAAATCTGCTCTGAGAGTTGAGCTGAGCGCCATTGACTTCGCCGGGATGGAGGTAGTTGGCCGAAGCATGGAGCTGTAATCCCTCTACAAAAGGATTGAAGCGCACCTGTGCTTGTAGCCCCATAAGTTCTACGGATTGGAGATTACGATAGTGCCGTTCCTTTTGATCTTTTGCCCATATCCCTTCGATCTTGTTGGAAAAAGCATTGATATAACCTGACAAAATCGCATAAAAACGCTTGGAAACATACTCTGATGACAGAGACAGGTAATGGTTACGCTCCGGTTTCAGATCTGTATTACCGTAGATCATAAACATCCCAAAGTGATCCCAATTCATATACAGCTCCTTGATACCGGGCGAACGATAGCCGGCACCATAATTGAGGCGGAAAGTCACGGGAATCATCTTGTATATGGCGGACAACTTGGGTGCGAGATTGAATCCATAAGTACTGTGATAGTCTGCTCTCAAGCCCGTCACCAGGCCTATACGTGAAGTGATCTGCCAGTCATCCTGGATGTACAATGCACTGCTGTGTTGACTGCGGGAAGTGTAACTGTCGTTGGTGAACTTATCGGTATAAAGCATCTCATCGAAGTACTCCGCTCCGACATTGAGTTCGTGACTCTCTCCAAGCCTTTGGATATACGACAAGCGAGGCTGGATCATCCGATGCTTGTAGACAAGGTCCTTGCGCCCTTCGATCAGCTCAAATTTCTGGTATCTGTTGTATTGATCTGCAAAAAATGAAACTTTTATCTCCCCTCCATTACTCAATCTGTAAGCCCCCGACAATGTACCTGAAAGATCGGTATTGTACTCGTAGATGTTGTCGTGATTGAGATCATACTTACTCATCTCGTACAGTGTACCTGTGGCCGAGAACGAGAGTCTCTCATCTGGCGTAAAAGTAAATGCTTGTCGCAAACTGTTGAGACCGAAACCTGAGACGTTTGTCGGCACGGACTTTACCGGCATGGTCAAAGTCACATCGTACTCCTTGAAGTATTTCGTAAGTCCCTCTGTATCGTAGAGGCTGAATGCATCTGCACTCCTACGCGTAAATGTTGTCTGTGTGCTCCACTTCTTATGGGCATAAGACGCAGTAAGAGATCCGTTGAAATTGGGAGCATCCGCATTACGCTTAAATAACTCATACTTATCATCGGCCTCAAGTCTGGGGAAATTGTTCTGATAAAGGGGAGCCCACTTTGTATTCAAAGAGACACGAAAACGCCCCTTAGGCTTTTTTGTAATAATATTGATGACTCCACCCATCGCCTGAGTACCATAAAGAGCGGAACCTGCACCTTGGACGATCTCTATACGCTCGATATTATCGAGGTTTATACGCTGATAGTCTATATTGTTTCCGGTCTCCCCGGCCAGGCGTTCACCATCTACGAGGAAGAGGATGTGCTTGGCATCCAACCCTTGCATATTGATGCTGGTCCCAAACCCCACTTCATTGAACGTCAGTCCGGGTACTTCTTGCATCAAAAGCGTCTTGAAGTCCGTGATCCCTCTCTCTGCAATCTGCTTACCTGTGATGACCTGCGTCATCACGGGAGAGTCGGATATCTTCTTGAGAGTGCGGGTAGCCGTGACGACAAACTCATCAAGAGCATGTCGTGTATCATCATCAAAGAGACTCTTTGACGGAGTTTGAGCTTGTGCAGATATACAGTATACAAACGCGCCAATGAGTATGGCTGCGATGATATGGATCTTCATAAATAATGCAAAGTGAGTGTTGAGAGTTTTAGCTCTGTGGTCTTTATGCTGCAAAATTAGATATTGCGTCCAGCTCTCGCAATCACCATAAATTGGTATTTTACCCCCAAAGCATAAAACTTTGTTCAACAGAATATACAAATGGACAAAATTCAGCTCTTTAGCATGACTAAGCTCCGAAGAAAGACTCCCTATCCGGAGACCGATCCATAAAAAGCAGACACCCCTTGCATCGGTCTGATGCAAGGGGTGTCTGTATTTCAACTGTTGCTAAAACAGTGTAGCAGATCAGTCGGGATATTACTTGATCACTTCCTTGAGCTTAGCATCCACTTCTTCAGGATTGTGGCTGCGAACAAGGATCTGTCCTTCCGGAGAGATAAGCAAGATAGTAGGGATACCTGTAAGACCGTAAACCTTAGCACCGTTGCTTTCTGTATCGAGGATAACATCCCAAGTCATAACACCAAGTTCTTCGATAGCCTTAGCGTTGTCGGCCGGATCTCTTTCCCATGTACCAACACTGAGGATGCGGAGACCCTTTTGAGCGTAAGCCTTGTGAAGGTCTGCCAAGTGAGGCATTGCGCGACGGCAAGGACCACACCAAGAAGCCCAGAAGTCTACAAGGAGATACTTACCGTCTTCCATGAAAGAAGAAAGCTTAGTCACATTGCCTTCAGCATCCTTGATATCGAAGTCTACATACTGAGTACCGACCTTAGTCTTTTCAGCATTGAGCATAGTTTCATAACGATCCTTGAGTGCCTTGTTGTTTTTGATCACATCAGAAGCAGCCTCATAAGCAGAGATGAACTCTGCGTTGTCATCATAAGACAAGCTTGAGAATGCGATGACACCAAGTACGTTGTCTGGATACATCTCGAGGTACTTCTTTGCTACCTCATTTTGAGCTGTTGACATCTGAGTGATGAGAGAGTCGATCTCTGCACGCTTCACCTCGTCAGACTTTTCTGCATCTTGAGAGATAGCCTGGGCTTGTGCGCTGAATGGCTCGACTGCAGCCTTGATTTCCTCTGTCATGATCATGTAACGGTCAAACATAGGAGAGCCCTTCACAGTAAATGGCATCTGAGCATCTGCAGCGTTAGCTTCGATGACAGCCTTAGAGCCATCCTTGAAAAGAGGAAGTACACCACCTTCAAATCTCACGTAATACATTTTCACAGTATCTACGTCAGATGTATACTTGAAAGATTGGTTTTCCACAAGAACCGAGTCAGGAGCAGCGTCCGAACCACGTTCACCGATGTATAGATACTTGCCGTTAAGTTCGGCAGGCATTGTAGTTGATGACAACTCAAAGCCTTTGGATTGGGGTTGGCAGGCAGCCATTGCCATCGCCACGATACCCGCTGATAGGAAGATTTTCTTCATGTTTTTAATCTTGTTTGATTAAGAAAGTTATTTTTCTTTGCAAAGATAAGGATATTTTACCGTTCAGTATCATTATCGGGGTACAAATTATTATAGTTCGAGCATTTATTCGCCCTTGATCCTTTGGAAGTTAGTCTGCTTTTTCACATTGATCATCCCCGATCGACATCAGACAGATTCAGGCAAAAAAAGATCGGTCTCGAGCGGGACTTCCGACAAGACACGAGCAAACGATAGTTAAGCACATGATAATGAGGCGAAAAAACAACCTCACATAAAAGGGAGAAATATAGCCCAAAAAAGGTTGTCTAACTTGATTTGTCAAGTTAGACTCCTGATTTTCGAGAGATGTACATCTTTCTTTTGCTCGACCATTGCCACATCAAAAAAATGCGGCCTATATTCCTCACCTTCAAGTCACTCCGATACCGGAGACAGGGTTGTCCCGAAAGTCTCCAACAAAATTCCCTCAAATATTTTGCGCATCTCGGCATGACGGAGGGTGAAGTTGTTGGCCATGATAGAGACAGCATAGACCTTCCCATCGGGAGTTTGGATATATCCGGCATAGGCAATGACGTGTTTGATCGAGCCACTCTTGAGATATGCTCTGCCGGAGAGAGGAGTATCTTTGAGAAAAGAAGTCACCGTGCCCTCTTTTCCGGCAAGGGGAAGAGTCCTCATGAATCTGTGAGTGGAGTCACTGCGGTAGACTTTCCCAAGGAGGGAGGTGAGATAGTTGGCGGTTATCTTGTTTTCGGGAGACAGCCCCGAACCATCAAAGACATTTGCCTCTCCGGATACCAGCCCCCTCCCTTGCCAGTAGAGCAGACTGTGATGAAGGGCAACCTGAGTCGGATTGCGCCCCTCTTCCATACGCTTTTTGATCCATGTCTGCCTCAGTAGAGCTTCGGCATAGAGATTGATGCTGTGGATGTTGGTAAGCCTCGCCAACTCTTCTATGGTGGGCGAGAGATGCTCATACAGCAAAGGCATATCTGTCGACGGGAGGGTATCTGCCGTGCGACACTTCCCCTTGTGCGTGACGCCCCGCTTCCGGATGTACATACTCATATATTGCGCAAAGAACAAAGGTGGGTTTGGGATATCGCCCCTGATGCCGAGCTGCTTGACAGCTGCCGGATAGACGCCTGTGATCAATCTATGCCCCCCATCTCCTATCGGCATAGAGATGTAGAGGGAGTCGGACTTCCGCGTCGTGGAGTAAGTATATGCTCCGGACAACTTCAGTCCCGGGATCGTAGGCATGTGCACAAATCGACGTCCATAGTCGGAAAAGACAACTTCGTAACTATTGTCAAAAAGATTCAGCAAGTAAGCTCCGGCAGCATAGTGATTGCCCATATCGTAGTGCAACCAACGCGGATTGAGAGCCTGATAGTCGTACGACTGCGGACTGTAAGCAATGATGTCTCCTTTGACGACAGAGATTCCCTTGGCTGCAAGGGCATCCGCGGCTTTTCTGAAGAAGATATGTCGGTCTTCGCTCTTGAGATGCCTCGAGCCGATAGAAGGGTCGCCTCCCCCGATAATGAACAGATCTCCTTCGAGCACTCCGTTTGATATCTTTCCTCTCATGCAGATGCGGGTGGAGAGTCTGCTGTCCGGAGACAATACCTCCATGGCTGTCGCTGTGGTGGGCACCTTCAGTGTGCTGGCAGGTGTCATGAGATGGCAGGGGCGGATATCCACGAGACGCTCGCCGGTCTCTGCATCTTGGACACAGAGGGACCAAAAGATATTTTTGAAGGCTTCGGGCTCGGCAGGAGTACGCACGACCTGTGCTTGAGAGACGAGAGATAAAGAGAGATAGGCTGCGAGGAGAGATCCCCGACGTGTCATACGGTTGATAATGTTTATCATATATTTGTGTATCTTTGTTTGGAGTAGTACAAGGGAGAGTGATATCTCGATCGTCCCTTGTTCACAAAGATATTGATTATTGACAATAGAGATGAAAGATTTTTTTGCCAAACCCTTTACCATAGATCGCATAGCCCGTATAATATTTATCATCCTTGCGATCTTCCTTGCAGGCTACATTGTACGCTCACTGATGCCGATACTTTTGCCCTTTGGTTTGGCTTGGCTGGTGGCATACATGCTGATGCCGTTGGTGCGTTTTTTCCAAAACAAGTTGAGGTTTAAGAGTCGCATCCTCTCCATATTGACCGTGCTATTTCTGATGATATCCATCATCACGAGCATAGTCCTCCTCCTTTTACCGTCTATCAAGGAGGAAGTATCCAAGGGCTGGGAGCTGATATCATTCTACGCAAGCTCTGATGTCCTCCTCAAGATACTACCTGAGAGTATCCGTGAAAGGCTCGAAGAGTACACGGACTTGGAGTCCGTTGTCGCCGGGATAGACATGGACAGGATCGTGGAGACAGTGCGGGAATTCGTGACAAAGTCATGGAGTCTTGTGATGAGTACATTTTCGTTTCTCATGGGACTCTTTGTGATCTTCCTATTCTTCCTTTATCTCATCTTTATAATGAATGACTATGAGGGTCTCAATAAGGGGATCTATCATCTTCTACCCAAAAAGATCCACCCATTTGTGAGTGAAGCCATCGACAACGTCGAGTATTATGTCAACAGCTACTTCAAAGGGCAATCACTCATAGCGCTTTGTGTCGGAGTGCTCCTTGCCATAGGATTCAGGATCATAGACCTGCCGATGGGTATCTCCATAGGTCTCCTTATCGGGGTCTTCAACCTCATTCCCTACATGCAGACACTCGGACTGATCCCCATCACACTGGCGTCCTTGCTCAAAGCTGCCGATGCGGATCAAAACTTCTTTGTCGTACTTGCCCTCGCCCTTGGTATATTGGGGGTTGTACAAGTGATACAAGACACCATCCTTGTACCTAAGATCCTCGGCAAGACCATGGGGATGAAGCCGGCAGTGATACTCCTCTCCCTATCTATTTGGGGATCGCTTCTCGGTATCCTCGGGATGCTCTTTGCCCTCCCACTCACGATGATCCTCTATACTTATCACATGAAGTATATCGTAGGTGAACCCATCGAAAAAGGCGGGTTGGTAGAACCGGTCAAAGAGTCAAAACTATCAAAATGGTTCGGCTCCAAGTCTGATAAAGATCCAAAACCTGAAGAGTAAGCGGGGGAGATACAGGCTTGAGCTCAGGCGCGTTAATTATATCTTAGCGGCTTTACATCTTTGTGAAAAGTAGTAAAATCTCTGTCATTTGGGAGCCTACGCAGACGAGGGAGATTAGTACAGTAAAGATTTTGCATTAACTTTGCCCCATTGGATAATTCAACATTATAACGATAAAAACTAAGAAAAAACATGAAGAAACTTTTTTCGTTTGTTGCCCTCATCATGGCAACAATAGGTGTAGCAAGTGCTCAAAATGTGCAAACACACTACAACATCGGTAAGCGTATCGATAAGACTAACCAAGAGACCCACTCTCCGATGATCCTGACCATCGAAAACCTCTCTTTTGACAAGTGGGGACAGACTTTCTACTTCGTTGACTTTGAACTCGGCAAGAAAGGGATGGACATGGCTTACTTTGAGATCGCAAGAGAACTGAAGTTTTGGAAAGCTCCTATCGCTCTTCACGTCGAATACAACGGTGGTGTGAGCAACGGCGGATCATTGAACCACACATATCTCGGAGGTCTCTCTTACCTCTGGGCTAAGAATGGAAATGCATTCAACCTCAGCATGATGTACCGTCATGACCAAGACTTTGAGAAGCCTCACAACATGCAGTTGACAGGTGTGTGGTCTTGGACATCATGGAACAGAGTATT
>NZ_JAUMXC010000009.1 GCF_030529325.1 Porphyromonas sp. | reverse complement strand
AGGCTTGTCCCCGTCCTCGGGCTTTTGATCGTCCTTGGACTTCTCCTCTTCCGGTTTTGTCGTGTCCTTTTTGTCAGAGTCTTTTGAAGTCTCTTCTTGGGGAGTCTTTTTGGGGATTGGGCGAACTGATTCATCTTGACACCCTACTGAGAGTAGTATGCCTAATAGGGTTGCTATAATTAAACTTTTCTTAAACATGGGAGTGGTTTTAGATTGATCTCTTACTATTAAAGGAGGTTTTATGATATGTTTATTTGATTATTTGTTCTTTTTGTGGATGCTATTGCTGTATTCTTTTGCAAATTTACAAATAATGATATAATCGGACAAGAGCTTTTTATCAAGGCCTTTGATGAGACTAAGCTCCGCCTTTTTGCTCTCTTTTATAAAAAAGTGGTAGCAACGAGTCTTTCAAGGCTCGTTGCTACCACTTACTTTTTGGGGTTATTGAGTTGTTTTTAGCTTAATTCCTTCTGTTTGTTTCTCATTTTCTTGATGATAAAGATACAGAGGCCGAGGGAAACAAGCATACATATGGTGCTCAATACAGGATAGTCAGGTACAATCTCCGGTGCCTCATTGATGGTATCGCTTGTCCAAAAGAGGATGTAGGCAAGTAAATTGTTGAGTGCATGGATGAGGATAGCCAACCTCAAAGATCCATAGACCGCAACATATCCGAGAAGTACTCCCATTACAACTCTTGGGATAAATCCGCTCCACTGCATGTGCACAGCACTGAAAATGATGGCAGTCAGAAAAACTGCAAAGTGTACTTTCTTGGTTCGGCTTGTTAGCCAGCCTTGCAAAGCACCTCTGAACAGCAGTTCTTCTCCCACAGGGGCAATCACTACGATACTCAGGAAGGTAAAGAATATCGTTGCAGGAGATTTGTCGGACAGCATTATTGCCAAAGACGCGTTGAGTTTCGTTTCGAGTTCCTGTAGTATTTCCCCAAATCCGCCGAGCCATTCGGGATAACCGATAAAGAAGTTCATGTCTGCAGAATACATCATTATGACGTAGGACAGTCCAAAAAGCAGTAACGAATATCCGATGACGGCAGAGTCTCGCGAAGGTGCATCCCTAAACACAAATGTCTCATGTCTACGGCGGTAATAATACTCATTGAGTATGGGCGGTATGATATAAGTACATATCGCAACTATCGTTTGTGTCAGAGCCATTTCCAATGAGGCCGGGAGGGAGGTAAGCATAAACACCCCTCCTGCGACAACACTTGCGATGACTTGAAAGAAAAGAAAGAGCAGGAAAACAGACAATATATACCTTCCCGATGGGGAATGTTGGGTGTTGAACGTTTTAGTGTACATTATGATAAAGTCTTTTCTGATATTTGGGTGAGTATGTCATATGCTTGGGTGATGCTCTTGACCTCTTTTACCGTGATAAATCTCTTGCCGTTCTCTTCACTGAATGTCAGGGTGCGGTTCCATGTAGAGGCATTGGAGAGTATAGTTGCAAAAGTAGCGCTTCGGTAGTAGGCACTGTTGAGATCAGACACGAGTTGGAGACGTAGGAGGTTACGCTTGAGACTGATGCGCTCGATCCCGATGCTCTTCCCGAGGAGTCTGAGGTGAAGGACTTTCAGAAGCTCTTCTGCCTCAAGAGGGAGTTTCCCAAAACGGTCTTCCAGTCTTTCTTTGAAGTCTTGGATGGCTTTTAGCTGAGTGATGGAGTCGAGTTCCCGATAGAGGCCTATGCGTTCGTCATCCCCGGGTATGTAGGTAGGAGGTAGATAGGCTTCGACATCGGTCTCTATATTGGTCTCATAAACATAAGATTTACGCTCCGGTGCGGAAGTAGCCCTTTTGGTATCCTTGGCCTTTTCGTCTTCTTCAAATACTTCGCCAAACTCTTCGTCCCTAAGCTCCATCACTGCTTCCTCAAGGATGCGTCGATAGGTCTCATAGCCCAAGTCGGCAATGAACCCACTTTGCTCTGCTCCCAAGAGATTGCCTGCTCCACGGATGTCCAAGTCCTGCATGGCGATGTGGATACCACTACCAAGATCCGAAAATGTAGTGATACCTCGGATGCGTCGCTTGGCATCCTGAGTCAGCACGTCAAGCGGAGGTGTGATGAGGTAACAGTAAGCTTTGCGATCTCCCCTGCCTACGCGTCCTCGGAGCTGATGCAGGTCGCTCAACCCGAAGCGGTGCGCATCGTTGATGATGATGGTGTTGGCATTGGGGACATCTATGCCATTTTCGACGATGGTTGTCGTGAGGAGCACATCGTACTCGTGGTTGACAAAGTCGATGAGCAAGGTCTCCAGCTCCTTTGGCTCCATCTGTCCGTGACCTATGGCTATCCTCACTCCGGGGACGGCATTACGGATGCTGACGGCTATGTCGTTGAGGTTGTGGATTCGGTTGTGAATAAAGAAGACCTGCCCATCTCTTGCAAGCTCATAATTGATAACCTCGGAGATGATGCCCGTGTCGAAAGTGACCTGCTCGGTGCGGACGGGTTGTCTGTTGGGTGGGGGCGTCTGTATGTTGGACAAGTCTCTCGCTCCCATCAGCGAAAACTGCAAGGTCCTCGGTATCGGAGTCGCTGTCATCGTAAGGGTGTCGATGTGGGTACGGTACTCTCTCAACTTCTCTTTGACAGAGACACCAAACTTCTGCTCTTCGTCGATAATCAACAGTCCCAAGTCGTGGTACTTGACCCTTTTCCCGGTCAGCATGTGTGTGCCTATGATGATATCTATCTTGCCCTCGGCAAGGTCGGCGAGGAGTTGGGATTGTTCTTTTGTCGTCTTCGCTCTGCTGAGGTACTCGACACGGCAAGGGAAGTCTGCAAGTCTCTTCTTGAACGTCCTGTAATGCTGGTAAGCAAGGACTGTCGTTGGTACGAGCACCGCCACCTGCTTGCTGTCCGCAACCGCTTTGAATGCTGCTCGGACCGCGATCTCTGTCTTGCCAAAGCCTACGTCTCCACAGATGAGTCGATCCATAGGGACAGGACGCTCCATATCTTCCTTGACCTGAGCTGTTGCGAGTTCCTGATCGGGGGTGTCTTCGTATGTGAACGAAGCCTCAAGCTCCTTTTGCATAAAAGAGTCCGGACTGAAGGCGAATCCCTTCTCTTCCATCCTCTTGGCATATATCTTGATCAGGTCACGAGCGATGTCCTTGACTTTCTTTTTGGTGCGCTCTTTAAGTTTTTCCCAAGCTCCGGTGCCCAACTTGCTGAGTTGAGGTGGCTCATCATTGTCCTTGCTCTTGTACTTGGAGATGTGATGAAGAGAGTGGATGCTGACGTATATGCTGTCCCCACCTTTGTAGTTGATGCGGACGCACTCCTGCTGCTTACCATTCTGATCTATGGTGAAGAGGCCTGCAAAGACACCCACACCGTGGTTGATATGCACGACATAGTCTCCATGCTCAAACTTATGTATCTCTTTGAGTGTAAGGACGGCATCATTGTGTCGGATGCGATCACTCTTGAGTGTGTACTTGTGAAAACGCTCGAATATGGTGTGGTCGGTATAACAGGCGATACCTGCCCTGCGGTCTACAAATCCTCTGTGAAGGGTAGGGAAGATAGGCTCAAAAGTCACCCCTTGGCCTTGATCCTCAAAGATCGACTCGAGGCGTCTGATCTGGCTCTTCTGACCACTCATGATGGCTGTCATGATGCCCTCCTCTTTATGTCTGAGGATGGCCTCTGAGAGGTGATCAAACTTCTTGTGAAACAGGGGCTCAGGACTCTGTCCAAACTCTACTTCCTTCCATTTCTCCCCGTGCTCGATATTTCGAGATATGAGTGTAAAGTTTTTTATCTTATCGAGGAGTACGGAGGGCTCTATCAAGAATTGGCGCATTTCTTCGAGAGAAGAGTGTATGTTCTCCTCTCTGTGAATGGGAGGTGTGTCGTAGACCTGAGCCAAAGACGAAGGGAGGAATGTCAATTGATCCACATACACGAGGCTCTGTCCGGGTAGCAGGGAGAGTAGGGAGATATGATGACTGCGAGACTGGTTGCTGAACGAAGCGAGTACCGTGACCTCCGAAAGCTTTTCGTGTGAGAGCTGAGTCTCCGGATCAAAGTTTCGGATACTTTCGACCTCATCTCCGAAAAAGTCTATGCGCACAGGATGCTCGTGGGCATAGGAGTAAATATCTATGAGGCTTCCCCTCACGGCAAAAGTCCCGGGATTGTAGACATAGTCGGTTTCTTCGAACCCCATTTCCCAAAGCCTTTCTCTAAGTGCTTTGCGGTCGATCTCATCTCCTATGTGGATGATCTTTCTGTACTTGTCGAAATCCTCCTCATGTACGATGCCTTCCATCAGTGCATCAGGGTATGTGACGATGAATGGAGGCGTATTTCCCGAGCGCAGAGTGTCTATTAATTGTGTGCGCAGTATCTCATTGGCTCCATCAGCCTGACCAAATCTGATTCCTCTTTTGTATAGTGACGGAAAGAAGTATACATGGCTCTCTTGATTTTCTTGATCGAACAAAGCAGAGAGGTCACTATACAAGTACCCGGCCTCATCCTCATCCGTGGCGATGCAGAGCACAGGGGCATGAGCTTCAGATAGAGCTTTGAGTATAAGCGCTATCGCAGAGCCATGTACCTGAGATAGTAAAAAAAGCTTGTGTTTCCCCTCACTGAGATGTTTGCATAGCGAGGAGTAGGCCTTTGTCGATGATAGTCGTGAGACGAGTTGGGAAAGTTCCATAGCCAATGGATAATTACTGTACGGATATATGATGAGAGGGGGATCCCAATGGGTATAAATACATCTGCTTCATGATAACAACTCTCATGGGGGATGAGTTTTTGTCCTCTTATGATCCTCTAAATACCCTTTAGGGAGAAACTCATTCCTCTTAGGAGAGTTATACCTTTCAAGGTAAACTCTTCGATCAAGTTAGACAACTTCATTCATCAAGTTAGACAACCTTTTTGGGTTTGATGCGGATGCGATGGATGGGCTCAAAATGAAACTACGTGTGGCGATAAGCATATACTCATCACCACACGTAGCCTCTCCAAGTCAGTTATAGACGATTTGTGACCGTGATTGTCACTCTTCGCCCTCTTCTTCTTTCATGTTGGTGAAGACGTTCTGCACATCTTCATCCTCTTCGATCTTTTCGATGAGTTTGTTGAGTTGCTCGCGCTGCTCTGCGGTGACGTCTTTGTAGTCCATCGGGATACGAACAAATTCCGCAGTTGTGATCTCCAAACCCTTGTCCTCAAGAGCCTTTTGGATTGCGGAGTTAGACGCAAATTCACCCGAGATGATGATTTCGTCGTCCTCCTCTTCTATCTCATCCACACCGTAGTCAATGAGTTCGAGTTCGAGCTCTTCGAGATCTACTCCCTCTTTCTTCGCTATGTGGAAGACACATTTGTGATCGAATAGGAATTCCAAACTACCTGTTGTGCCAAGCGAACCTCCAAACTTGTTGAAGTAGCTGCGGATATTCGCAACGGTACGAGTGGTGTTGTCTGTCGCAGTCTCCACAAAGATCGCGATACCGTGAGGACCATACCCCTCATAGTTCATCTCCTTGTAGTCGGTGAAGTCCTTCGAAGTTGCTTTCTTGATGGCTCTTTCGACATTGTCCTTAGGCATGTTCTCCTTCTTTGCAGTCTGCATCAAGACTCTCAGACGGGGGTTGGCTTCAGGATCCGGTCCTCCTTCTTTAGCTGCGA
Source organism: Porphyromonas sp. (assembly GCF_030529325.1). Taxonomy (GTDB): domain Bacteria; phylum Bacteroidota; class Bacteroidia; order Bacteroidales; family Porphyromonadaceae; genus Porphyromonas_A. Next base: position 51,396 of record NZ_JAUMXC010000009.1, on the reverse strand, counting down.
TGGTTATTTCCTTTCCAAGTTTTGTGAAGACACGAGCCATATTGCCCCAGCGCTTCATTTTTCTTGCTTTGCGGTATTCAAACGCTCTTCCCATGATGTAGGTATTCTTATTTTATTGGTATGGTAATTGTTGGTAAATTATCTTAGTTCGGCACCAAGCTCCTTGTGTAGAGCCTCAAAAAGACGTGCCATGGTCTTTTCGATAGTTCCCTCGGATAGAGTCTTCTCGGCATCTTGCAGCTCAAACGAAACGGCATAAGACTTCTTACCCTCCGGCAGGTGTCTGGGGTCTTCGTAAACGTCGAAGAGGTGTACGCTCTTGAGCAGTTTTTTCTCTGTCTTGTATGCCACCTTTTCGATCTCGACGAATGGTACAGACTTATCGATGAGGAGCGCAAAGTCACGTTTTACAGAAGGGAACTTTGCCACCGGGCTTATTGTTACCTTGCGACCTACGATGCGACCCATGATCTGCCCCCAGTCAAACTCCGCAAAGTACACGGGGCAGTCTATATCCGCTTGCTTTGTGAGCTTGCTGTCTACAATTCCCCAGCGTATGACCTCTGCACCTCCGCGGAGAGAGATGACTTCGCCATTCGCGATGTAGGGGTCTTGATCAGCCGATTCGTATTGTAGTTCGGCAGGAGACAGACCAAGGCGGGACAGTATATTGTAAAGTGTTGCTTTGAGCTCAAATGGTGACACGACACGACTTGGCTCTGCCCAGTTACCTGTAGTCTTGTCGCCTGTCATCCAGACACCAAGTCTGAACGTTTCTTTGTATCCCTTGAGTGGAGTCTTTACGCTATCATCCACACGCTCGTAGCATGAGCCAAACTCAAACATACGTATCGCTGAAGCCTTACGGTTGAGGTTGAATGCCAATGACTCGAGACCTCCGAAAAGCAGCGTCTGTCTCATGGTGGAGAGATCCCCGGAGAGTGGATTGAGTAGGCGCACAGCCTTGGCCTGCAAGTCTTCGGATGAAGCGTAGTAGCTTTCCTTGGAGAGGGAGTTGTTCAGTATCTCGTGAAATCCTGCACCCACAAGTTGCTCGGAGATGACCTGTTGGAGATGGATGCTGATATCGGTAGATCCTGCAGGTGCTATTGTGCTTGACAGCTTGTGAGTAAGAGGGATCTCATTGTAGCCGTATATGCGGAGGATGTCCTCTATGACATCGACATCACGAGTCACGTCGTATCTGTATCGGGGGACTTCGAGATGCATCATACCATCCTCTTCTTTTGCTATTTTGATGTCAAGAGCCGCAAGGATAGCACGTACTTTGTCCTCGGGGATCTCTATGCCGATGAGTTGGTTGATCTTTTCAAAAGATAGGTCGATCTTATACGGACCGACAGGCTCAGGATAAATATCATAGATGCACGAAGCTACCTTACCTCCGGCAATCTCGGTGATGAGATAGGCCGCACGGTGGAGACCTTTCAGTGTGGCTTCGGCGTCAAGACCTCGCTCAAATCTGAACGAACTGTCAGAACTCAATGTGTGACGACGAGCACTCTTACGGACGAATGTCGGATGGAATGTGGCAGACTCAAGGAACAAGTCCACTGTGCTTTCGCTCACACCTGAGTCTATTCCTCCCATGACTCCTGCAAGGCAAAGTGGGCGTTTGTCATCGCAGATTGCAAGATCTCTGTCGGTTAGTTTTCGCTCTACTCCGTCGAGAGTAGTGAGAACTTCACCTTCACGGGCGAGGCGCACATGGATACCTCCTTTGATCTTGCCAAGGTCAAACGCATGTAGAGGTTGTCCGAGCTCATGGAGAACATAGTTAGTCACGTCAACAATGTTGTTGATAGACTTTTGATCTATAGACTCAAGAGCCTGGCGCAACCATTCGGGAGAAGGACCGACCTTCACGCCTTTGATCACGATACCGGAGTATCTGAGGCAGGCTTCCGGAGAGTCCAACGTTACTTTTATCGGCTCTTCGCTTGTTGGTTCTATCTTTCCTTCGGGATATCTTAGCGTGGCCTCTATACCTCTGCTCTTGAGGTAGGCATACAAGTCACGTGCGACACCGTAGTGTGATGTGGCATCGACACGGTTGGGGGTGATGTCTACTTCGATGATGGCGTCCGAAGATATATTGAAATATTCTGCGGCAGGCATCCCGGCAGGGAGATCGTTTGGCAATACCATGATACCGTCATGGCTTGAACCTAGTCCTATCTCAACTTCCGAACAGATCATACCCCTCGACTCTTCTCCACGTATCTTGCTCTTCTTGATCTTGAAAGACTCCTCGCCACTGTAAAGGGTGGTCCCTTCGGTGGCTACGACGACAGTCTGACCTGCAGCAATATTCGGAGCCCCGCAGACGATCTGGAGAGGCTCAGCACTGATCTCTGCTCCAAGATCTACAGTGGTGACATGGAGATGATCAGAGTTGGTGTGCTCATGGCAGGTCAATACCTTGCCGATGGCAAGACCTCTCAGTCCGCCTTTGACCGATTCGTACTCTTCTATACCACCGACCTCAAGACCTATAGATGTCAATACTTTCCCGATCTCTTCGGGAGACATGTCGAAGTCTACGTACTTCTTCAACCAAGAGTAAGATATATTCATAGTGTTGTTACGTAATTTTTTTCAGTCTTGTACACACTTAAATACAAGTTCACTGTATTTTAGTACGCAAATTTAATCATTTATATCCATCTCAACCACTTGTTGATGTGCAAATTCGGATAGATATCCCAAAAGTCGTACCGGACAAAATGAGATATTGTGCGCCCCTCGACGGAAAGTCGGCCGGTGTCACAAAATTGCAGGCTCGGACAGCTTTGCCCAAAAACTTTTATCGAAGGACCAAAAAATGTTTTCTACTCCCTTAGAAAAGTGATATATTTGTAGATAGCGTGGTAAACACTTAATATCTTATGCAAGCATATACTTTTACTCCGGAAGATCTTGAGCAGATCAAGGCGAAAAACATATCTAAAACAACGGTGGAGAAACAACTTCGCCGATTCGAGAAGGGATACTCTTTCCTCAATGTCCTAAAGGCCGCAGATGATACCTGTGGGATCAAATCTCTCAGTCAGGATGAGTTGAATACTTATCTCGACAAATGGAGCCTCCTCCTGAAAGATCCAAAAAGTGAGGTTGTCAAGTTTGTCCCTGCGTCAGGTGCAGCTTCGAGGATGTTCAAGGATTTGTTCAAGTTTTTTGCTGATGGCAGTGACAATCTCGATACTGCTCCTCCTTCGGTCAAGGAACTACTTGATAATCTTTCCAACTTCGCTTTTGGCGATACGCTCAATCGCGTATGTCTCGTGAACAATTGGAAGACGATGACAAAGCTCTATCAACAGGGAGAGTACAAAGCAATCATAGAGAACCTTATCGAAGCAAAAGGTCTCAACTATGGACACCTCCCCAAGGCTCTTATCCCTTTCCATACTTATTCGGAGGGTACTCGTACGGCGATGGAAGAGCATCTTGCAGAGGGAGCATTGTATGCCAAAAATATCTCGGGTCGAGTGAAGCTTCACTTTACGATCTCTCCCGATCATATCGATCCGTTCAAGTCCCTTCTGATGAAAAAGACTGAGAAGTGGGAAGACTTTTTCTCTGTTCATTATGATGTTACTTACAGCATACAGAAGCCTGAGACGGACACAATAGCGGTAGATATGGACAATAATCCGCTGCGAGAAAAAGATGGCTCCTTGATCTTCAGACCCGGAGGACATGGTGCTCTCATCCGTAACCTCAATGATATAGATGCGGATGTCATCTTTATCAAGAATATAGACAATGTCGTTCCTGACAGATACAAAAGCGAAACGATCATATACAAAAAAGCACTTGGTGGCTACCTCATCTCTCTGAGAGATAAAGTCTACGAGTACATGCGTATCCTCAACGATGAGAAGAGAAAGGCTATCGTGGTGCCTGAGATCAGAGCATTTCTCCACAAGGCTTTTGCCATAGAGACTCCCGGGCTTGAGGGACGTCCTCATGCAGAGTGCATTGAGCCGCTCCGTAAGATACTTAACCGTCCTATCCGAGTGTGTGGTATGGTACGCAATGAGTCTGAGCCCGGAGGTGGTCCTTACCTTGTTCGCAACGATGACGGCACGACTTCGCTTCAGATACTCGAGAGTACACAGATCAATATGAATGATCCTGCAATGAGAGAGATATTTGATAACGGTAAGTACTTTAATCCCGTGGATATTGTCTGCTGCGTCAGAGACTACAAGGGGAAGAAGTTCAACCTCACAGCATTTGTCAATGAAGAGACAGGCTTCATCAGCTATAAGAGTAAGGATGGCAAGGAACTCAAAGCACTCGAACTTCCGGGATTGTGGAATGGTGCCATGTCGGAGTGGAATACCGCCTTTGTCGAAGTTCCTGCATCCACATTCCAACCTGTAAAGGTCGTCAATGATCTGCTAAGACCTGCTCACAGATAGAAAATATAATAATCAACCAAATCAATAAAACGAATCAAAGCCTATGGCAACAGTAATCAAAGCAAGGCTTACATCTTTGAGAGAAAAGATGGAAGCGACAGGTATACAAGCATATATCATACCAAGCTCAGACTGCCATCTGAGCGAGTATGTCCCCGAGTGTTGGAAGGATAGAGAGTGGATCTCAGGGTTCAATGGATCTGCCGGGACAGTTGTTGTTACTCTCGATCGTGCCGGTTTGTGGACAGACTCTCGTTATTTCCTTCAAGGGGCTGAACAACTTGAAGGTACGACCATCGAACTCTTCAAGCAGGGTCTTCCGGAGACTCCTTCGATCGCTCAATTCTTGAGAAAAGAACCGGGTATCAAGAAAGTCGGATTTTTCGGTCGTGCAATGTCTGTTAATGAGGCTAACGGTTACAAGAGAGACCTTACCGTCGCAGGTATTGAGGTTGTCACAGATCAAGACCTTGTCACCGAGGTACGCACGACCCTTCCTGAGATACCTATGCACAAGTTCTTTATCCAACCCCTCGAATACGCAGGACGCAGTGTGCAAGACAAAGTTGTGGATGTACGTAAGGCTCTTGATGATGCCGGAGCGAACACAATGATCATCACAATGCTTGATGAGATTGCTTGGCTCTTCAACGTCCGTGGTACTGATGTGGACTACAATCCCGTGGGTATTGCTTACGGTATGATCACCCGCAATGAGGTGAGGTTTTACACTTTTGCCGAAAAACTCACACCCGAAGTCAAGGCTCATCTCGAAGGCAGCGGGGTTGTCATCAAACCTTATGCAGAGATATACAATGATGTACCGGCTTTGTGTGAGAAGTCCATTCTGATCATCGACCCTGCTCGTACCAACTTTGCTCTTGCTTCGGCAGTACCTGCACATTGTGTTGTCATCAACCAGTTGTCACCAATCACTCTCCTCAAAGCTTGTAAGAATGAAGCCGAATACAAAGGTTACCAAGCAGCGATGAAGCGTGACGGAGTTGCTCTTACTCGCTTCTTCATTTGGCTCGAAAAGGAACTTAATGAGGGTCGCACTCCCGACGAAGTAGAGATCGGAGAAGTTCTTGCATCTTTCCGCGCCAAAGGCGAATATTATGTTTCCGACAGCTTCGCAACCATAGCGGGCTACAACGGACATGGTGCTATCGTTCACTACCGTGCTGAGCGTCCTACAGCTTACAAGGTTGAGCGCAAAGGTATGCTCCTTCTCGACTCGGGTGGTCAGTACAATGACGGGACAACAGACATCACACGTACGATTTCTCTCGATGGCAATCCTACCAAGAGACAAAAAGAGGACTACACTCGTGTGCTCATGGGACATATTGACATCGCTACTGCGATCTTCCCACAAGGCACAAGGGGCTCTCAACTCGATATCCTTGCTCGTAAGGCACTTTGGGACAACTGCCAAAACTATGGTCACGGTACAGGACACGGCGTGGGACACTTCCTCAATGTGCACGAAGGTCCGCAGAACATCCGCATGGACGAAAATCCAACGACATTGCGTATCGGCATGGTGACTTCCAACGAGCCCGGTTACTATCTTGCCAACGAGTACGGTATCCGTATCGAAAACCTCATCCGCACCATCCCATACAGAGAGACTATAGATGGTACGTTCTATGCGTTTGAGACCCTCACACTTTGCTACCTCGACAATGCGCTTGTAGAGACAGGCATGCTCTCTGCACCACAACTCAAGTGGTACAACGAGTATCAAGAGAGAGTCTACAGAGAATTGTCTCCTCTCCTCTCTGCAGAAGAGGCAGCATGGTTGCGTAACAAGACTTTGCCATTAGCATAACAAATACCTTATATGGCAATAATACAGACAGTAAGAGGGCTGACCCCGGATATCCATCCATCATGTTTCCTTGCCGCCAATGCGGTAGTCGTGGGAGATGTGGTGATGGGCGAGGGGAGCAGTGTCTGGTTTTCGGCTGTCGTCCGTGGAGACGTCAATAGCATCCGTATCGGAAAGAACGTCAATATCCAAGACGGTGCCGTCATCCATACGCTCTACCAAAAGTCCGTATCGATCCTCGAAGACAACGTATCTATTGGTCACAATGCGATCATTCACGGAGCGAAGGTTGAGACAGGTGCGCTCATAGGTATGGGTGCTATCATCATGGACAATGCAGTAGTCGGAGCAGGAGCTATCATTGCAGCAGGTAGCGTAGTACTCGCAGGGACAGAGATCCCCGCAGGTGCGCTGTACGCAGGAGTGCCGGCGAAGTTTGTCAAGATGGTTGATCCCGAACAAGCGCAAACGATGAATAAGCGCATCGCCGAAAACTATCAGATGTACGCATCGTGGTTCCCACCGCAAGATTGATTCGCGTTACAATCAACCAAATAAAACAGGCAGAGAAGGATGTCCTTCTCTGCCTGTTTTGCTATGGGGCCCCGTCATTAAACTTCCTCAAAGGTCTGAAAGAAGTTGTCTAACTTGATTCATCAAGGTAGGCACATCGATTCATCAAGGTAGGCACATTAATTTAGAGGCTTCCAGGTTTTATTATTCTTGCTCTTCTGTTCTTCAATTTGTTTAGTGATGCCGGCTCTAAAAAACTTTTATCGGAGAGAAATTAGGAAAGAATATGTCGTTGAGATAAAAAATAAATGGGTGCCATAAGACCAAATCAAGTCAAATGGCACCCATTTATCTGTTTCTTCTTTGCTTTTATTCCGGATCTACCCAGTCTCCGTGTGAACGGATGAGATCAATGAGGCGGTCTACGGCTTCGGACTGAGGGATCTTGCGGGCTACACATTCCTTGCCTTTATAGAGATCGATGTCTCCGGGAGACGATCCTACATAACCATAGTCTGCATCTGCCATCTCCCCGGGACCGTTTACGATACATCCCATGACTCCTATCTTGAGCCCCTTGAGGTGTCCGGTTGCCGCCTTGACGCGTGCCACGGTCTCTTGCAGATCAAAGAGTGTACGGCCACAGCCCGGACATGATATGTACTCGGTCTTGGTTATCCTGCGTCGGGTCGATTGGAGCAGACCGAAAGATAGTCTTGCAAGTTCGATAGCTGTAAGGTTGGGAGCCTCAAGCCAAAGTCCAGCACATTCACCTCGCAACAATGCACCTCCCAGATAGTATCCCATACGTATTGCTACTTCTGATGCAGGAGCTTCGGATGAGACTTTGACTGCGTAGGGGCGTTGGGCAACTTCTCCCACGGCTTTGAGCATATTAGGGATGTCGGGGTGAGTTATTTCAACGATGATAAGTTGGTTTTCCGCTGCTTTCTTGAGCAGGTCAGGGTTCTTGAGGAGATCTTCATCCCTTATGGTGAAAATATCGGAGGACTTGAGTGTTTTGTATTCTGCAAAGTCTGATGCATTGCTGTCGTCCGACAGGATAAGGATATCGGGGCGTTCATCGGTTTTCAGGCTATTGAGCTCGGACATAGCCGGGCATATCACCACCGGTACCGAATAGCCATCAAAGAGTTGTGGTGCAGAGGTATTGTTACGATCGATGGTCTCGAACGAGATCGATGGGGCCTGAGCTTGCTCTTCCACACATTTTACAAGGGCTTTGCCGACCGGGATCTCGGATTCGGGGGCCTCGCTGAGAGATACTCGTATGGTGTCTCCGATCCCATCCGCAAGGAGCGAGCCTATGCCCGTTGCACTTTTTACTCTTCCATCCTCTCCATCACCTGCTTCGGTGACTCCGAGGTGTAGGGGAAACGACATGCCTTGAGCCGCCATCCTCTCACAGAGGAGGCGTACCGTCGTGGTCATGACAATCGTGTTTGAGGCTTTTATAGAGATGACTACATCTCGAAAATCCTTTGCTACGCATACCGAGAGAAACTCCATGCAACTCTCGACCATACCTTCGGGGGTATCTCCGTAACGGCTCATTATGCGATCGGAAAGAGATCCATGATTGACGCCTATACGGATTGCGGTGTTGTGGGTGCGACAGTGATCCAAAAATTCTGAAAATGACGCTTGCAACCCCGCTACCTCTTGAGCGTACTCTTCATCAGTGTAGTCGATGACTTTGAATTTGCGAGCCGGGTCATAGAAGTTGCCCGGATTGATACGGACTTTCTCTATATGCTTTGCAGCCTCATAAGCCGCCTGGGGATTGAAGTGGATATCTGCCACGAGGGGGATGTCTACTCCCTGTGCATCCAGACCTGCCCTCACTTCGGCAAGAGCCTTGGCTTCGCGAGTGCCTTGTGCTGTGAAGCGCACGATAGAGCCACCTGCGTCCACGATCCGCTTCGTCTGAGCTATGCCCGCTTCGATATCGTTGGTGTTGACATTGGTCATCGACTGTACGACGATGGGAGCATCACCACCGATCGTCACCTTTCCGACTTTTATAGGGTGAGTTTTACGGCGTTGGTAGCTGTAAACTTTAGTATATCTGTTCATTGAGTGTTGTGAAATAGTTAGATGACAGCTTTCACTCGCTTACTCATCTTGCTCTCGATATTGTATCGATTGACTTGAGTAACGAAGTAGCTGACTTTTGTCTTGCCGTTGAGAACGGGCAACTTATAGAACGGTTGTTGCGTGATGGCAACGATGTCTTCGGGGGACTCCCCATCTGTGTCTTTGCGGCTGCGGTCGTATGCATAGACGACATAGTACTTGATCGCCGCTCCCTCTGCATATAGTGCGGTATTCCATTTGAGATACCTGCCATCAGGGGTGTTTTCTATCCATAAGTCTTCGATCTGTTCCGGCTTATGTGCGCCCAAAGATATGTTTTCATAAGAAGGCGTCAGTGCCGGTAGATACCAGTATTCTTTGGTGAGTTTTTGCGTTATTTTTTTGTAGTCTTTGAAGATTTCATCACCCGGCCACATAGCCACCCCTTGGGATGTATTATGAGCAATGATGAGTTTGGGATGAAGTTGATCCACCTTCATCGTACGCTCCACACTTTGGCCGATATAGTAGTGTGCCTTTGTCAAGTGCTTTTGCCACCAGTAAGCCAGCTCTGTATAGTCCGCTGCTTTGTGTCCCATTTCCCAATACAACTGTGGCATAATGTAGTCTACCCAGCCTTTTTTGTCCCAAAGGAGCACATCGGCATAGAGTTCGTCATAGTTCTGAAGCCCATTGGTGAGAGAGCCTTTTGACCAGCTTTTTTGATTGCGATATATCCCAAACGGGCTGATGCCGAAACGAACATAAGGTTTGAAAGCATCTATGGTTGCTTTGAGTTCTTCCACCAGTTTGTTGACATTGTCTCTGCGCCACTCTCGGATGTCGGTAAAGCCCCTCGGTTGGAGTCTGAATGTCTCCTCGTCGGGAAAAGGTACACCGGCAACAGGGTAGGGGTAGAAGTAGTCATCCATGTGTATGGCGTCGATGTCGTAGCGTCTTACGATGTCTCCGACAACCAAGCATATGTAGTCCCGACAAGCTTTGAGCCCGGGGTTGTACAGGAGCTGATTGTTGTATTTCAGAAACCATTCGGGATGGCGATGATAGGGATGTAGGTAGGAGAGGGTATTGGATGCACTTGTGGCAGCACGATAGGGATTGATCCATGCGTGAAACTCCATACAGCGCTTATGGCACTCTTCTATGAGAAAAGCCATCGGATCCCACGAGGTGTCCGGAGCTTGTCCCTGCACTCCCGTCAAAAATCTGCTCCAAGGCTCCAAATCGCTGCGATACCACGCATCGCTCTCCGGACGTATCTGAAAGATGACCGTGTTGAACCCGGCTCTTTGGAGATAGTCAAGCTTGCGTACGAAGTCGGCTTTCATCTGTTCGGTCGTCATCTGTGCGTATTCGCCTCTGAAGACAGTGGGTAGCCATGCGGCACGCATCTCATGCTTTTTAGGAGTATATTCTGCAGAGTAGGATTTCTTGGCCTGTCTTTGGACAAAGTCCTTTTTACTGCGGCAGGAAAAAAGAAGTAGAGCAATAGTAACTCCGATACAGATGTGTATAAACTTAGACATTGAGGTACGAGCTGAGTAGAGTGGTGATAAGCATATATATAAACATCCCAATAAGGTCATTCGTGATCGTGATGAATGGACCCGTCGCTCTTGCCGGATCGAGGTTGAGTTTGTCAAGCATCAATGGGACAAAGGTGCCAAAGATACTTGCAAAAAGGACAACAGAGAAGAGGCTGATAGAGACGGAAGCCATGACGATAATGTCTTTGACGTAGAAGTAGTTGTAGACAAAAACAACAAGGCTTATGATGCTTGCATTGATGATGGAGACAGCAAGCTCTTTGGATAGTAGTTTGAAAAGTCCTCCATCTTTGATGCTGTTGTTGGCAAGGCCTTGGACAACAATCGCCGAAGACTGGATACCCACATTCCCTCCTGTCCCCCCGATGAGAGGGATGAAGAGTGGTAGGGTGGGATTGGCAGCGAACATACTCTCATAACCTCCGAGTATGACAGAGTTGCCTATCCCTCCGAGCATACCGATGAGCAGCCAAGGTAGGCGAGCTGCTGTCTGACGGATCACAGTGTCTGAACTCTCGACGTCTTGTGTAAGACCGGACGCGAGTTGGTAATCTTTTTCGTGCTGTTCCCTCATCTCATCGACAACATCATCGACGGTGATACAGCCCGTAAGGCGTCCGATACTATCAACTACAGGGATCGCTACAAGGTCATAGCGTTCGATAGCTTGGATCACATCCTCTATGGGATCATCGACTTCAATCGAGATGGGATCTTTGTCCATGACGTGCTTGACCTTGGACACTGAAGGATTGGTGATCACCTTTTTTATCGGCAATACACCCTTGAGACGATCTTCATCGTCTACGACATATATGTAGTAGAGTTCATCGAGTTCTTCTGCCTGATGCCGCATCTCCTCGACACACTTGGGCATACTCCAGTTCTCATTGATGACCACCATCTCTTTACGCATGACACCACCTGCAGTGCCCTCGTCATAGCGCAGAAGGTCGATGATCTCACCGGCTTGCTCTACATCCGAGACGTGAGAAAGGATCTCATCTTGTTGGTCTTCGTCAAGCTCACGCATGAGATCTACCGCATCATCGGTATCCATGTTGACGATAAATGTTTCTGCGATCTCCTCATTCGTCAGCTTGTCAAGGACATCACGACGCTCATCCTCATCAAGCTCCATGAGGACATCTGCTGCGGCATCTCCATCGAGCAGACGATATACGTAGATTGTATCTTCGATCGAGTGCTCGTCAAAGAGTTCTGCTATGTCTGCCGGGTGCATGTCGCCCAGCATCTTGCGCACTTGGCTGTCGTTGCGCTCTGCTATATATTGTTTTAGCTGATCGATCTCAGCTTTGGTGAATTCTGCCATATCCCCTGGTTTGCCAACTTATTTATTCTCCGAAATAATCTCAGTCACTAAGTGTGTGAGCTCTACAAACTCCTCTACATCCAATTGCTCGGGTCTTTTGCCCAACAATGGATGCTCTTGCGGCAATGGGGCATCTCCTGTGATAGGCTTGATGGAATTGCGTATGGTTTTGCGTCTTCTGTTGAATGTCGTTTTGACAATATTCTTGAACAACCGTTCGTCGCAATCCAAGTCGGTGCGTTGGTTACGGACGAGACGTATCACTCCACTTTTGACTTTGGGGGGCGGAGTAAAGACATGCTCATCAACCGTAAAGAGGTACTCTATATCGTACCATGCCCTTAGGAGTACACTCAATATCCCGTAGTCTTTGTTGCCCGGAGGTGATGCCAATCGTGCAGCAACCTCTTTTTGGAGCATCCCTCCACAGGCAGGGATGAGGTCTCTGTACTCCAAGATGTGGAAAAAGATCTGAGAACTGATATTGTATGGGAAATTGCCGATGACCATGAAAGGACGACCTTCGAAGACTTTGTTGAGATCCATCCGCAAGAAGTCCTGGCTGATGATATCCTTGCGTAGAGCAGGGTAGTGCTCGTTGAGATAGTCCACCGACTCGGTATCTATCTCGACGACTTTAACCTCCGAATAAGTTTCAAGCAAATACTGAGTCAAGACTCCCATCCCCGGTCCGACCTCCAAGATAGGAAGCGAGATGTCAGAGAGGGATACAGCTATACGTTTGGCTATATCGAGATCATTGAGGAAGTGTTGTCCGAGTGATTTTTTTGCTCTTACTAATTTCATCTGATATGTGGCTATCGGCTCTACAAGGAGGCTGCTCTCGCAACCACTTTTTGAAGAATATGTATTATATTTGCTCGTATAATCAAATCGTTGGAGCATTTGATATAACAAAGCTATTAATCAGTAACAAATGTACGAAAAAAGAAGGGACTAACAGGCATTGTCGGTGATCGGCATGGTAGAACTATCAATCCCTCTTTACCTTGACCACATATCTCAACATCTCATATATGAAGCTCAACAAAGCACTCTCCACAGCATTACGCATCTTCATTCCTCTTGCTTTTGGTATACTTATCTTGTGGTTACTTTACCGTAATATGGACTTTGATGAGTTGTGGAAGACTCTCAAATCTGATGCAAATTTTGGGATTATCGGTTTGTCTCTGATCTTTGGCTTCATTGCGAATACCGTCCGTGGACTTCGTTGGGATATCCTCATCAAGGCGACTGGAGAGGAGTCACGAGTGATCAACTCCGTGCTTGCCACTCATGGCAACTACGCTGTCAATATGGCTCTGCCTCGTATGGGAGAGGTGTGGAGATGTGGTGTGATGAGTCACTACTCAGGCATAGGCTTTCCAAAACTTTTCGGGACACTGCTTATAGATAGAGCTTTTGATTTTGTTATTGTTGGCTTACTATTGGCTTTTGCTGGGATATTCAACATTGGTTTTTTCAGCACCTTCTTCGAAAATAATCCTACTCTTTTTGAGACAGTACGACAGATCTTCAACTCTACAATCCTATATGTGGGTCTCGCGATTTTTCTCTTTGCTGCTTATATCGTGTGGCGCTATTTCAGGCATTTGACCCTCGTGCAGAAAATCATTGGAGCCGTCAAAAACGTATGGCAGGGACTCAAGAGTATCGCAACGCTCAAGGATAAGTGGCTCTTCATTATCTACTCTATCCTTCTTTGGGGAGGATATTTTCTCTTCTTCTATACCACATTCTTCGCTTTCAGCTTTACCGCAGATTTGGGCCTTCGTATAGGCTTGATTGCATTTATCATGAGTAGTATTGCCGTGGCTGCACCTGTGCAGGCAGGTATGGGGGCTTGGCACTTTATGGTCATATATACACTCGCCGCTTTTGGTGTGTCCAAGTCCGATGCCGGTAGTTTTGCTCTTATTGTGCACACCATACAGACTCTCTTCACCACCCTCATCGGTATCATTGCTATGGGGCTTTTGCCTGTGGTCAATAAAAAAGTGACTTTGGGTCAAAAATAAAGACTTTAATCAATTCTTTATAATTCAGCTGATTAAATATATTCGCTGAAAAAAGTGTTGAAAAAGGGGAGAAAAAAGTTCCTATCAAGTATTGCAGAATAAAAAATAATACCTACCTTTGCAATGCAAACGAGATAAGACATCACGGTGTGGTAGTTCAGTTGGTTAGAATACCTGCCTGTCACGCAGGGGGTCGCGGGTTCGAGTCCCGTCCATACCGCAAAGAAGGCTGATAGTTAAAGACTGTCAGCCTTTTCTTATTTTATTCACATAGGTTCGTCCTCGACCATTCGGAAAGGTGGGGGATAAGTGATGTCTACTCGATCCGGAGAGAGTTTCTCTTTCTTTTGGTCAATTCAGTACCTGCTAATGTTATCGCGAAGGCTTTACTGAGAGACAGTGTTTTATAGAGGGGCATGGTATATTGCTGATATGAAGCTCGAGGCAGTAAGGTATAGAACTCATGAAAAAAGGTTGTCTAACTTGACGAAAAAGGTCGTCTAACTTGAGAGATCAAGTTAGACGACCTTTTTTTGATCTCTATGCGCTGCTTGTTTCTGAATCAGATTTATTACTTTTGAATAGCCAAGGCTTTTGAACCTTTCCGTGTAGGTCCATTGGGACATTGTATCACTAAAAAACATACAGCTATGGCACGACCTGTTACAAAGGATGAATTGATCCGCTCTGCAAACAGCGGATATGAGAAGTTGATCCAACTGATTGATTCAATGAGTCACGAAGAACTTTCGACCACATTCGGATTCACCGGAGATGAGAAGCTGAAAGGGGCTCATTGGCGCAGAGATAAGAATGTCAGAGATGTACCGGTGCACCTCTACGAATGGCATCAGTTGTTGCTGAAGTGGATAAAAGCTAATATGGGTGGTGATCCCAAGCCTTTTTTGCCGGAACCATACAATTGGAAAACCTACGGGGATATGAATGTCATGTTTTGGCAAAAGCATCAAGGAACACCATTAGAAGAGGCTCGGGCACTGCTCTCTCAAAGTCATTTGGATGCGATGGCCGTGATAGAGACTTTTTCCAACGAAGAGTTGTTTACCAACAAACACTTTGACCGGATGGGTACTACAAGTCCGGGGAGCTATTGTGTCTCTGCAACATCTGCCCATTATGATTGGGCGATGAAGAAGATCAAGAAACATAAAGCCGATTTGAAAGGTAAGGCTTGATGTCGAAGGCTATTTGTTTGAGAAAGCTGGATGGACTTTGTCTTATCGAGGAATGATTAAGGTAATTGCATAAAAAATATGGGGACAAGTTATAGTATTACCGAGATGTTTGGCAGAGACTTAGCCGAACTCTTGGCAGGTAAGATCAAGATGGTTTGCAAGGACTTTGACGCAGGCGGGTTTGTAGATGCTGCCGAGCGTGAAGTTGTCGGTAAGACATACACACAGCGTATTGCCGTCCTTGCCGAACTGCTTAGGAAATTTCTCCCCGCGCAGTATGAAGAGGCTCTGTCTATATTGCTTTCTATCTTGGGCGACGAAAATCCGAATCAGACGGGGATGTTTACCAATTATTATTGGGTCATGCCCATCGGGAAGTTTGTCCAGGAGTATGGACTTGAACACTTTGAGGCTTCGATAGAGGCGATCTCCGAGATCACCAAGAGGAATACCGGCGAGTATGCCATACGACCGTATATCCGAAAGTATCCGACAGAGACTCTCCAGGTCATCGAGCGGTGGGCGGTGTCTCCGGACTTTCACCTGAGACGGTTGGCGAGCGAAGGGTTGCGTCCCAAACTTCCCTGGGCTCCCAAGTTGGATACTTTCATCGATCAGCCGGAGCCTGTTTTTCATATCCTGGAGCTTTTGAAAGAGGATGAGATAATGTTCGTCAAGAAGTCGGTTGCCAATCACCTCACCGACTGGCTCAAGGTCAATAAAGATGCCGTGATCCCTCTGCTCCGGAGGTTGCAAACTTCTCGCAATCCTCATACGCAGTGGATTGTCAGGAGGGCAACGAGAAAAATAAGCATCGACTCGGGTGATGCCGGCATCAGTGCTCGATGAGGCATTGGCTGATACAAGGATAGATACATTAAAAAAGTCGTTAAGATCGAAAAATTTCATCTTAACGACTTTTTTATCTCCCCTTTAGTCACCCCGAGAGAGTGCTTGGGGAAAGGCATTTGTCCGTTTTATGCCAAGTTTGTTTGTTGCTATCAGGCCTTGATCAATTACCCATCGTAGGCAAGTCTCCTCCTTGCTGTTTTTTTGGTGCAAGGTCATCGTTGTGTATCGTGCGTTGGGTCTTTGCGACCTTAGATTTCATCTGTCCGAACTTGTAAGTGAGTCCTATCATCACGCTACGACCTGTGAAAGTTGCTTTGTCGGTGTGTTCAAAACCTTCACCCTTTATGGTGTTGTTAAACTCCAAGTACTTCTGGAATGGGTTTTGTACGCTGAGGCTGATTGTCAATTTGTTGTTCAACATTTCTTTGGTGAGCCCGAAGGATGAAAAGTACGATGGGTCGTAGGTCGTTTGGATTCCTTGATTTATCTTAAACACGCCTCCGTTGGCATTCAGTGTCATTTGCCATGGCAGGTTGGCTGTGGCTCCAAGCATAGCCGATCCGCTGAGTATGTTGCGAGACAGAGCGATCTGAGTACTCTTCTGATGAGTCCCTACGATATTGAAGTTGGTGAACAGTCGTAACCACATCGTGGGGTTGTACATGATGTATCCGTTGAGTGAGATGCTTTTGTTTTGGCTGATATTGCCGTAAGTGTTGTGTATGTACTTACCTTCCTTGAATGCATAAGTATCGATGGCATTGTCCGTGAACTCGTACGCTGCAGATAGAGTGAAGGAAAGTTTGGAGCCAAAGGTCGAGTAGTCAACATTTATCTTGTGCAGGCGTTCGGCCTCAAGGTTGGGATTTCCTGTGATTACCGTGAGCTCGTCCATCTGCATCCGGAAGGGATTGAGGTGCCATATGGATGGGCGTTGGATACGGAAATTGTAACCGGCTTTCAGTATCGATACCGGAGAGATGTTGTAAGAGATGTTGGCTTGTGGTACCCATTCGAAGAATTTGTGGGAGAAGTTGGCTTCAGGCATCTTTTCGAAAGTCGCAGAAACTTGTCCGGCCTCGAGTCGTGCTCCAACCTTGGTAGAGAACTTCCCTGCGTTGTATTGGTACGAAAAGTACGCTGCTCCGATCTTATATAGATGATCAAACATACTCGTCTTGAGACTTCCATTGTGTATGTTGCCCTCTTGCCAAGACCCATTGTTAGCGAGTTTGTATCGATAAGAAGGGTCGCTTGATGAGAGGCGATGGATGTACTTGGCGCCCACTTCAATTATATGTTGAGCCCCGATAGGCGTAGTATAGTCGATCTGTCCCGTATGCTCTCTAAGACCTCCGTTTACCTTGCTCTCCTGGATGTAGAAGCCTTTGTTGGGGAAACCCGGGTGAGGGGTGTCATACCCTTGGTTTGTGACTGTGATCTCTCTGGCATCGGGAGTATAAGAGTAGTTGTAAGAGAATGTCAGTAACTCTCCGGGTTTCCGAGTGCTGTGCTGGAAGTCTGCCGAAAGTTCTCCACCGCCACTTCCGTAACTGGTTAGATTGTTGGTCTTGTTGATGTCAAATATTTCGGATGGGTTGGTATTGAGTACCCCCTTTTCATGAGTAAGGATATTTATCTCTCCACTATGGGATCTGAAATTTCCGTTGATGTTGATCAGGTTGAGAGAGTCGATCTCGTAGGATAAGAGGATATTCCCGAAGCCTCCAAACATTTTATTGATGTCCATTTTTCTGTCTTGAGTGATCGTTGCTTCCGAAGTCTTTCGGATGCTCTCACCGGGAAGGTCTTTGACCTGCCCGAGATTGCCGGAGAGGTTGGTAGTGATCCCGAACTTCCCGTATTTTGCAGAGAAGAACCCATTAGCAACGCCCAAAGGATAACTACTTGCATTGAAGCCCAAGCTCCCTGTGTACCCTTCAAACTTTGAGCCCTCGGTGACAATATTGAGAATTGCTGCAACGCCTTCGGCATCATACTTCACACCCGGATCAGTGATGACCTCTATACTTTTGATTCCACTTGCAGGGATTGACTGAAGCACCTCCTTAGTGTTTTGAGTGAAGAGATTGGTGGGTTTGCCATTCATGTAGATGCGGTAGTTCTTTGAGCCCTTGATCTGCAAATTGCCCTGTCCATCAACGGTGACGAGAGGAACTTTGCGCAATGCGTCAAGGAGCGTCTCTGTCTTGGCTGTGGGATCCGAAGAGAGTTCGTACGACAGTCTGTCGATCGAACTCTTTACGAGAGTCCTTTTGGCTGTTACGACGGCTTCTCTGAGAGCGATGGATTCGTCTTCGAGGTAGAGCGGACCTGCATTGATACGGGTTTTATTGACAGGTGCTGTTATTGTGTTTTTATATGGCTTCATGCCCATGAAAGAGGCTTCTATGACGTATTCCTTCGCCCTTGGTAGAGAGATAGCAAAGTTTCCATCCTTGTCGCTCACTTGCCGATATCTCAGGGTGTCTGTTTTCCCGAGTATAGATATGTTTACGTTCGCAAACGGGAGGACTTCTCTGTCTGATGCAGAGTGTGTCGTTCCGATGATCTTTACTTCGAGATTTTGCCCTTGTTTCTCTTGAGCCATGGCGACAAAACTTATCATGGCTAAGAAGCAGAATAATATTTGTCTGGTATTCATATTTTCGGGGGTGTTTTTAGTATTTCTGTGAAGAGATATTATTGTTCCCTTTTGTTATAAGCATCCACGATCTCGGAGATGTCTATGCCGAGGAGTTCCATTTCCTTGAAGAGGGAGGGTAGGATGTTGTCTTTGAGTCTTGCCTTGCGACTGAGCTTGATGGCTTCGACAGCTTCGGGAGCGACAAAGTAGCCCATCCCGCGTTTGTTGTATATGAGTTCGTCACGCTGGAGTAGTTCGAATGCTTTCATGACTGTATTGGGGTTTACTTCCATGTCTACTGCGATATCCCGGACCGATGGGATACGCTCATCAGCTGTGTACTCTCCGGAGAGTATTCGATCCTTTATTGTCTCGGAGATCTGTACGAATATAGATTGTTCTCTCATGAGCGTTGTTGTATTTTTTGTAGTGCGATGTAAGATGCAATGACTGCAATAGCGGTGATAACCAAACTTAGGATATAGCCGAGACCCTGGTCAAGGTGCAAGAAGTAACCCAGTGCCAGCGCCAAGGCAAATGCTATCACTATCCCATAGAACAGGTGCTTGAATCTGATCATCCCCCAGAATATCACGCTGACGAGGATGAGTGTAGAACCTGTACTGAGTAATATGAAGGGAAAGAGGGGATTGACGACCAAGAAGCCTCCGATGTTGAAGTAGCTTTGTAGTTTGCCTGCATGGATTGTGCTTTGGAACACCAAAGGATTCATAAGACCTTCTCCGATGTACGCAATCTGCACTGTCAAAAATGATAGGAGGTAGTAGATCACCATCATCCCAACGAGAGAGACAAAACGCTCGAGGGTAGTCACAGGGATGGAGCAGTAGGCTATCGTGTCCGACTTGTGCAACCTCTTGCCCATCTTCAGCAGATAGTAAAACGCAAAGATAAATAGGGCAACGGGTTGATAAGCATTCATCACCATGCTGAATGATCGTTCCGATGATCCTGTAGAAAATAACCCTTGGGTTGTGAGTGCGACCATTCCAAGCGTGGCTACAATAGCGACAGAGCAGAACAGCAACAAATCTTTCCATGTGATGATACATTCCATCTTGATGAGGTTGAATACTCGCTTGAGGGAGAATATATTGTTTGTCTTTTCCATAAGATATATAGTTGTAAAAGTGTGAAGAAGTGGTCGAATTATTGTTGTGGGAGGATGTTGAGTATCTTCTCTCTGTCGCTGATAAGAGCGTTGAAGAAGAGTTCGGTCGAGAAGGTGCTGTCGTCATCGAGGTCTTTCTTGAAGATGCCGAACACCCCCGCCGGTGTCATCTCATGATAGAGGGCTGTCTCATCTTTGCCCACTGTCCTGAATGTGAAGTACTCGGACAAGTTTGCGATGCTGTCATTGAGGATGATTTTGTTGGTGTGCATCACCATGATGTGATCAATGATCTGCTCCAAGTCTCGTACCTGATGTGTACTGATGATGATTGTTTGTTCATCACTCGTATGCTTTGCGAGCAGACGTCTGAATGCACTCTTGGATGGGATATCGAGCCCGTTGGTAGGTTCGTCCATGAGGAGTACTTGTGCTCTCACTGCCAAGGCAAAGGTAATGAAGGCCTTCTTCTGCTGACCTTGCGATATCTTGTTCAACTTCATGTCGTAATTGATATCAAAGTCTCGCATCGCTTCGGTCGCAATCTCCTCCGAGAAATTAGGGTAGAAGCCTTTGAGTGCGTTGAAATAGCTCCTTATGGTCACGCCCTTTGGGATGTAAAAGACCTCGGGAAGATAAAATACATTCGAAAGAAAGTGAACGCTACGTTGTCCCGGATCTTCGCCGAATATGCTCATCTTACCATCAAGTCTTAGCAGCTGACCGGCAAGGAGTTTGAGCAAAGTGGTTTTACCCTCACCATTTTTGCCGAGGAGGCCCACAATCTTACCGCTACCGATATTAAATGAAATATCATTGAACAACTTAAATTTCATCGGATAGCGAAATCTCAGACTATTAACTTCTATCATCTTAGTGTTATTTATTTAGTGAATAATTTTAGCTGTGATTCTGTGTGTTACAATATTAGTACACTGCAAATCTAAATAGTTTTATTTTAACCACCAAGAGTTTGACCGATTTTTTTCGCGTGGGTAACGAAATTTTTCTTTTTGATTAAGTCGGTTTTGTTCTTATATGTCTGTTTTATAGATGATTGTGTGTGTTGTTTTTGTTTCTGACTTTTTCGCGTTTTGTCGGCTTGTTAAGGCGATTCGGACATCACTGTACCTCATGTCGATATATGGAATATGATTTAGAGCCTGCTTTGCCTCCTCGTGACCGAGGGTAAGGAAGGAGCTAAATCGATGTGCCTACCTTGCAAATCCAACGTGCCTACCTTGATGAATCAAGATAACTACCTTGAACTCTCAAGTTAGACGATCTTTTATGTCCTAATATATACCCGGGATGAAAATGAGCTTTCGGGCATATTTATACTTTAGATATATAGTGGGGGGGGTGCAGTGAAACATAATTTGTGATTTAATTTGGTTTATAGAATAAACTGTTCTGTCTTTGTGATGAATTCCGGAATAGAACTCAATATGATTACCAATCTTAAAAGTTAATGTTATGGATACAAAAGATTTGACACCAAGTGAAAGTCTGGAAATCATCACACGGATGATCCGACAAAGTGAGCGACGCATCGAGCGCAGCTTCTATATTCCCTACCTGATATGGGGATGGCTTACTCTCATTGTAGGGGTGGCGGTTTATCTGCTTATACCTATGTATGGCAATAAAGCCTTTTTGGCCTGGTTGGCACTGCCGATCATTGGGGTTTTACTTACGATCCTGACTTCTCAAAAGAACGAAGGTGGACTCAACAAGATCGACAAGATCATCGATACCGTATGGACTGTCATCGGGTTGAATATCTTTCTGGTCAGCATCTTCGTACAACCTCCCATTTTTACTATTATGTTACTCATAGGTATTGCTCAAGCCATCATGGGGTTCGCTCTTGGCGTAAAGATCCTCAAGGTCACATCCTTGATCGGGTTGCTTGTTACATATGCTTATGGGGCTTATTTTTCTCGTCTGTTGGATATTGCAGATGAGACTCTTTACTTCATTATCGTGATCTTCTTCATCAATGTCATTCCCGGCTGCTACTTCATGAAGAAGAGACGTCAATCCTTAAAATAAATGTGTGATGTCACTTCAACTTCCACCACTTGACCCTCTTTTACTCTCTGAGCTAAGGCTGTCGATCATGTCGATCCTGATGCAAGAAGAGGAAGCAGACTTTCTCTTTCTCAAGGAAAAGACATCGGCAACAGGTGGCAATCTGAGTGTGCAGATCGATAAGCTCTCCACTGCCGGGTATATTGAAGTGGAAAAGGGCTTTGTCGGCAAGCGTACTCGTACAGCGTGTAAAATTACGGAGCACGGACGGCAAGCTTTCAAGGCTCATTTTGAAGCCCTCAAGATGTATCTCCCTGCTGAGGGGCTTGGATGATGTCCCCTCTTTCCTTCCGATTGATGGCGGTGATATGTGCAGAACCCTCTGTATCAGGATACATTCTTTTGCATTTCTCTTCGACGTTGTACCCAATAAATCACGTATGAACTTGAGTAGCCCCCGAAAGTCACATGACTTTGGGGGCTACTTTATTTTTTTCAAACTGAAGACGAATGCAGAGCTATATGTACTGCTGTCGACTTCCGGGGTAACTTCATCATTTTCAAACCGGCGTTTGATCCCGAAGCGCATTGGCTACATTCATGAGAAAGGTCGGGCTATGCATTTGTCATCTTCATGAAACTCTCAGTCTGAGGATTTATGTTTTGATAAAGTATGGATTTGACTTCACGTAGACCGATCGGTTGCCTATCATCAGGTAGGCTCATCAATGATGGGCTGAGCCAAATCTCTTATCTCTCGTATTTTTTTGTGAGAGGAAATATCTAATTGGAGAAGGAACTGAATCCGTAGTAGTTATTTTTGATTTATTCCCGAGTGACATGGATAGGAATATATTGCATGATAAAAGATCTGTTGCCTTATAGGAATATACCATAATTATAATGAGGAAGAAATCTGCTTTGTAAGCAACTTTTGACGAATCTTTTTTTGTAGTATTTGTTCTTGTCAGATCTTAGTGTTGGATTTGAGCCTGCCCCATAGTATCTGAAAAAATGAGCAGAGCGTCAGTGTTTGACCACTAACGCTCTGCTCATTTTTAGTCCTTTGTCAGGATCGGACTTTTATCTTAGGCGGAAGTTTACAGGTATTGTAAAGCGGCAACGCACCGGTTTACCGGTTTGCATACCGGGCTTCCATTTTGGCATAGATTTTACTACTCGCACAGCTTCCTTATCAAGTGATGGGTCCACTCCACGGAGGACTTTCACATCAGAAACAGATCCGTCCTTCTCTACCACGAAGCCCACAGACACACGTCCTTGGATACCGTTTTCCTGAGCGATAGTTGGGTAAACGACATTCTTCTGGAGGAATTTCATCATTTCTACTTCTCCTCCCGGGAATTCAGGCATTTCTTCGAGGAAGTCGAAGACCTGGTCATCCTGAACAGCTTCGGCACGACCTGTACCTGCTGAAGGTGGAGCAAAAACTGCTTGTTCCTTGTTCTGGTTATCGTCTACAGACAAAACTTCAAACTGATCGATCTTGGCGTCATTTTCTACCACATTGATCTCCTCAGGTACTGCAGGTGCAGGTGGTGGGGGAGGAGGTGGTGGAGCAGTGTTATCTTCAGGTGGAGTAGCATCGATGTTTTCAACTTCTTCAACAACCTGATTGCTACTGATGTCCTGGAACTTGATCTCCTTTTGACCTAATTCAAACGCTGTAAAGACAACCGAAAGAGCGACAACCAAACCCATAAGAAAGTAGAGCTGCTTGTTGTTCTCTAAGTTGGCCTTTGGGGATTTCTTTACTTCCATAGTAGTTGTATTTGGTATTGTATTTATTATTTACATATCCACTTATCCGCAAATGTACACTTATTTTCTGACTTTTTCGCTCTATTATTGAGCAAATGTTAATCTTTTGGGCGATCAATCTCGACGTCCCAAGTAGATCGACAAGTAGTATAAGAGTGTCACGAGCGAACCTAAGGCTGCTATCACATACGTGTATGCAGCGGTTTTGAGGGCATCAAATGCCATCGGTTGTTGCTGAGGTGTCGTCACTCCGGCCTGTTTGAGCCATACAAGGGCTCTTTTGCTTGCATCTATTTCGACCGGAAGGGTGACAAAGCTGAACAATGTTGTCGATGCAAATAAGATGATACCGAACAACAAAAGAGATGGGAAAGTATTAACTAAAAATATACCGGCCAACAATATCCATTGGACTATGTTGGACGCAAAAGACACGATGGGTACCATTGCCGAACGCAGGCGCAACGGAGCGTAGGCCTTGGCATGTTGTATGGCATGGCCGGTCTCGTGTGCAGCTACTGCCGCAGCAGCCACGCTGTTGACGCTGTAGACCCCTTCGCTGAGATTGATAGTCTTATTGGTAGGATTGTAGTGATCCGTGAGCATGCCTCCGACAGATATGACACGCACATCTGTGATACCACTGTCTGCGAGCATCTTCTCTGCGATCTCTTTTCCTGTCATGCCGCTTGCAAGAGGGACTTTGGAGTACTTCTTGAACTTTGAGTTGAGCATCATCGAGACCAACGCTCCCAGAAGGGGGATGACCATCATGAGTATCCAAGGTGTATTTATTGCCATAAATGAGTGCTTTAGTTAGTGTTTCTGTTGATCATTGTTTTTATCTCTTTCGGATGATCGTCTGCTTGCGATCGGGGCCTACGGAGACTATGGAGATCGGGATGCCGAGATAAGATTCGATAAATCCGATGTACTCTGCAAACGGCTCAGAGAAATCTTCCTCGCTGCAGCAGGTAGTCATATCTCTCTGCCATCCCTTGAAGGTCTTGTATATAGGAGTGATGTCAGCCGCTGTGTCGAATGGGAAATACTCGGTCTTTTCGCCATCGATCTCGTATGCCACACAGACCTTGATCTCTTCGAACTCATCGAGCACATCGCTCTTCATCATGATGAGATCGGTAACTCCGTTGAGCATTGTTGTGTACTTGAGCGCCACGAGATCGAGCCATCCGCATCTGCGTTTTCTTCCGGTGACAGAGCCGAACTCACGTCCTTTGGTGCACATGGTCTCTCCGATTTCGTCAAAAAGTTCGGTGGGGAACGGGCCTGCTCCCACACGGGTACAGTAGGCTTTGAATATCCCATATACGTTGCCGACAGACCTTGGTGATATCCCGAGCCCGATACAACATCCGGCCGAAACTGTGTTTGAAGAGGTCACGAACGGATATGAACCGAAGTCGATATCCAATAGAGAGCCTTGCGCTCCTTCGGCGAGGACACTTTTGCCCTCCTGCAACGTCTCGTTGATGAAGTATTCGCTGTCTATGAGTCTGAACTCTCTGAGGTATGATATGGAGTCGAGCCAAGACTTTTCCAACTCTGAAAAATCAGCGACATCGCCCACGGATGAAAGGATGTCAAGGTGACGTGCCCTGGCCTTTTGGTATTTTTGCTCAAAGTTATCCAAGATGTCACCGACACGGAGTCCGTTGCGACTCACTTTATCTGTATATGTAGGGCCGATACCCTTGCCGGTAGTGCCTATCTTGGCATCTCCTTTGCGAGCTTCGTTGGCTGCATCGAGGAGTCTGTGAGTGGGCATTATGAGGTGGGCTTTCTTTGAGATGTACAAGCGTTCCTTGAGGTTGATACCTGATTTTTCCAACGCTTCAGCTTCTTCCTTGAAGAGTAGGGGGTCAAGCACGACACCGTTGCCGATTGCATTGATCTTTCCGCCTTGGAAGATGCCCGACGGTATGGACCTCAGTACAAACTTTTTGCCGTCAAACTCAAGGGTGTGCCCTGCGTTGGGCCCGCCTTGAAAACGTGCGATCAAGTCATACCGAGGGGTAAGTACATCGACGACTTTCCCTTTACCTTCGTCTCCCCATTGTAGTCCGAGTAGGACGTCTACCTTTTTCATCTTATCGTTATGTCTAATTACTTGTTTCCTCTCTATTTTGCAGGCGAGGCCGGCGCACTCCCCTACGTATACAAAGATAAGTAAAAGGTGCCAATATCGGTTCTTTTTTGAAGCTCAATCCTATACCTCCGCAAGAGTCATATCGATCTTACTGTGTCTCCCTTTGGGTAAGTCTGTGGATGGGGGGATTTTGGCAACTCTCTCACGTCGGGTAGTGAACCTCCGAAATCAATGTGCCTACCTTGATGAATGAAGTTGTCTAACTTGACACATCAAGTTAGACAACCTTTTTTCAGCCCATTCAATCCCGGTGTTTAAGGCATGCAAAAAGGCACAAAAACGACTCTGAGTCAATTTCTGTGCCTTTTGCAGATGATTTTATCTGATTTTCAGATATCTACGACCAATCTGTCTGCATCTTCGAGAGGGTTGATGCGGTTGTTGCGTATGGTATTCCACTCGTCGGCATATTTGTCCCAAATGTCGATACCGAACTCTTCGGCTCCAAGTCTGTCGAGAGCCGAGAGTACTCTGCCGATGGTGATCTGTTCGACCTCAAGTTTGGGTAGATAGACGGGGGAGTAAGGCTCTCCTTTGATCGGGTGCTCCAACAGAAGGTTGGCCTCGATGAGTTTGTTCAGGGTGTCGGTGATAATGATGATGGGAAGGTTGCACTCTTTGGCCAGTTTTTCGGCTGTATATGACTCTTCCTGGTATTTGAAGTTGGTGCAGACTTTTTTCATGATCACCACAGCCACAAAGTCAATAAACCTTCGGCTGATATTGGCACACTCTTTTTTGTACGCGTAGCGTTCGATATTTTGGATGGCATATGAGAGTTGTGCACCGAAGAGGCATATCAACCATGAGAGCTGGATAAACAAGAGAAGAAGCGGGATAGCTGCAAAACTACCATAGATGGCGTTGTACTTGCTGACCCATATTTGTCCTGAGATATATAGGAATTGGAAGAAATGAAAGGCAATCCCGGCTATCAGACCGGGGATAAATGCTGCAACGAAGCCTACCTTGGCATTGGGCATGATCCAATACATGAATGTAAAGATCAACACGACTGCCACAAATGGAATCACCCTGAGTAGGGTTTCGATAAGTGGTGAAAGGGTAAATCCTCCTACAAATGATATGTCTTGGAGCGAACTGATGAATACATTCGTCCCGGCAGAGACTGCCATGAGGAGTGGCAGGATGAAAAAGGCTGCAAAGTATCCGAGCAGGCGCTTACTCCACTCTCTCGTATTGGTGATATGCCAGACTTCGTTGAAGGTGTCTTCGATCGTCGCCATAAGGCTCAGTACGGTATAGAGGAGTACGATCACCCCGATACCTATCACTACACCACCTTGGATCTGATCCATATAACTTTGGACAAATTCGAATGCCTTTTGGAGTTCGACCGTATGTCCCGGGAGATAGTAGTACAACTGTTCTTGTACAGACTCCCTCATACCAAAACCTGTAGCAATACTGAGCAGTATGGCAAAGAATGGTACTATCGAGAGGAGGGTCGTATAGGTCAGAGCGGAGGCTTTTTGACTTACGTTCCCATTGATGAATTCGGTGATGGATATGTAAAGTACTTTTGCAGCGTTGAGGAGATATCCTTTGATGCCTCCCACGTCATAGGAGTAGAGCCGCCACATGTCGTGAGTGAGGAACTTTACGGCTTTTTGGATGAAACCGGCAGCTTTACTTTTTTTAGCTTCGTTCTCTAATCTTTCTTCTTGTATCTTTTTGAGCTGTTTTTGAGCTTTCTGTTGTTCGTCCATAAGTTGAAGCTGAGGGGTTATATGTTGAAAAAAGACAGTAGGGAGTAAGCCGGGTTCTGTTATCTCTATATCAAGGGCACGCCTACTTATAGGGATTCTTGTCATTTATCTACTATGCAGGTCACCCTGCATCTCCAGCGATCTACCCCTCGACATCGGGCGAGCAACCCTACAGCGTCGGTATACATGATCTTACAACCCATAATGTGTACGGCAGTCAGTATCACTACTTCCTCGGTGAGCTCTTACCTCACCTTTTCACCCTTACCGGACGAGCCGGCGGTTATTTTCTGTTACACTAATGCGCCTCACGACGCCTTCCCGTTAGGAAGTATGGCGCTCTGTGTTGCCCGGACTTTCCTCTCGATATGTCACAAGTGACGATATCCAGCGACAAGTCTCCTACTGCTTTTTCATTTGGCAAAGATAGTGGAATTCTCCAAATATTTTTATTTCTCTATTATTTTGGCAGATTTGATATACACCGGTTTGATAGGCTGGTCTTCATCGTTTGTGTCGACATGCTGTATTTTGTCGATGACCTTGTCCCCCTTTACGATCTCCCCAAAGACGGTGTATTCTCCATCCAAGTGAGGTGCTCCTCCTTTTGACAAGTATATATCCTTTATCTCCTTGGGAAGAGGTAGCCCTTTCTTGACAAACGTCTTGTCTAACTCGTGATCAAGAAAAAATTTTCCTGTGACGATATAAAACTGAAACGAACTGGATTTTTTTTCCGGGTTCTCCCCATCTCCGACCCGGGCAGCTGCCAACGCGCCCTGCTTGTGAAAGAGGGTGGGGTACATAAATTCTGCTTCTATGGTCTCCTTGTAGCGTTCCTCCAATTCTTTTTTTGTTTCCTCATCTCCATTTAGGACATTTCCTCCTGCTTGGATCATGAAGCCATTGATTATTCTATGAAATATGATATTGTCATAACTTTTATTCGCAATGAGCTTCAGGAAATTGTCCCTATGCTTTGGTGTCTCATTGTATAGCTTGACTACGAATACCCCCTTGTTTGTCTTGAATTCGACCATGACCTCTTTGACCTTCGGTTGTTGAGCCAAAAGTGAAAGGGACGTAAAGAGTAAGATTGCGAATACGGGAAAGATTTTTCTAAGCATAACTTTATGGAGATAAATTATTTAGGTCAATCCTGTGAGTTTTGAAAGGATGATAGCTGCACTGATGCCTACGTTGAGAGAGTCCGTAGTGGATGATGGGGCAGCCGGGATGGAGTAGAAGTCTGTGCAGATGCTTTGGAGATCAGCAGAAATGCCATGACCCTCATTGCCGAAGAGTATGCAAGTGGGTTCGTTCGGATTATGCTGAGATATTTGATTGAGCGGTGTGCCTTCCATCTTTGTGCCACAGATCACTTTAAAATGTCTTGGGAGGATGTCTGTCAGATCTACATTCTCATGAACGATGACGGAGCCCAATGCTCCTGCTGTTGCCTGGACGACCTTGGGGTTGTAGATGTCTACACAGCCTGTTCCGCATAAAATATGGCGTATACCCAACCAATCACAGAGTCGGATGATGGTACCCATGTTGCCGGGATTTTGGATGGTGTCTAAGGCTACGTATAAGCCTTGGGGAGCTGAGAGTTGAGGAGAATCAGGAATCTTGTAAATAGTAATGATATCTTTTCCTCTATCTAAAGCTGAAAGCCGAGCCATTTCTTTATCATCGACGAGTCTAACCTTTTGTAGGTTAAAGGCGGAGTTGGATCTCAACAAATCCAATGTCTTTTCTGAAGTGACCAGGATAGCTTCTATTTCAAACAAGCTGATCGTCTCTTCTATAACTTTGATCCCTTCGGCGATGAACAAATGATGCAGTTCCCTATACTTTTTTACCTGTAGGGATGCATACAACTTGAGTTCTTTTTGTGATAACCGTTGAAGGGGTAGCATCGGATCAGTTTGACTTTTTATACGTTATCATAGTTTTGTGTCCACCAGTCCATGACGCTATCCATGTTTGGTAGCACAATATCTGCACCATTGTCATACAATACCTTTTCAGGTACGGGGCCTGTCATCACAGCCACAACAAAGGCGTGACTTTTGGCAGCAGCTTCAACTCCATAAGGTGCATTTTCGATGACCAAGGTATCTTTCGGGTCGGCATCAAATAGAGCCATCCCTTTTTGATAAGGTTCAGGCGCAGGCTTTCCATGCGTACAGTCATCGGCGGTGATCACATTGTTTAGGTCAATGTGGTCGGAAAAGAATGTTTTGATCCTGTCTAAAGCATTGCCCTTTGAGCTTCCTGTTACGACTCCGACCCTTATATCATTCCTTTTGAAATATTCTATGAGTTTGTCCACTCCCGGGATGAGGTTGATCTCGGCTTGTTCACGGAAGAGGCTGGTCTTGTGGTTGTAGACCTCATTTACGAATTCTTCCGGCGCATCTTTCCCATACTGTCTTTTGTATAGATGTTTGATGGTGTCACTCCCTTTTTGCCCTTCATAGAGATAAAACTCCTCTCTTGTGGCTTCCAAACCGTATGCCTTTGCAGTGGAATGCCATGAATCTGCATGGGCCGGCATGGTATCAAAAAGGACTCCATCCATGTCGAACAATACCAGGGACGGTCTCCTCTTAGGGCTGCTGATAAGCTTTTGGGGAGTCTTTTTCACTATTCTCTGATCCTGCCTGCTGAGAGATAATACCTGCTGTAGTAACTGTCACTCAGACGAGATATAGTCACACCTGTACGTGTCGCAGCGTGTACAAATAGTCCGTTCTTGAGATAAACCCCTACATGTGAGGCTGCTCCTCCTGTTCTGTTTCGGATATTGAAGAATACCAGATCTCCCTCTTTCAGGTCTTTTTTGGGGATAGTATGACTTCTTTCTCTTAACCCTTGAGCCGATGTCCGAGTTACATTGATCCCGTACACGTCTTTGTACAAGTGGTACACAAAGCCTGAACAATCTGTCCCGGCTTTAGTATAAGCTCCGTATCTATACGGCACTCTCAACCAGTCTTTTATAAATTCGTAAAGCGTCAGGTTGTCCTCTGCCGATACCGGGGTTTTTAGTTTGAACGAAAGATTCTTGATTTGCTTTTTTACCTCTAATGATGGTTGAGGCGGTAAGCACACACGATTCATCACCACAGGTTTGTTGACTCTGCAGGATGTGCTTCCCATCATCAGGAGCGTAAGTATTAGGATCAGTACTTTACGTTGCATGCTTATCCGATTGAATTTTTGAGCTTTTGTCTCTCTAAAAAGAGCAGTGGCGATGTCCCAATATTCTTTTCCGAAGGAGGACATCGCCACTGTTTAGCTTTATTGTTCTATTCGCTTTTTGTCGGATGTCCGATTTTAAGCTTGGATAGATACGTATGAGCGGTCATTTCTCTTGCGAGAGAACACCACCACGCCATCGATGAGGGCATATAGTGTGTGATCCTTACCCATACCTACGTTATCACCAGGATGGTGCTGAGTGCCACGCTGACGAACGATGATATTGCCCGCCTTTACTATTTCACCACCATATTTCTTAACGCCAAGTCGCTTGCTGTGTGATTCACGACCGTTCTTAGAACTACCAACACCTTTTTTATGTGCCATGATCCTTTGTCTTTTTTAGATTAAAAATATGAGTGATAGATTAACCAATAATTTCCTTGACTGCGAGTCTGGTGAACTGTTGGCGGTGCCCATTAAGTTTGCGATAGCCTTTTCTGCGCTTCTTGTGAAAAATAAGCACCTTGTCACCCTTTACAAGTGGATCAAGCACCTCGCATACAACTTTAGCCCCATCCACTACAGGAGAGCCTACTTTGACGCTACCATTGTCAAGGAGAAGAACTCTATCAAATTCGACAGTGTCTCCCTGAGCTACATTCTTAATGTGGTGGACAAATAGCTTTTGTCCGTTCTCGACCTTAAACTGTTGGCCTTGAATCTCTACGATTCCGTACATGATGTATTGTATATTTATCAAGTTAGTACCCTTTGGGTGGGCGCTTTTCGACACCTCTTATCAGACCCAGGTAGGAATAATTTGTGCAAAGGTAGTAATTTTTACCAGGTTTGTCAAGTCTTCCCCAAAACTTGACCTTGTATATCTTCCTGTATTTCGTTTCTTGAGCCCATCGCTTATATTGAAATCATGAGTTTCAGTTCATCTTTTTCTCTTTTTCATGGTGGTTTTAAAGAGGGGCATAAAAAATAAGTACAGATTTTATGGCCTTCTTCTCTTGGCTAAAATCTGTACTTATGTATTTTACACTTCAAAGAGGTTTGCTTAATAAATTTTCCGTTAAGGGCTTCTCTTCTGTCCTTTCAGGCTCTATAACCTCTTCCTTCTGAGTAGGCTCCAAGAGTTCTTCGGTACGGGATTTCCAAGGGCGTTTGCCGAGGATATTTTCTACATCTTCGGTGAAGATGACTTCCCTTTCGAAGAGCATATCCGAGATTTGTCGGTGACCATCTCTGTGGGTCGAGAGCAAATCCTTGGCACGAGCATACTGCTCGTTGATGATGCGAAGCACCTCTTCATCTATCTTACGGGCCGTCTCTTCACTGAAAGGCTTTGTGAATCCGTACTCCCCTTGGGTATCCTGATAGTTGATATTAGGGAGCTTGTCGCTCATGCCGAAGTAAGTTATCATGGCCTGTGCCATACGTGTTGCACGCTGTAGGTCATTTGCAGCACCTGTCGAGATGCGGCCCAATACCACTTCTTCGGCAGCACGACCACCCAGGATGGCACACATTTCATCGAGTATTTGCTCCGTCGTCGTGATCTGCCGTTCTTCGGGAAGGTACCATGCTGCACCGAGAGCACGCCCACGAGGTACTATGGTTACCTTTATGAGAGGGTTCGCATGTTCTAAGAGCCAAGATACCGTAGCATGCCCGGCTTCATGGATAGCGATGGCTTTTTTCTCTTCTTGTGTTGTTATCCTTGTCTTTTTTTCCAGACCGCCCACGATACGGTCGATGGCACTTGTGAAGTCATCCTTATCTATTGAGGGCTTGCCATTGCGAGCTGCGATGAGTGCAGCTTCGTTACATACGTTGGCTATGTCCGCACCTGAGAAGCCCGGGGTCTGTCTTGAGAGTAGATCCATATCCACCGACTTGTCCAACTTGAGGCGTCTCATGTGTACTTCAAATATTTCCTTACGTTCGTTGAGATCCGGCAGATCTACCTGTATCTGGCGATCAAAGCGTCCTGCACGGAGAAGAGCCTTGTCAAGGATGTCGACTCTATTGGTCGCAGCAAGGATGATAACTCCGCTATTGGTGTCGAAGCCGTCCATTTCTGTAAGGAGCTGATTGAGGGTGTTTTCTCGCTCATCATTGCCTCCGAATCCGGCATTCTTGCCTCTGGCACGACCGACCGCGTCGATCTCGTCGATGAAGACGATACATGGTGCTTTCTCTTTAGCCTGCTTAAAGAGGTCACGCACGCGAGATGCACCCACTCCGACGAACATCTCCACGAAGTCCGAGCCCGAGAGAGAGAAGAACGGCACATCGGCCTCTCCTGCGACAGCTTTTGCAAGCAAGGTTTTACCGGTCCCCGGAGGGCCTACAAGGAGAGCGCCCTTGGGGATCTTGCCACCAAGGTCAGTGTATGTTTTAGGTGCACGTAAAAAGTGTACAATCTCTTCGATCTCCTGCTTAGCGCCACTCAGACCGGCAACATCCTTGAACGTCACCTTTACCTTATTTTCTTTGTCAAAGAGTTGGGCTTTCGACTTGCCTACGTTGAAGACTCCTCCGCCGGCACCACCTCCTCCCGAAGACATCCTCCGAGTCATCCATACCCAGAATAATATGATGAGTAGGAATGGGATCACGTTCAAGAATATAGCCCAAAATGTATCCTTTTTATTGTCATACGAGACACGGGCTGTGATCTTTGGGTCACGTTCCAGGAGCTTTTGATAGATGTCATTGAATGCGGTGGTTCCGGGCATCTCCGTGCTCACAAGGGTGCGTGAGAGCAGTGCCTTCTGTGTCGACCTTACCCGAGGGATGGAGTCGTGTGCCGACACCCGGCTTTGAGGATCTTCTCGCACCTCACCCACGACGGTTCCTTTGGAGGTGTGTACGGTGATTTTGGAGAACTCATCGCGTTCCATCATCTGCTGAAATTCGCTCCAGTCCACAGGCTTCATCTCATCACCCCCAGGGAGGAAGAATAAGCTCCCGATGATGAGAAGCAGGATGATGTATAGCCACCCAAATCCAAACCTCGGCATCCCCGATTTCTTTGGATTTCTGTTGAGAGGGTTATTGTTCATGTTTTGGTTATCCATGTTCGGTTCTCAGTTATTCGTTTTCCAAGCGAGTTTGTTTGGCATCCGCCCAGAGCTGTTCGATGTTGTAAAACTCTCTCAGGGTAGGCACGAATACATGTACTACGACGTCGACATAGTCCATTGCCACCCATTCGCCACTCCCGATATGGGTGTGTAGGGGCTTCTCTCCCATTTGGATACGGGCGGTATCGAGGATTGAGTCTTGTATGGCTTCTACCTGTGTCGGGGTATTCCCTTCGGCGATGACCATATAGTTACAGATAGAATCATCGACATTCGCCATGTCAATGATCACGATGTTTTTACCTTTCTTCTCTTTGATACCCTCTACGATGCTATCGACGAGCGCTTTGGAGTTTGCAGTTGTTGTTTTCAAGTCGTTTCTGCGATTATTTTAGATTATGTAATCAGTAGTCATATTCAGCAAAAAGCGTGCCAGTCTCTCTTCGTGTCATCTCATGAGTTTTTTTGACACACGTATGACTAAAACAAGCAGAGAGGTGAAAGTGTTCGGTCATGCCTCTTAGAAGTTGAATATTTTTGGAAGCCTTTGTGTTAGTTTTGAAAGTGAAATTGTCAGGTACTTATACTATATAGTCTCATTTTGACTGAAGTGTACAGAGTTTACGTCAGACATTCAGACGCCTTAGAAGAGGGAATTGTATCAAGGTTGTAATGACATATCCCAATGTGCATGAGCTTTAATTTCATGATGGGGGATAGGAGGTTATGTCTTTTTCTCACACTCCAGGAACCCAGGGGCGTTTTTTGAGGCTTATTTACTTTTTGAGGAAAGTTCGAGTCCTTGCCATGAGAACTTTTCCCGAGTACCCCAGAAGAAGCGAGACAGACCGCTTCTATCGATCAGCCAAGCGATGGTGAAGCTACCCATCACGGTGAACACCACTGCAACGGCTGTAAAGAGCAGACCTGTGGGGTCGAAGGAGAGCACAGGAACGAGGGGCTTGGAGAGTAGGGTGAATATAGGAGAGAAGAGCAGGAGAGGGAGGGTATTTCGACCAACAAATTGGCTGATCCTCTTTGCTCTCTGGGATAGGTATGGATAGAGGGAGAGCAAGAAGCAGATAGCAAGGTAAGTGATAACTATCCCCGCAAAGGTCCCACGATTGAGGTTGCTTGGGAAATAGCAGAGGACAACGAGGGGGATGATGACCCATATGGTCGCATAAAAGACTTTGTCAAATCTCAGTCCTATCTGCCTGATCAATGCTCCGAGCATGAAGTACAAGGCATTGTCCACCGAGATTATACCTGTATGAGAGAGGGCATATAGGGCAATGATGACCCAGAAGGCACTGACGGCAAGGCATTCTCCGGCAAATCTGTCGATCAGATACCAAATGACATAGCATATAATAAGTGTGTGCAGATACCAGTATGGTCCTATCGGATGCAGGAATATCTTGTCTACTAGGAGTAGCGGTGTGAGGATATCTATGTGTTCGCGTATCGGGAGTATCGAAGCCATGAAGACATAGCCTGTCTCCATGATGGCATAGGGAATGAAGAGCCAAAGTAGTGAGTTTAGGACGGCTTTCGTATCCTTCTTTGTGTTCATCAAAAAGCCTGAGATCATCAAGAATCCCGACATATGGAAGGTGTAGACTATGGCCTTCAGATAGGGGTGTTTGTCACCTATGTACACCAAGTGAAAGATGATCATGAGGATGATCAAGAGGCTCTTGATGTAGTCGATCTCATCGGATCGCTTCCGGTCATGTATGGGCACTGGGAGGTCCATCGATTTTTGAGAATAAGGCCAATCGAATGCGAAAATAGCCAATGTCGGCGAAGAATACAATTTTTCTCTCTACCTTGTTTTTATCCCATTTGTAGAGAGGGAGAGTTTTCTTTTCCCTCGATTGTCCGGATAAGAAGTTATACAAGGGTCACAATCGATGTGCTTACCTTGACAAATCAAAGTGCCTACCTTTCGATCGCAAGGTAGGCACTTTGATTTATACCTGAATAATAAGGACATGCGCTCATGGTTTTACCCACTTTGAAAAGAGCTCCGTTTTCCAATATCGGTGTGCTCCCCAAGATATACTGTCCGCTTGAGAGTGTCCGTTATCGTACAAAAAC
Source organism: Porphyromonas sp. (assembly GCF_030529325.1). Taxonomy (GTDB): domain Bacteria; phylum Bacteroidota; class Bacteroidia; order Bacteroidales; family Porphyromonadaceae; genus Porphyromonas_A. The sequence goes on along the minus strand of NZ_JAUMXC010000009.1, from coordinate 15,604 downwards.
GTACGATAACGGACAGTTGTGAAAAAGTGTTTGTGTTGATAGTCAGTTGGTTAATGTTTTTGGCACAGTGCTTGCACAAAGTTTGGCATAAAGAAACATTGTAACATTATGGACAGACAAATACCTAAAGAAACCCTTCGCAAGGAGAAGCGCCAAAGATGGATCAAGTACGGCAGTATTGCCCTTGGTTCGGTCGTTGTCGTGGCTGTGCTTATCTCGCTTATGCGTGAGACCATCAATGTCAAAGACCTCAGGGTCTCTTCCGTCGATCGTGGCACCATCGAGGTGTCGGTGAGCGCGTCGGGTAAGGTCGCTCCACTCTTTGAGGAGACGATCATTGCCCCTATCGCCAGTCGTATTGAAGAGGTCTATATGAGGGCCGGGGACTCCGTGGAGGTCGGTACGCCCCTTCTTCGCCTTGATCTCCAGAGTATAGAGACGGAGTACAACAAGATGTTGGATGAGCTCCGGATGCGTACCTACAAGCTCGAACAGCAACGCATCAAGAATAACAGCGCACTCAGCAATGCAGAGATGGAACTCAAGGTCAACGGCATGAAGATCGATAAGATGGAGGTCGAAGTGCGCAACGAGAAGTACCTCGATAGTATCGGTGCCGGTACGACAGACAAGGTGCGTGAGGTGCAACTGCGTTACGACGTGGCACGATTGGAGCAAGAGCAGGCTCATAAGAAGTTGGACAACGACCGTAGGATCGCCGATGCCGAGTTGCGTGTACAGGAGCTTGACCTTGCCATCTTTCGCAAGAGTCTTGCCGAGACCAAGCGTACCCTCGACGATGCCCGTATCCTTTCGCCACGAAAGGGGATACTCACCTTCATCAACAGTCAGGTGGGGACGACAGTTGGCCAAGGAACGGCGATTGCAATCCTCTCGGACTTGTCACACTTCCGTGTCGATGGAGAGATTGCAGACAGTTATGGTGACCGTGTTGCTGCGGGGAATAAGGTAGTGGTGAAGGTCGGACAGGACGAACTTTCGGGGCGTGTGAGCAGTGTCACACCTTTGTCCAAGAACGGTATCATCCAGTTTACTGTCCAACTTGATGAGGACGCTCACCCTCGTCTCCGTTCGGGGCTCAAGACCGATGTGTACGTGATGAATGCCGTCAAGGATGATGTCATCCGTATCAAGAACGGTTCTTATTACTCGGGCAAGGGGCATTACGAACTCTTTGTGATGAAAGGTGGCGAACTTGTCAAGCGCAAGGTCGAACTCGGGAACAGCAACTATGAGTTTGTCGAGGTGATCTCAGGTCTGGAGGAAGGCGAGGAAGTCGTTATCTCGGACATGAGCCAATACCGCAACAAGAACAAACTGAAGGTGTCAAAGTAAAATAACCATGATATGATACGACAATACCTGAGACAAGTAGCCCTGCTGTGGAGAGCTAATTCTCTCTTCAGCCTTATATCTGCCCTTGCTACGGCACTTACGATAGCTTTTGTGATGACATTGTACATGGTATATTCATTCAAGACGATGGATATTGCCCCTGAGATAAATCGTTCCAGGCTCTTGTATAGTTTGAGGGGATTTTCTTACCTCACCAAGGATCAGTCACAGATGCAGTCGGGACTTTCCGGCAAGGTGGCAAAGCAGATCTTCGGACAGCTCCAAGGGGCAGAGATCGTCAGCTATTGTGTCGATAAGGGCGAAGGGGCTGCCTACGTAGGCACGAGTGCCATTAATAGTGACAAGGCTGTCGTCAGTCCGGTGGATGATGCTTACTTCCGTATATTTCAGTTTGAGTTTTTGGCAGGGCAGGCTTTCACGGCAGAGCAAGCCCAAGCCGGTCGTCGTGAGTGTATCATCTCGGATCGTCTGGCGACAAAGCTCTATGGCACGATCGAAGCTCTGGGTAAGACCATCAGCATAAACTTCAGGGATTACAGAGTGGTTGGGATTGTGAAGGCGGTGAGTTCGTTTTTCAACCGTGCCTATAGCGATGTGTGGGTGACATTTGATCAGGATGATCTGAACTGGGCTCCCGGACGCTCCGAGGGCCTTTTGGGTAACTGTCAAGTCTTTGTGCTTGCCAAGCCCGGAGTATCGTTATCCGACCTGGAAAAGGAAATCGAAGCAAAGGTCGTGGAGGTGAACGATAATCTGAGAGAGTTTACTTTTGAGCTTACGATGAGGACACAGGCACAGTCCAGTTTCTTTGCAGGAGAGAAGACCAACCCTGTCAAGATATTTGTTTTTGCCATCCTTATTTTGCTCATCGTGCCTGCCATCAACATGACGGGACTACTCTCTACCCAAATGAAGAAGCGCCAGGCAGAGATAGGTGTCCGTAAGGCTTATGGTGCCACGAATGCCGAAATCACAGGTCAGCTCCTCTTTGAGAACTTGATGCTGACCCTCATTGGAGGCTTTGTGGGGTTATTGCTTTCGTTTGTAGTGATAGTCTTTTTCAAAAACCTGCTTCTTGCCGACATCATGACGATCAACGCCTTAGAGGCTTTTGATCTTCCTGTAGAGGCATTCTTCAGTCCCCGGCTTTTTGGCTGGATGTTGCTCTTCTGCATTCTTGTCAACCTCCTTTCCGCTGCTTTCCCTGTGTGGAAAGCCTCTCGTACGACCATTATACAAATCATCAAAGGTGAATAATATCATGTGGACAATAGCTCTAAAACAAATATGGAGAAATCGTAAGTCTAACTTTTGGCTTATCATCGAACTGCTGATAGTTTCCGTACTCCTTTGGTATTGTGTGGATTTTCTTTATGTCGTTGTGCGTAAGAATATCGAACCTGCAGGCATCAATACTGAGCACGTCTATCGTCTACGCTTGGGATACAACCCGACGGTGAGTATCAACAGGCAAGATCTCGACAGTGTTCAGTCTCAATGGGTCGCTCCTTTTGAGCATATCGTGAGGATGGTGGGCGAGTCCCCCTGTGTCGAGTGTGTGGCTTATTATGAGGGAAGTGAGCAGTTTTCAAACGGTGTCATCTTCCAAGGTTACACCGTGGATAGTGCAAAGGTGCATCGTGCCAATATACGTTATGTGAGTGAGGGCTATGATAAGGTGTTCAAGGTGACACCTCTTGCCGGAGCATTTTCGGAGTGGGAAAGAGGTCGTACACCCCTCAGTGCCGTTGTCTCTTATGACTTGGCAGACTCACTGTTCCACACCGCAGATGCTGTGGGGCACTCTTTCAGAGACTATTATGATCCCGCACTTTCCTCTCTAAAGGTAGTCGGAGTCTCCTCGTCGATGAAGTACGATACATACGGTGTATATGAGCCCATGATACATACCCCACTTGATATCCGTCGTTTTGCTTATGTCATCCCGATCATCGGAGTGAGGGTGAAGCCCGAGGCAGACACCGCCGGATTTGGGAAGCAGTTTGTCGAAGACATGAGAGAGCGACTAAACATCGGACCTTACTACTTGTTCAGTTTCGTTTCATACGACTTCAGAGCCGAAGTCTTCGATGCCGTCAATGGGGTGACGAAGTATATCCGTATCATTTCAAGCATGCTCATTTTCTTCGTCTTCATTGTTTTTCTTGGTATCCTTGGAACCTTTTGGTTTACTATGGAAAGTCGTCGAGGAGAGATCGGATTGCGTATGGCTCTCGGCTCTACACGTGTAGGGGTGCATAAGTATATTTTGATGGAGAGTGTGGTACTCTTTTCGATCGCCTTTGTGCCGGCCTTTTTTATCACAGCCAACCTCGCATTTTGGGACATGACCTTTACGCTTAACGATATGCTGGCATATACGTGGAACCGTTACTTTGTGACGATAGCTATTACAGGAGTGCTGATGTTAGGCATTACTGTCATCGGTGCGATGATCCCTGCCGATCGTGCATCCAAAGTCAACCCTGTCGAAGCTCTTCAAGACGAATAAAATCTTTACGACTATGATAAAACAGTACTTCAAACAGGCTTGGCAGCTTGTCAAGCAAAACAAACTTTTCAGCCTGATATACGTCGCCGGGACTGCACTCAGTATCTCTATGGTGATGTTTGTGGCGATTTTCTTCTTGCTCAAGAGCAGGAGTTATTATCCCGAGGAGGGGAGAGACAAGCTCTTCTACATCCAGCATATTGCTCTGACGCCGAAGGACACGACCAACAACAACTATCACAGTTCGCTGCTGTCACACAGGTTTGTCAAGGAAGTCGTGTACAGCCTCAAGACACCCAAGGCCGTGTCGGCAACGCTTATGGAATTTAAGAGCAGTTATCTCATAAAAGTAGGAGAAGGCACCGCCGACCGAAAGGTGTCAGTCAAGTACACCGATCCGGGATTTTGGGACGTTTATCAGTACAAGTTTGTGGAGGGCAAGCCCTTTTCACAGGCAGATTTTGAGTCAGGACTACCCTCTGCTGTTATCGTGAAGAGCCTTGCAAATAGGCTGTTTCCGGATGCTGAGGCTACGGGGCAACGCTTTGTCATGAACGGCAGAGATTACCGAGTGTCGGGAGTTGTGGAGGATGGGTCTTACCTGTTGGGGGCTTCTTTTGGTACGGTCTTCTTGCCATACACTCTTGTCTCAGGTTACGATAAGGCTGACGATGATGAGGGGATACTCGGCTTTTTCACAACAGTTATTCGCCTGAATAAATCTTCGGATGAGAAAGCATTGAGAGCGGAGATCAAGCAGACGGTCGCTCAACTTGAGGCACCGCTGATACACAATATCCACCTTGATGGTCAGCCCGAAAGCCCCCTGGTGCACTCTTTCAGACGGGGCAATAGAGGTGCCGACATGAAGGATATCATGTTCAAGACCTCAATTATCCTACTACTCGTCCTCCTTGTCCCGGCGATCAATTTGTCAGGACTAAACAGTAGCCAGATGGAAGGACGACTCCAAGAGATAGGGGTGCGCAAAGCCTTTGGTGCTCCTAACAGTGTACTCCTTGGCCAAGTATTGGTCGAAAACTTCCTGCTCACCCTCATCGGAGCCCTTTTGGGACTATTGGTCTCTTACTTGCTTATCACGTCATTTTCGGATATGCTTGTAGACAAACTATCTCTCTTTGCCTCCGATCTTGATACATTGACGAAGGACAATAAGAGTGTCACTTGGGGGATGCTTTTTGATCCTCTCATCTTTGTACTTACGGTCTTTTTTGCTCTCGTTGTCAATGTCCTTTCAGGGCTTGTACCAGCCTATCATTTTACGAAGAAGAGCATCACCTACTCACTCAGTGACAATCCCACAAATCATTACTAAGCCATGATACGACAGACACTCAAACAGATATGGACGCTACGCCGTCGCAATGCGTGGATCTTTGTAGAGATGCTCATCATCTTTGTCCTCAGTTCGATACTTCTGGACTACTTCTTCACGCTGGTACACAATCGGCTTCTTCCCGAAGGGTTTGATGACTCCGATACTTATATGGTCACTACGACTGATCTTGGTCGGGCAATGAATGGGGAAGGGGCAGAGGAGCACAATGCCATGATGACCAAGATGCGTGCTTTCCCGGGAGTCCTTCATGTCATGGAGACAGCAGACTGGGCACTATCCCCACACGTGGGGTCATACAACGGTGGAATGATCAGTAGAGACTCTGCAGATGTCGAAGAGCATCACTTGCAGTTCAAGAGGGTCGATAACAAAGAGTACTTCGACATCTTCATCACCCCCTCGGTGATCACAGGCAAGCCCGCACATCTCGATCTCAGCGACAATAGACAGTGTATCCTGACAGAAGGGATAGCCAAGAAGCTCTTCGGGGACGAATATCCTATCGGCAAGACCGTTTTCTTTCGTCGCTATTATCGTGTCGTGGACATCGTGCATGATCAGAAGCGTATGCCTTACATCGAACCCAGCGAAGTCATCTTTATCCCTGCCACCAAATCAGAGCCGGCGATACCATTGGTGAGCATCCGTGTCGGTGACAACTTCGACATCGAACGCTTCAGAGCCGAAGTCACCCCGGGCATACAGACTCCCAAAGAGATACAAGATGCCATGGCACACACCTTCGGGATCCTTACTGAAGAGCGTGTACGATCCGGAGTGATGGTATTTATGCTCTTCAACGTTGCCCTCAGTGTGATCGGCACATTCTGGTTCCTCAACCAAAAGCGTCGCAGCGAGATCGGTCTACGCATGGCACTCGGCTCGTCACGTCGCAAGGTGCAGGCACAGTTCATCATCGAGGCTCTACTCATCCTCTGCCTGGCCGCCATCCCTGCATTGCTTATCAATATCGGTATCTGTCAGGCAGATATTGTCCAAAATGACCTTTTGGGAGAAGAGTCAGTCCATTATATTACGGGCAACAAGTGGTGGCGTTTCGTCATCGCCAATGCCCTAACCTTCATCCTCCTTGGTGTAATCACTGCCCTGAGTGCTTGGATACCCGCACGCAAGGCCGCCACTCTCAATCCCGTGGAAGCCCTTAGAAACGAATAATAAACAACAATAATAAAAATACTTACAGACATGAAAAAGATCATTTCACTCGAACAGGTTCACAAGATTTACCGCACTGAAGAAATCGAGACCGTCGCGCTCGAAAATGTCAATCTCCAAGTCAATGAGGGCGAGTTCCTTGCCGTCATGGGACCTTCGGGTTGTGGCAAGTCTACCCTCCTCAATGTCATGGGTCTCCTCGACAATCCCACTTCCGGACGTGTCATCCTCAACGGCATCGAGACCGAGAAGATGAAGGACAAGGAGTTGGCAAAGTTCCGCAACGAAAACCTTGGCTTCGTCTTTCAGAGCTTCCACCTGATCAATTCGCTCAACGTCCTTGACAATGTCGAGTTGCCACTCCTCTACCGCAAGGTCAGTGCCGGCGAACGCCACAGACTCGCCAAAGAGGTACTCGAAAAGGTAGGCCTCTCTCACCGTATGCGCCACTTCCCGGCACAGCTCTCGGGGGGGCAGTGTCAGCGTGTGGCGATCGCTCGCGCCATCATCGGTAACCCCTCGATCATCCTCGCCGATGAGCCTACGGGTAATCTCGACTCGAAGATGGGAGCTGAAGTCATGGGGCTTCTCCATCAGCTCAACAAGGAAGACGGCCGTACCATTGTTATGGTGACCCACGATGAGGGTAAGGCCGAAGAGACTTCACGCATCGTTCGCTTCCTTGACGGGCGTCAAGTGTCATGATGTCACAAGGAGTTGCTCTTTGCCTTAACGGACGATCGTCTGTCGGACTTCGGACGGTCGTCCGATAGGCATCAGACGATCGTCCGATCATAGAGCTCTTTTCTCCGATTTGCTATCGGATGACAAACAAACGAAATTACAGCTATGATGATAAAAATATACTTCAAACAGACATGGCGACTGCTTAGGGAAAATCCTATCCTGAGCACCATCTCTATCCTTGGGACTGCTCTCGCCATATGTATGATCATGGTACTGGTCATGGCTTATGAGGTGAAAAATGCACCCTATGCTCCCGAGGTCAATCGTGATCGTATGCTCTATGTCAAGACGATGACGGCACTGCACAAGGAGGATCCCAGAGAGTCCAATTCTGCCAATGCCGCCCTCTCTTATACCTTGGCCAAGGAGTGTTTTAAGCCATTGAAGACACCCGAAGCAGTCTCGATAATCTCCTTTTTCTACGATCAGTATGCCATGACAGCGCAGGTCGGGAGCGATGACTTGCAGAGGTTCGATAAGATGTTGGTGGACGAGGTCTTCTGGGACATCTTTGACTTCTCCTTCATTGATGGAAAGCCCTTTACCAAGGCCGATGTAGATGCAGGGCTTCCTCGTGCGGTCATCTCGGAGACGGTGGCACGCAAGGTCTTTGGCTCGACAGCCGTCACAGGGAAGACCATCGTCATCAACCTTACCGAACACCTCATTTCGGGTGTGGTGCGGGATGTGCCCCCACTGGCGACAGCGGCTTATGCTCAGATCTGGACACCTATACATAAGGGGGTATTGCCTTCCGATTTCATCTCCAATATCAATGGTGTGTGTTCGGTCTTGATCTTAGCAAAGTCATCCAAGGACTTCGACAAGATACGTGAGGAAGCTGAGGTTTTGAGGCTCAAGCACAATGATGCCCAGCCCGAGTACATAGCTTATTATAGAGAGCAGCCGGACAACCACTTTACTTTCCTACACCGTGAGGCTGCCAACGTTACTCCGGATGTCGCAAGTGTCAAGAGGCAATACGCCATCCTCATCGCCCTTCTGCTCATTGTCCCTGCCATCAATCTCTCGGGGATGACGACTTCACGGATGCGTAAGCGTCTCTCAGAGCTCGGTGTGCGTCGTGCTTTCGGAGCCAAGCGTAGCGACCTCCTCTCGCAGGTCCTTGGGGAGAGCCTTGTGCAGACATTGCTCGGAGGGCTGATAGGGATCTTCTTATCATTCGTGGCCTCTTACGCTTTTGCCGACATCATCTACGGAGGTCGGGAGATGGCAGGCAAGATGGGAGGTATATTGATCTCTCCTTTCGCCCTGCTCAGCCCCATGGTCTTCGTGTATGCCATCCTCTTTTGCTTGGTGCTCAACCTGCTGTCGGCTCTTTACCCGGCATGGCGCACTTCTCGCCAACCTATTGTCCAATCTCTCCTCTCCAAATGATTTGCCCTATGATCAAGCATATATTTACCATACTCTGGAATGAACGTAAGCAAAATATTGCCTTGTGGTTGGAGCTCATCGTCGTCTCTGCATTTTTGTGGTACATCGGAGATACGGTATACTACACTGTGAGAAATTATCTCAAGCCCTTGGGCTTCGACGTGGAGCATACTTATGAGATGAGACTCGGACTGCTCTCTGCCGACCATAAGTCGTATATCCCCGATCTCTCCGTGGATGAGCAGGCTGTATATCTGTCTACCATCCTCGAACGTGTCCAAAATAACCCTATGATAGAGGCTGCAAGCTATTCTTTCATGACAAGACCTTACAATGGCGAAAATCAGTCCATTGTCTGTTTTCGAGATACCTTGAGAACACGACACTCTGTACTTTTTCGCAGGTCGAGCCTTAACTTTTTCATGGTCTTCAAGTACAAGACAGAGAGTGGCAGTACGGACGAGCTGGTACACGCCTCTGAGAGGGGCGAACTGGTCATCTCGACAGTCGTAAGGGATGATCTATTCCCTGACGGAGAGGATTGTATCGGGAAGAAGATATACCTCAATGATGAAGATTCTGTGGGTTATCGAGTGGGAGCAGTCTCTCAAGATGTCCGATATGGCGACTATCACAGGTGGTCAGACTACATCAATTACCCGATGAAAGGGAATATTTACAAGGGTTTTGTCAGCGTGCCTGAGTGGCTCGAACTCTGTGTGCGAGTCAAACCCGAACAAGATCGAGACTTCATCGCGCGTTTTCGCAAGGAGATGTCCCAACAGTTACGCCTCGGTAATTATTACCTCAACACCATCGACTACATGCCCGATGTACGGGATGCCTTTCAGAAGAGTTCCGAAAACGACCTCAAGGAGAAACTTTTTGTGATCCTCTTCTTGCTCATCAATATCTTTCTGGGCGTTACGGGCGTGTTTTGGTTCAGGACCCAACAACGCAAGATGGAGATAGGACTACGTATAGCTTTGGGAGATATGCCAAAGAAGGTGCTCGGGAAGTTTTTCATCGAAGGGGTGATGCTCTTGTTGCTCGCCTTGATCCCCGTGATGATCCTCTTTGTTTTTCTCTTTCAGCAAGAAGTCTTGAATAGTTACTTCATGGATCTTGACGTGCATAGGTACTTTGCAGGTCTTGGGATAACGTTTGTGCTACTCCTTATTATGATCCTCCTCGGGGTGTGGTTCCCTGCTCGCAGAGCGGTGAATCTATCTCCGGCGGAGACCCTAAGAGACGAATAACCCCTCAAATACTTTGAAACGATGACGAGACTGATTAATACTTTCTTTATTCTTTTGGTAGCTATGGGACTGCAAGCGTCGGCACAGGAAGTGCTGACCTTGCCCCAAGCTATCGAGTTGGCACGACGACAGTCTGTCGATGCTGCTGTGGCACTCAACCAATTGAAGACTTCCTACTGGGAGTATCGCACTTATCGTGCTGACCTACTCCCCGAAGTGAGCCTCAAGGGGACTTTGCCTGACTATAGCCGTGGCTTCAATCTCTATCAAAATGAAGATGGGTCGTACAAGTTTGTGCGTAACAACCTCCTCCGTATGTCGGGAGATCTCTCCATAGAGCAAAACATCCCGTTCACCGGTGGTAAGGTGTCGATCAATTCCTCTTTACAATACATCGATCCACTCAGTACTGCCGGGGCGAACCGCTACTTCATGAGCGTACCAGTGGGGGTTACGCTGACTCAACCCATATTCGGTACCAATCACCTCAAATGGCGTGGGCGGATAGAGCCTATCAAGTACAAGGAGGCAAAGGCGGCTTATATCGAGAATGTGGAGCAACTCACACTCCGTACCATCACCTACTACTTCGAACTCCTATTGGCAAAGGAGAACCTCAACATCGCAAGACAAAACAAAAAGAATGCCGACCGCATCGCAGAGATCGCCGAGGCACGCAGGGAGATGGGCCAGATATCTCACAACGAGCTTCTTCAGCTCAAACTCTCTGCTCTCAAGGCTGCTTCAGCTCTGACGAAGGAGGAGGCAACTCTTAATGCAGCGATGTTTCGCCTGCGATCGTTCCTCTCCCTCTCAGAGACCGAAGATATAGAGGCGGCGGTACCCGAGATGATGACTTACCCTGTCATCACCTATGAGGATGTATTGCAGAAAGCCCATGAAAATAATCCTTTGGCTCAGAACATACGTCGTCGCCAGCTCGAAGCAGACTATGAGGTCGCCAAAGCTAAAGGAGACCGACAGGAGATCAACTTCTTCGCCTCGTTTGGCTATACCGGTCAAGATCAGGATTGCCGCACTGCATATCAGCAGCTCATGGACAACCAGATTGTGCAGGTCGGTCTGCGGATCCCTCTCGTCGACTGGGGAAAGCGTAAAGGCAAAGTAATAGTGGCGGAGTCCAACCGCAGTGTCATCGAGTCTCGTCTCAAACAGGCACAGATGGACTTCAACCAAAATATCTTCCTCCTCGTCCAGCAATACAACAACCAAACTGAACAGCTCCGCATCGCTCGCGAAGCCGACGAGATTGCTCGCCAACGCTACGAGACCTCTGTGGAGTCTTTCATGATCGGCAAGATCAATACCCTTGATCTCAACGATGCTCAGCTCTCCAAGGACAATGCCCATGTGAAGTATATATCTGAGATGCACCTCTACTGGTACTATCTCTATCAACTTCGCAGCATCACCCTCTATGACTATGAGCATGGGATGGCACTCGATGCCGAGATAGAACAGCTCATCAGGCAGTAAAGAGGGGGATACAAATGTACAACGGTATGTAGGTATCTTCGCCGATTGGCATCGGGTGGAAACATGAAAGTATTGTCTTACTGTCTTTTCCTACACGAAAAAGTATAACTTTGTAAAAAAGCAATAAACACATCATGATACTCATCATAGACGATGATGCTGCGGTAAGATCTTCGCTCACCCTCATGCTCAAGCGTGCAGGGTATGAGTCACATTCGGTGCCCGGTCCCGAGGCTGCGATCGACTTCGTGCGCTCACAGTCTCCCGATCTCATGCTTATGGATATGAACTTCTCTCTCTCCACGAAGGGTGCTGAGGGACTCGAATTGCTCCGTAAGGTGCAGATCTTCTGTCCTCAGGTGCCTGTGATACTCATGACGGCATGGGGTTCTATCTCCCTCGCCGTGCAAGGGATGCAGTTGGGGGCTTTTGACTTCATCACCAAGCCGTGGGACAATCGTCAGTTGCTCAAGTCCGTCGAGACCGCTCTGGAGCTCAGAGGACGCAGGCGACAAGTCGATATCCCTACCTCTCGTCGAGAAATAGACGAGCGATACGACTTTGGAGGGATCATCGGGCGTTCGGAGGCTTTGACGAAGGTGCTGTCGACCGTCGCAAGGATCGCGAATACCAACGCTTCTGTCCTCATCACGGGCGAAAGTGGCACAGGCAAAGAACTTATAGCCGAAGCCATCCACCGCAACAGTCGTCGTAAGGCCGACCGCTTCGTCAAAGTCAATCTTGGTGGGCTCTCTCAGAGTCTCTTTGAGAGTGAAATGTTCGGGCACAAAAAGGGGGCCTTCACCGACGCCGGAGCAGATAGGGTGGGGAGGTTCGAACTCGCAGATAAGGGGACGATATTTTTGGACGAAATAGGGGAGCTCGGTCTCACTTGTCAGGTCAAGCTGTTGAGGGTGCTGCAGGACCAGACTTTCGAGCCCCTTGGGGACAGTCATCCTCGCAAAGTCGATGTCCGTGTCGTGAGTGCAACGAATGCCAATCTCGCACAGATGGTGCAGGACAAGACTTTCCGTGAAGACCTTTTCTACCGTATCAACCTCATACAGATCTATCTCCCTGCCCTTCGTGAGCGAAGGGAGGATATCCCCCTGCTTGCACAGTTCTTCGCAGACAGACAAGTCGAGGCTCTCGGTCAGTCGAGGGTTAACTTTGCTCCCAATGCGCTCGAACTCCTTGAGCGTCTCCCTTTTCCGGGTAATATTCGTGAACTCAAAAATCTCATCGACCGTACGATATTGATCTCTGCGACTTCTTCGATCACGGCCAAAGACATCGAAGCGCAGATCATCGACACCGTGCCTGCCGAGGCTGCTCCTCCGGGGCGTGATGTGAAGCTCGAAGATCTCGAAGCTCAGGCTATCCGTACTGCCATAGAGAGGCACAATGGCAACCTCTCCAAGGCCGCAAAGTCGCTTGGCATCAGTCGTGCTGCTCTCTATCGCCGAATGGAGAAACATGGGCTTTAGGGGAGACCGATGACACATAAAAGGAACAGACCATGAAACTGCGTAACTACTTTGTCCTCCTTCTCCTCCTTCTCCTGCCTCTCATGGGCTTTTTTGTCTATCATGCTGTACGTACGGGGGCAAGGTGGGCGATCGTGGCGGAGATATTGGCCATCGTGGTCTGTGTCTATCTTATCGTCTTCTATCGCCGTGTGGTGCGACCGCTTCAGACGATCAATAGCGGTATGGATCTCTTGCACGAACAGGATTTTAGTTCTCGTCTCCGCAGCGTCGGACAGTATGAGGCTGACAAGGTCGTTGATATCTTCAACCGGATGATGCTTGAACTGAAAAACGAAAGGCTCAAACTGCGCGAACAAAATGAGTTTCTCGATCTCCTCATCAAAGCTTCGCCCATGGGGGTCATTGTCCTCAACTATGACCAAGAGATCGAACAGATCAATCCCTCTGCACGCAGGATACTCCTACTGGAGCAGCCCGAGACAGTCATAGGTAAACGCTTGACGGACGTCAAGGAACTTATATCTATCGACCTTTCCACCATCCCTCTGCATGCCACGGAGGTCCGCACACTTCAAGATGGTACTATATATAAATGTACAGCGGAGACATTTATCGATAGAGGATTTTATCGATCTTTTTACTTGATTGAGAGCTTGACCGAAGAGCTCCGACAGGCGGAGAAGAAGGCCTACGAAAAGGTCATCCGTATGATCTCTCATGAGGTCAACAATACGACTGCCGTCATCATCTCGACCCTTGACACGATGGGGCAGATCCTCTCTGAAAGAGAGGGAGATGAGGATCTCCAAGAGGCTGCTCACGTGTGTGTGGAGCGTTGTATGTCGATGAGCAAGTTCATCACCAACTTTGCCGATGTCGTCAAGATCCCGGATGCCGAGCTCATCCCCCTTTCTCTCAATGAGCGGATAGAGAGCCTCAAGCTCTTCATGGAGGTCATGTGTCATCCCCACGACATCCGTCTGCACTATGCCCTGAGCAAAGACTTCCCACACTTACCCGTTGATACAAGTCTCATGGATCAGGTCTTTCTTAACATCATTAAAAATGCAGTCGAAAGCATCGGCGAAGATGGCGATATCTATATCTCCACAGATACTGCAACCAAATCCATCACCATCGCCGATACGGGCAAGGGTATAGCCAAAGAGGTCGAGGGTAAGATATTCAGTCCCTTCTTCTCCACCAAGCCCACAGGTCAAGGCATCGGGCTCCTCTTCATCCGCGAAGTCCTCAAGCAGCACCACTGCGACTACTCCCTCAAGACCTACCCCGACGGCCTCACCCGCTTTGTCATCACGTTCAAGTGAGTAGCTCTGCACCAAAAGAGTGATATCTTTTATCAAGAGTGCTCTGTATGGTTAAGGAAATTGTTTTTATATTTGAGGGGGCGTCGAAAAGTGATATTTTTCGGACATGTTAAAATCTCACCATTCTCATGATCAAAATATTTACTTCTTACTTCTTAATTTTTCACTTCAAATGAAAACAAGACAAACGTACTTCTTCTTACTCATACCGCTTTATATTGCGTCCTTTTGTTGTTCTTCGTTTGCACATGGACAAAATACAGCCAAGGATTCTTTGGTAAATATTAGTTTGAAGTACTTAAGGCAGAATGATAAAGAAATGTTTCGTGCAACTTATTCTCAACTCTTCGTACATTATGCATTAGAGTCAGAGGGCATAGATATGAAGAGAATGTTAGAAAGGAATGACAAGGATTCTCTTTGCTTCTACTTGAACTTGCTTATGAAAGATCGTAGTATCGATGCTTTGTGTTATCGCGTACTAACAGATGGCAAGTATAAGAAGGTTTTTTCTGAACTTCCTTGTAAAGATCTTTGCAAGAAGTGGGTAGATTCAGTTTCAATGGTTCCGGATGCACAGTTGAGAGATGAGCTTTGGGATATAATGTTCAGAGATCAAGGTATACGTGCTCTTTTCATTGCATTGCCCCCTAATACCTCAGACTCTATTAGAAAAAAAGTGCGTGGGGAAATTCTGTCAATTGATGGGCAAAATACTGATAGAGTAATGCAAATACTCGATATTTCAGGAAAATGGCCCGGTAAAACTTTAATTGGTGAAATGGCCGATCAATCTTTATGGTTGTGTTTGCAACACGCCGATCAAAAGCCTGAAGTGGCGAAGAAATATTTGCCAATGCTTCATGAGGCTGTGATGCAAAAACGCTCAGACCCTATGTATTATGCGTACTTGTTTGATAGGATTAGAATGAATGAGGGAAAAGAACAACTATATGGTACTCAGGTATATCAGAAAACGCTTGAAGGAGGAAAGGTGAAATGCTTTGTTGTGCCTATTGAGGATGTCGAGGAAGTCGATAAGCGTCGCATGGAAATGGGAATGGAGAGTATCAGTGATTACCTCAAAGGGATGGGGATGACATGGAGCTTACAGGAATACAAAAAAACGTTGGAACAAAATTGGATGTACTACAGATTAAGGAGTAAGCCTCAGAATATAGGTAGTTAATCAAAATTTTGATTCAGATAAGTTATAGGTGGGGTAACGAAAACTCCTCAAAAGATGCGTCTTTTGAGTTTTCAGAACAGCCTCTCATCTTATCGACAAAGAGTTGGTCAAAAAGACTTTGGGAGATGTATCCTCTATCTCCGACGAGTTTACCGAAAAGCTTCTTGGTAAAGTATAGTGTTCTTAAGAGGTTCTCTGTCATCGCAATTGCCCGGAGTGATTTGATATTTGATGATTTCTCCCTTGTCATTGATGACAATGTGTAGCTTAA
>NZ_JAUMXC010000060.1 GCF_030529325.1 Porphyromonas sp. | reverse complement strand
AAGTTGTCTAACCTGTGAAAGCAAGTTGTCTAACCTGCTCCATCAACATGGTGGCTAAGTTGTCGCTTTAAGTCAGATGCCTTTTCAAGGGCTCTAAAAATCCTTACCCAAGTGGTTTCGACATCCAAAAGCAACGCATCGCCCCTCCTTAGAAGCGGAGAGCAGGAGCGGATAGAAGACACAGACAACATGAATATTGACCCGAAGAGATCCGTACCGGAAACGACAATAGATAAGCCTCAAAATGAACTCAAACCTCCCACGATGGCAACAAAACATATTATCAACATGTTCTTAGGTCATATTCGGGTGCAACGATTTGACTTGTTTTTCAGACACATCACATCAATTTCAACTACTTTAATGCCCTTAAGAGTCTTTTGGGGTTGGAGGAGTTGGCGATATGGAGAAATATTTATATACTTGCAGCCGAAAGTTCTTGATATGACATCCGGATATCTCAATCTAAAGCTGACAAAGCATACACTGCCGGCATGGTTGCTCCTGCTGATATTCACTCCTCAGCTGATAGTGAAGACATTTCACTACCACGGTGAGGGGAGTGGTTTTATTGTGTGCTCTCATGGCTGCGAAAAGGATGAGGCATCCGACTCCGATCACTCCGACACATGTGCGATCTGCGACTTTGTCATATCGACATTTACCGAAGCGACGAGCATCGTCTTTGAGTCCGTCTTGGACTACGTGCCTTTCACGTACACCTCGATAGAGTCTGCTCCGGTACGCCCATCTCTACCTTGGATCGCTCTCCGTGGTCCTCCCACGATCTGAATCATACACGACGACCATCAACATCTTATGATGGTCAGGTATTGTGATTGTGTACAGGCTTATAGCAAACTGTGTGCATATGTTCGGTGTTGTCGCTTGATACACCCAACAAGACATGCGTTGCGAAGGAGCTTCCTTTTGCGATAAACACATCCCATTTTTCCATATGACAATACGAGAAATCCTACCCGGACTCATCGCCCTGGTGTATCTATTTACAGCAGTGGAATCGTCGGCCATGACCCAACCCAAAGCCGGCAAACACAACATCATCGTATCCGACAAAGAGACAAATGAGCCCATATCATATGCATTGGCACAAGTGGGCAACATGCGCTATATGGCCGATACAAAAGGGACTATTACCATCCCGTTGTCGATAACAGAGCTTGACACCATAAAAGTACAAGCTCTCGGATATATGCATACCAAAGTGCCGGGACGTGAAATCAAAAGTCGCCACTCCATCCACATACATCTCATACCTCAGGAAAGCCTATTGAACGAGGTTTCGGTGGAGGGTATACGTGCCGGACATTCCAAAAATGTGATAAGGCATCAGATCAGTGCAACCGAGATACAGAAACAGCTCGGCAGTTCGTTCGCATCTACCCTCGAGCAAGTCAAGGGAATCAGTATGATACAGACCGGAGCCACCATAGCCAAACCTGTCCTGCACGGAATGTATGGCAATAGATTGCTTATCGTCAACAACGGAGTACGCCAGCAAGGACAACAGTGGGGTGCCGATCACGCTCCCGAACTCGATGCCAATACCGCCGGTGGGATCACCATCATCAAGGGAGCAGAGGCTGTCCGTTACGGCTCCGAGGCCTTGGGAGGAGTAATAGAACTTGATAGTCGTTCGTTGCCCTATGGCAGTACTTCGTCCATTCATGGCAATGTCTCCACGCTATACGGTTCCAACGGTCACAGAGCAGCCCTCACAGGCTTCCTCCACTCAGGCACAAAGCTATGGGGAGGGGACGCGGCATGGCGTGTACAAGGGACCCATGTCAATGGCGGAGACCGCTCCACAGCCGACTATGTACTCAACAACACCGGCATGCGCGAGAGTAATGCATCGATAGCTTTGGGTTGGGAAGACTTCAGTTCAGGTATAGACTTGTATTATAGTCTCTTTTCAACACAGATCGGAGTATTGTACTCTGCCCAAATGGGGAGCGTGGAACTCTTGAAAGAGCGCATAAAAATAGGGCAACCCGTAGACCCATCGCCATTCAGCCGGAAGATAGACTATCCCCTGCAAAAAGTAACACACCATATCTTCAAACTCAAAGGGCACCACAGGTTTGCCAACAAAAGTAAGCTCGATCTGCAAGCGGCCTACCAAGGCGACTTCCGCAACGAACATCATCAGCGTCGCAACTATAAGTCTCATATACCCTCTCTGAGCCTCAATCTGCATTCGCTCCAGATCGATGCGAGATGGAAACATCTCTACGGAAATTGGAGTAGTGAGGCAGGAGCTTTCTATGGCATGACCAACAACTACAATACGCCCGGGACCGGTGTAGTACCTATCATACCCAACTATACTCAGAACAACGGAGGGATCTACGCCATCCAAAAATATAGTAAGGACATGGTGTGGGGAGCAGAAATCGGATTGAGAGCCGATCACCAACTCCTCAATGCCGAGGGGATCGACTACGACAAGCGTCCCTATGGAGGAAAAAGCAACTACACCAATCTGTCTTATAATATCGGTGCACACTACCATGCGTCCAAACACATGGAGCTAAAGACTAACCTCGGTCTCGCATGGCGCGCACCTCACGTACATGAGCTATACAGCAAGGGATTGGAGCATGCTTCGGGACTCTACTCAAGTGGAGATGCGACATTGGGAGCAGAGCAGAGTACAAAGTGGGTGACCTCTCTTTCGTTTGAGAACGAACATATAGCCTTCAACATCGACACTTATCTGCAGTGGATCAAGGGCTATATCTACGACGAACCGTCGGGGGAATTCTTCACACTCATATCGGGGACATACCCCGTCTTCCAATACAAAAGTACGGATGCGATCTTCAGGGGGATTGATGCGGAAGTGCGATGGCACATTTCACGCCACTTGGAGTACGAGATCGGTGGTAGCATGATCCGGGCCGACGAACAGAAGACCGGAAACTTCCTCCCCTACATACCCTCGGGACGTATCGGGCATCACCTGACTTATCGTCTCTCTTCGCTCGGTAAGGTCAAGGATATACACATCAAAGCGTCTCATAGGTATGTGGCAAAACAACACAGATTTGATCCGGCAACAGACCTGATCCCCTACTCTCCCGATGAGTATCATCTCTTGGGGTTGGAGGCAGGTCTCTCTCTCCCGCTGCCCAACGGTCAATCGTTGAAGTGGCTCTTGTCGGTAGACAATCTCCTCAATAAGTCTTACAGAGAATACACCAATAGATTCAGGTACTACGCTCATGACCTCGGTCGTGACGTACGTCTGATGATGACTTGGGAATTTTAATCACTCAATACAAACCATACAAATCATTCGTTTACAAAACAGCATGAAAAGTATTTTTACCAAGATCGGCACAGTCCTGATGACGGCACTTTTCGTCATGGCCTGCAATCCGGTCAAACCTGTCGATGAGACGGAAAACAAATTGCATGAGGACCCTAAAAGAGCTGAGTTGACACTCATCAAGGGGCAACTCCAAGAGGATAATAAGTTCATACCCGATGGTTCGTCCTCTGCCACTCAAAAGGTTGTCTTTGCAATCGTCCCCGGTAAAGGGTGGCAACTCACGGAAGAAGGTGCCAAGGCATTTACCGTCGAACCCATGGACAAAGATGGATCAAGTGCGTATTATCTTGACATCAAGTACTACAGCCCTTCGGGCGAACTGATGAATAACCAATTTATAGAGAACGGACAAGACAACATCCATCGCCACTTCTTCAGCGCATATAAGCCTATCACAGACGGAGCGGGACAGGAATTGAGTAAAGAAGAAAGCAAGACTCCTAACCTCTTCGTGTACGACTACCTCGACACCACACCGTGGAACAAGCAGTTCGGTGAGCCGGGCGTATCTATCAACAAGGAGGACAATTACCTCGGATTCAAGGGTATTTTCAGATTTTTTACCTCTGATAGGAAATACAACCTTCGCATCCGTCTCATGCATGCTATCGTAGGGAAGAACGACAAAGGTCCATCTACCTACTATGCTCCAAATAGATACCACACTGCCAACGCACACTGGGATGTGGATATGCTCATCCCTTTGACAGTGAAATAAATAATTCTCCCAATATCAACCAATAATTATTTTTATGAAGAAAGTATTCAAAATCTTATCGGCACTCACACTGAGTGCAATGATTGTAGTCGGTTTCTCTGCCTGCAGCAATGACAACACCCCTGAATCAAAGAGACAAAAAGAAAAAAAGGAAGAGTCCACCGACGAGGCTCATAAGATCATACTGAAATTTGCACCAGGACACTTCCACCCGGGAGCTGCATTTCATCAAAGTTCTTTCCCAGATGGAGTCACACACATCAAATCCGAAACTGTATTCTCTTATGAGAGGAAAGAAGATATATGGGTCCTCACAAAAGACAGCCCCAAAGCAATGTTTATAGAGTCGACAGAAGCAGGCTCAAAAGCTCTCAATCCTTACGGGTTATGGATAAGCTACTTCGACAAGGACGGAAAGGAGATCACCGGCAGATTCTCCGAAAATGGGATGATCAATCAGTACCAACACTTCTTCACGGTCTTGAACGTAACAGACCTCGAAGATAAGCAAACAGCCGAAGAAAAAACTCAAACAACTGACCTGTTTGACTATGTATACATGGACTCTGATCCTTGGGACAAACAAATAAAGCAAGGGGCAAAACGTGTCGGCAGCAAACTTATCAAGGAGGACAAAGGGGGGGGAAACCCTGTCCTCGAACCTCTTAATCCACTGGGGCTTAAAGGTTTTTTCAACTTTACTTCTCCTCTGGTGAAATTCACTCTCAAGATTGACCTTCTGCATATGCCTGAAGGAAAGATGGACAATGGTAGCCCACGCATGTTTTACTTGCCCAAAACAAATACCAAAAAGGTCGTGACCCTCACTCTTCCGATAGTTGTTTTCATGTCCAGAGAGGAGTTAGAAAAGTTCCATTTAGAAAGCGATCCAAACGAGCTTGATGTTGAAACGTATGAGAAACTTTCTGCGGAAGGAAAGGCTCTTGTAGACCATATCGCCAAGATCTTCGGGTTCACTCGTGAACAAGCATTCAAAGAGATGTACACTCGTCTCAACGAATATGCAAAAGACAGCAGTACCCTTTACTTCTGATCATAGATTTGGGGCGATACTGTCCTAAAAAAGTGTGTAAGCCCCGTTAGTCCTTAACTCTGGGATAAGAAAAGAAAACAAAGAACAATGGAGCTTACACAATCACAAAAGTCGGCATTTATTTCTGAAATGCTATCATCAGAGACAGGTATTAACGAACTTATCCGTGTATTATCGGACACCTTCTCGAAGCAAGAACGTGCTCTCTTTGTCGAAGAGCATGAGGGTGAACAGTGCAATGGCTTCCGTCCTCGTCACCGGCGAGGCTACGGATGTAGCTTTGAATTACTGATTCCTCGAACTCGCTCGGGAAATTTTCAACCTCTGATTTTGGGCATCCTCTCGAGGCAAGAGAGCGAACGAGCCCTGCTGTTTCATGAGCTTTATACCCGTGGCCTTTCGTGCGAAGACATCGGCTCGGTGTGCCGGCGGATCTATGGCTATCACTACAGTAAGCAGCAAGTCGGTTTTCTCTCCAATACGGGCAAAGGGGAGATATGCAAGTGGTTGGAATAGAATTAGTAATAACCGAAAAAACCAAAGTCCCCCCGGGGTATGCCCCGGGGGGGAAAAGGAATAACTAACCTTACACACTTTTTTGGACACTACCTTTTTTCATTGTCCTCGCCAAGGATAAACCTCTCTCGAAAAGCCTCCTGACGAGGCAGTCGCAGTCATTAAGTGCAATCCCACCGACTGCCAACAGTGACTACCGGACATCTCAATTTCACGACATCAGCCTAAAGGTGTACAACCTCTCAAAACAAGGTGTCTAACTTCATGAATCAAGTTGTCTAACTTGAAGTCACAAGTTAGACAACCTTTTATCCCCTTACAGACACAAAGACAGAGAAAGATGATCAGAGATTAAGCCCGCCGTCAAATAGAGAGGAATTGCACATGGCTCGGATCCGAAAGACGATATCCTCCCGGACGGAGAAATACAGCATCTTATACCAAAATAGTATTGATCGGAGCAAGACATCAGGAAGTCCGAGTCTCCCAACTCTTTCAAGGCACAGACTCTACCTCTGAAAACAAGTGAAGGTCATGCACGACAATGCGCGCATGACCTTCACTCTTGAATCCCAAAATAACTTTCGGCCCTGATAAGACTTTTGATTAGTCGTAGTACGTGATCCGGCGCTCAGTGATATTCTTCATAGGCAGCTCTTCCTTTTCATAGATTTGAGTCAGCACCATACGTATCCAGTTGCCCTTATGATCATACTCATAAGTTCTCAATAAAGTCTGCGAATATCCTTGGACCGGAAAGTCTGACACCTCCTCTACAAGATTTCCCTTGTCATCGTACTTATACTTACTTTGGTACTCAATCGTCAAAGCATTTCCCTCAGAAACAACATAATGTACAGACTCTATGACACGTCCCTGAGCATCATAAGTATTCTCGGTCTTGTCCGTCAACACCCCTTCGATATTATGGTTTTCCTGAAGCGTTGCATTTCCTCGGTCATCGAAGTGCTCCAAACGCCTGTAGTTCATCTTTCCCTCTTCATCGAAGCTCTTGTATTCACTCTTGGTCTTTATCCCCTTTTCATTATAAGAATAAAGAGTCTCTTCCAACAACACTCCCGAAGAAGAGAAAGACTTCACACTTGCGAGGCTGTCTATCTCATTGTAGGTATGAATTGTCTTATTCGGCATCTCGTCTCCCGAGTCAGCCCTCGTTTCGATGAGGCGGTTTTTCTCATCATAGACATAAGCAATCCTGTGCTCTCCAAACTCACCCGAATAAGTCACTTGCTCGATGAGGTTGTTATTCTTGTCATAGACATACTCATCTCTGGAAGCAAACTGCAACGAATCCTTTATCGAAAATACTGATCGAATGAGATTACCCTTGGCATCATACGTATTCTCAGTGGTTGAGAGCCCCTCATACTCCAAAGTGTGCTCCAACTTCACCATGTTGCCATCGGCATCGTAGGTATAAGACGCGGTATAGCCTTCCCCCTCAGAGTCCACCTCTTCGGATAAGACTCTACCATCCTCATCAAACACTCTATGAATGTCAGTATAGAGAATATTGACAGGCTCCCCGTCCACAGTACCGGTAGCATAGCTCTTCTCACTCACAGACTTGACATTGCCTACGAGTTCGTACTCGGATAGTTTAGAATTATCACCATTAGACGAACCCTTCTTGGTCTGTGTACAAGCAACTCCCAAAAAGAGCATCATCGCCGTTAAAATACTGATCTTGATCTTCATGTTCACTTCTTATTATTTTAATTTCTGAAACTGATACAACTTCCCAAACCTCCATTTGTGACAAAAGCAACTTCATCTCACTTGCAGGAGGAAATTTCAGTACAAAGATATGAATTATAACAAATCCAAGAAAAACTTGACTTAAAGCCGATAAGAAAGGCTACAAAAACACAAAACACTGATCAACGCACATCCCTTGGGGAGCAAGCAATGAATATCAGAAGCCGTTTTAAAAAGTCTTGTGTCACTTATTATTACCATCCGCTAAACTTGGCAGGAAGATAAAACATACCTCTCCAGTCTCATGAATAGATCAATATTCATCGGCCAATAACTGAACACTTTTACCAGGCACACGCTATCTTCACCTTAGAAGTACAAATTTTAGAGTAGAAGATTAAGTGCGTCAGCCCCTAAGCCACCGAGGGGGTTACAGGGGGACACCTCCCCCTGTATATGCAGATTCAAGATAAAAGAAAAGGAGAGCAAGCCGAGGCTACTCTCCCATAGTTCAATTATCTTTGAATTTAATGATGTACAAACAACTGAACCGAGAGCAAAGGTACGAAATATCTGCCTTTCTACGAGCAAGGTATAGCCCGACAAAAATAGCTCGAGAGCTGGGCGTATCCCCTAGCACCATTACAAGATAGATCAAACGCAACAGCACCGAGAAGCGCAAGAGTTACAACCCTCACACCGCACAAGAGTATGCAGACATGCGCAAAGAGCGTGTTAGGCGCAATAGACACATCCCGGAATATGTCAAGAAAACGTGTCTCCAATATCTGACACAGCAGCAGTAGTCACCCCGGCAAATCTCAGGCTATCTCGCTCAGCAGAGTATAAAGGTCTCGCACGAAACAATTTACAAGTGGATACGCCAAGACAAAGCAGAGCAAGGCACTCTGTACACCCACTGTCGGCACAAGCTCAAGCATCGCAAGCGAGCGGTGGGCAAAGTCTCCAATATCCCGGATCGTGTGAGCATTCACGACATCCCACAAGAAGCCAATGGCAAGCGCTTGGGTGACTTCGAAATGGATCTTATCGTTGGGGCACAAGGTAAGGGTGCCATCCTGGTCGTAACCGAAAGAATGACTAATATGATTTGGGCAGGAAAACTCAAGAGCAAAACAGCTTCCGAGGTAAACAGCAAACTATGGGCAATACTCATCCCTTATCGCCATATGCTCAAGACCATCGTCACGGACAACGGAAGTGAGTTCTCCGGACATCTGAAGATGACCAAGATGTTAGGCGTACCGATATTCTTTGCCGACCCTTATGCCGCGTGGCAAAAAGGCGCGGTCGAACACGCTAATAAGCTCATTCGACAGTACACCCCCAAGAACTCCGATTTCTCCAATATCTCACAAAAGGACATTGACAAATACATCTATCTCATCAATGCCGGACCAAGACAAAAACTTAATTTCAAATCCCCGGCACAAATCTTCTTTGAACACTTAGACTAAATTTGCACTTGATACTTGAATCTGCATTGACACATAATCACTCATAAATTTGGTCGTTATATTTTTTTTCAATAGATTTGCGGTGTAAAGTTAATTTTTAATTCATAACTAAAAAATTTAACAAAATAAAAGAAATTAAACTGAATGTTGTGGGTCTAGCCCCTATGTGTGATGAAGAAGCGAGAGCAGTGGATGGTGGTGTAGCTCCACTTGTAATATTAGCAGGAAAAGGACTATTATGGCTTGGAGGACTTATTGCAGGAGGTGTTGTATCTGATTGGATCTCAAACCCAGAAAATACGAAGAAACAATTTAACGAGGGGTATAATGAGGTTAGAGAACGATAAAGAAATATGTGTGGGCACAGATTTAGTCAAGTTCTAAAAAACTCTAGTGCTCATATTCCGTACTTAGAAATTGCTGCTTTTTTCCTACTACTTACGATTCATAGTTGTGTAGTCATGTTATACAGACCATATGCATATGCACATCTTGAAATTAAGGAGGGTCTGAGTATTGCAAATAACTACCCAAGCTTCTCTGCTGTACTTGTTGGGTATTTGGCATTTAAGATTTACTATGCAGTTAAGGCTAAAGGGAATTATATTAATAGCATCGGAAAGAAGTATTATCTCCTAAGTATTGTTCTTCTTGGTAATTATCTGTACGAAGGCCTAGACATTTATTTAGGTAAAGGAGATTGGTGGGATATGATTGCAATAACATTTGGAGGAATATTTATTATACCATTTATTTATTTTAGAAATAAGAAGCCATGAATGAACTGGATAATTTTGGACTAAAAAATCTCTCTAAGGACGAGCTTATTAAAATTGACGGTGGAAGTGAACTTTCTGACTGGTTAATGAGAGGTATAGGCAAAGGATGGGCGCATTTTAAAAATTTTTGTGACGATGTAAAGGAATACTTTGAAAATTACCCTAAACTTGTTGCTGAAAATGGCGGTTTGCCCCACGCTTACTAACTAGTTGTACTGTTCTTTTAGAGTTCACTATTTTAATATAGTGGGAAATTAGAATTGTTGTTAAAAAGAGGCGCTTGAGGAGGATGAAATGTCTTTGTCTTCCTCAAGTGTTTTCTTGTATTGCCGTAAAGTATATGAACAAAGTTTTTAGATGGGTTGCAAATCTCCCAGCTCCGCTATTTGTTGGGGTTTTCTGGGCAGTCGGATTTCTCTGGAATATTGCTTTTAATTTATTTGCTTGGTATGTTTGTTCAGGGCCTATATCACAAGGGGACTTTGATCCGCCCCAAAGTGTCTATGACTATGTTACTTATATTTTTTTAGCCCCACTAATTGAGACAACTTTATTTCAAGCATTACCTTATTATTTGCTAAACAAGATTGCCTTTTTTCGGAGCCGTATATGGCTTATTATTCTTGTTAGTAGTCTTGCCTTTGCATTGTCACATTTTTACTCTATAGGTTATGTTTTTTTCTCTTTTTTTCCAGGAGTTTTATTTATGACCGGCTATTATTTAAGGCAAGGAAAGCACCCATTTGCCTCAATTTATATGGTGCATTTGCTGATAAATACAATCCCCCTCGCGTACGAGCTAATCTTTTCATAATCTATGAGTGTAATTGAGATAAAGCAACACGATATAACAGATTGTGGTGCAGCTTGTCTAGCATCAATTTCGGCTCACTATGGATTGTCGATGCCGATTGCTCGAATACGCCAAATGGCATGCACAGATAGAAAAGGTACAAATGTACTAGGCTTAATCACAGCAGCGGAGAAACTCGGTTTTATGACCAAAGCGGTGAAGTCTCTGAAGCAGGATGGCACCCCCAACCTAGAGCCACTAGGAAAGATACCCTTGCCCGCAATTGCTCATACTATTATTGATGGTAGGTTACAACATTATGTGGTGATATATAAGGTCACTGATAAGTGGGTGCAGATTATGGATCCCTCTATCGGGAAGCTGGAGAAATGGTCACTAGCTAAGTTCGAGGAGAGGTGGACTGGTGTGTTGGTGATTTTGATCCCTGATAATGAGGTGTTTAAGGGGGAGGATAAGACGATTTCGGATACTGTCCTAAAAAAGTGTGTAAGCCCCATTAGTCCTTAACTTTGAGGTAA
>NZ_JAUMXC010000059.1 GCF_030529325.1 Porphyromonas sp. | reverse complement strand
AAAAAGGTGACAAGGGTGACGCCGGAGCCAAGGGAGAAAGCGGAGAAAAAGGTGATACAGGTGCCCAAGGCGACAGAGTTACGATTGGAACAGATGGATTTTGGTACATCAATGGCCAAAAGACTACTGTTAAGGCAGCAGGAGAAAAAGGAGAGCCTGGTGTAGGTAAGTCCGCATTTCAACTTTGGGTTGAAGAGGTTCAAGCCAACAAGATTCTTGATAAGGAAGGGCGACAATGGCCTCACGACAAGGTAGAACTGAACCACTTTTGGGAATATCTTAAAGGAAAAGATGGTCGGGATAGAAGTGGTTCTGCAACACCTCTTGAGAAGACGCCTCTAAAAATTCTCTCATTTGAGGATATCCCCAGAAAGCTATATGGTCCAAAGGACCCCTCTGTGTATCCGGACCAAGATTATGACTGGACAAAAATTGTAGTTGAGACAACGCCCAAAGCAAAAGTCTATTACCAATGTTCAGGTGTAGATTACTACTCTGGGGATGGTGGTAATGAGCAGTTGACAGTAAATACCGTGGAGGTAGACAATGACGGAAAATGCACAATTTTCATAAAACAGAGATATTACTCGATAACCGTCCATATCTGGGCGGAAGAAACAGGTAAAATTCCTTCTTACCAACATCACCTCAATGTAGTGAGCCCGAGAAGAGATATAGGAGTCTAAATTTATAGAGTCCTCAATCCGTCGTATCCTAATGAATATAATTATGGTAACAACTAAATACATACTATTATCTCTTGCACTATCCTCATCTCTGATGATAGCACAAGGACAAGAGGCAGAATCCTGTCCCAAAGATCATACCCCGAAGAAAACTTGGGAGATCGGTCTCGGAGGCAATCTCGTTAATATAAGCAGGATGACTTTGAGCAACTATAACTCTTCCGAAAAAGGTGATGCCTATACCCTTCGTCTGCACAATGTCATGTTTGGAGGCAATCTCTACGTGGCTCATGAACTTACACCTTGGCTTTATGCCGACTTGCAGGCGACACTTGGGAGAGTGACCGCGATTGTCGCGGACCGGAAGGAGGCCGAGAGATTTTTCGGTCTCGGAGGGTTGGGCTTGCAATTCCGCCTCACCCCTCTTTTCAAGAAGAAATATGTAGAGCCTTACTTCCGCATCGGAGCAAACTATATGTACAAGGAGTTCGGACTTGCCAAGCAAGGCAGTCTGCCCAACTTCCGCAATGACGAATTGCGTTGGGGACACTCCGACGCTTTCAATAAGGAAGCCAACATGGAACGCCACCTCTTCCTGCCTTCGGTAGGTTTTGGAGTCAATAGTTGGTTCAACGACCGAGTAGGCTTCGGCATCCAAGGTGACTACATGACCTCTTTGGGTGCAAAGCGTCTCAGCTTCCCACAGGTGATCGCGAGAGTCATGATACGATTCGGCAGTACAAAAGAAGCTGCACCACGGATTGTCTACCGCGAGCGTGTGGTACGAGAGACCGTTCCTGTCGAAAAGGAAATCATCAAGTATGTCGAAAAGGATTGCGATCCGTTGTACAAACTCTTCTCCAATATTACGTTCGAGTTTGACCGTTATGAGATCACTCCTGAGTCGGAGCCGCTTTTGGACGAGATCGCAAAGATCCTTAAGGGTATGCCCGAGAGCAGATTCCTCATCACCGGTCACACCGATGCCCGAGGATCTGTGGCATACAACGAAAGGTTGTCGGCTCGTAGAGCCGAAGCCATCGTGCAAGCCTTGGAAGGTAGAGGGGTATTTAAAGATATGCTCAAGAGTCGTGGCGCAGGCAAGCGCATTGCAGCCATTCCGGCATCTGACACCCACGAAGTGAGAGAAGGTGACCGCAAGGTAACCATCGAACTCATCGTGCGCATGCCTTACTGGAACAAACTACCTAAGAGAGGCTATTAACCTCCAATAGAAACAAATAAAAAACAAGGTGTATCGGTACTACTATCCCGATACACTTTGTTTTTTTATCTGAGTGAGAGACAAATTACATCGATCTCATGTTACTCCGACAAGTATTACCACCAAAAGAGGTGCACCACCAAGTGATGCACCTCTTTTTTTATTTAGCAGAACCCGAAAGATAATTTTCCGGCTACTATCACGGACTTATGCTACCATTGCAAAAGTTGATAACTGATACCTATACCGACATAAGGCCCGACACCAAATGAAAGATTTTTATTTGAAGAGTCATACATCGATGTAGCCCCAATACCGGCTTGGATGCCCAGCCCCCAACGTCTGGGCTTACGGTGTTTGATAACCATAGGATCCACGAAGCTGTTGAGTTTCGTGAAGGTTATGTTGTCATTTTTACTTTGTGCAATGATCTCATAATCCTTGGTAAAGTAGACATCAAGAGGAGCATCCACCTTATAGACAAATTGTTTCAAGTAAACACTGTCCTGATGTATCCTCACAAAACTATTGGCATCTATGACTTCATCGGAGAAACGGATGTTGACCAAGCTATCCAATGTATATGATATAACATTCTTTTGAATGATGGTATCCCTTGTCTTCATACGAAGATAGGCTTGGGTAGCAAGATGCCTCTTTATGTTTTTTTGGAGGGAATTTATGTTTTCATGCATTTCCTCATTCATCTTTTCCAACTCCTTGATGCCGGCCAGATAAGAGGCATTTTCAGCATAAAGTTTTCCGTTCTTATCCTTGAGGACATGGATGGTATCCAAAGCTGCTAAGACATTACGCTCAGCTAAACGTTGCTTGTCTCTGATATTCCGATTCCATATGAACATCCCTGCGTTTGAAAGGACAAACGCCAGCACAAGCAATACTAAAATAATGTTCTTTTTCATAGCCTTTTGATTTTCATATTGAACAGTAGATTAACTACATGCAAGGTAGACATTTATGATAGAATAAAAAAATATAATCGTATTAATTTTAAAATTGTCCCCTCACCACTCATCCGACATAGGAGCTTGCAAAATAAATATGACAGATTAAAATGCTACATTTGTAACATCCTTAATTACAATACCGTGGGTATTCTCACGATTATTGTCGGACAAAAACGATTGCCTTATGAAGCAGAGAGAAGAACGATTGAAAGTGGTGATCGGGGACATCACCAAGTTGCAGGTGGATGCCATAGTAAATGCCGCCAACTGCTCACTGCTGGGAGGTGGTGGAGTGGATGGAGCCATACACCGAGCTGCGGGCAAAGGTTTGCTGGAGGAATGCAGAAATCTAAACGGCTGTGAGACAGGACAAAGCAAAATGACCGACGCCTATGAACTGCCTTGCAAAAAAGTGATCCATACCGTCGGCCCTGTGTGGCATGGTGGTACCGAGGGAGAGCCGGAGCTGTTGGCATCCTGTTATGACACAGCGTTGCGGATAGCTGAGACAAATCAACTGAAGAGCATTGCCTTTCCATGTGTCAGTACGGGAGTCTATCGATTTCCAAAAGAATTGGCCGCACAGATTGCCCTGAAGACAATCTTCGGCCATATTGAAAGTGGATCTTATAACGGAGAGGTAATACTGTGTTGCTTCCTCGAAGAGGATGCATACATATACAAGACGCTACTGGAAACCGGGAAGGATGAATAATTTTGCCGCGATAGATTTTGAGACCGCCAATGCTCAGAGGAGTAGTGTATGCTCGGTCGGAGTCGTGATCGTCAATGAGGGAAAGATCGTTGATAAGTTTTATAGTCTCATCCACCCCGAACCCGGATACTATGCGTATTGGAACACAAGGGTGCATGGCCTCACTCAAGAGAGCACTTGCAATGCACCAAACTTCCAAGAGGTGTGGAGGATGATCGCCCCAAAGATCGAAGGGTTACCTCTGGTGGCTCATAACAGTTCTTTCGATGAAAGTTGTCTGAAAGCCGTCTTTCGTGTCTATCGGATGGACTACCCCGACTACGAGTTTCACTGCACCTGCCGTGCAGCCCGGCGAATACTTGGTGACAAACTTCCCAATCACCAACTGCATACGGTTTCGTTCCACTTCGGGTATGACCTTACGCAGCACCATCATGCATTGGCGGATGCCGAGGCATGTGCGATGATTGCGCTCCAACTCCTCTGATAAAAGGGGGACTCCAACACATAATAGTATGCCCTGAAAAAGGCTCTCCAAAGCCGAGAGATAACCAACTTGACGGGGCAAAAAAGCAATAGACTGAAGGGAAGACCGACCTTTCTGATTATCAACACCTTTCAAGATTCGTCAAAAAAGGTAGCCATCCTTCAAAAACAATGTGCCTACCTTGATCAATCAAGATAGACAACTTGATTGATCAAGGTAGGCAACCTTTTTCAGACCTTCCGAAAAGGTCTTTTATCGGATGCGTCTACCGGATGTAGAACGAGAGGACACGACAGATGTTCCCCCCTACTATCATGAAGCTCACCTCACTTTCTCTTATTGGCTTTGGGACGGAAAAGAACCCACAAGATATAGGTCACAAAGATTATGATAAAAACCGCAAGGAGAAGTCGTGGCGATACATATCCATTCCACAGATATAAGATACCTCCACCGATCATGACGGTCACAAGGGCATACATAAAGGCTTCGACTACTTTTTTCATTTGATTATCAGATTTATGTATTACAATTTTAGCAAAATCTTGTCTACTTTGCAATTTTGCAACCCTGTTGCACATAAAAATACCTTATCTTTGTCTCACTAAGTTGAAGAAAAGCGTGAAACGTATAGTCCATATATCCTTTGTCATGGCAGCAGTGCTTGCGCTGTTGGTGCTTTCTGTGCTCCCTCATCACCATCATGGGGCATTGCCTTGCATAGAGATAAAGAGTTGTGATCTGGATGACGATTGCTGCGGAGGACACAATCACCATAGTGAGAAGGAGAACGAGAATGGCCAGTCATGCATGATCAAGGATGGATTTACGATTTCCATGACTTCTCAGTCCAAGTACAGGGCGGACTCTTCCGGAGATATTTGCAACAACCACGCATTTTACGTCCCTCTATATTTTATCGTTGCTGATCTGCTCAACTTCAGGCAGGACGATATCAGTCGGCATAGAGATCCGGGGGATCTCCCCATCCACTACAAATCTGCTGACGTAAGCCCACTCAGAGGCTTGCGCGCACCTCCCGTCGTGTGTTAGTATGATGCAGTGACCTCTATCTGAGAGCTCTGTGTATCAATATTTTCCGTGTACCATCAACAAGAATGTTGATCGGTGCAAGGCTGTCGTAGTTTATTCCCAAATTCCTAACACACAAACATATAATGAAAATATATACATACAACCTATTGCTCATCTGTGCGATAGCTCTCTCAAGCTGTCAAGGTAAGCAGTACATGCATTCAGAAGCACAGCATACTCACCCTCACTCGGAGCAGTCTCACGACACGGATCACAAGCACGACCATGCAGAGGGCGAGGAGTGTGGGCATACCGCCAAAGAGGCGGAGGAATATGATGATGCCATAGTCTTCACCGAAGAGCAGGCTGAAATGGTAGGCCTGACCACAGAAGAGGTCACCCCTCAGCCTTTCTCCCATGTCATAAAGACAAGCGGACAGATACAACCGGCTCAGGGAGATGAAGCTGTCATCGTCGCAACATCCAACGGTATAGTATCCTTTGTGTCGCCATCGATCACAGAGGGGACTGCCGTACGTGCAGGGCAGGCAATAGTGTCGATATCAGCGAAAAAGCTGTTGGAAGGGGACCCTGCAAAAAAAGCAAAAATAGAGTATGAAACGAGCTTGAAGGAGTACCAAAGAGCAGAAAGTCTGATCAAGGATAAGATCATATCCGCAAAGGATTTCGAACAGGCAAAACTTCGCTATGAGACAGCAAAGACTGCCTACGAGGCACAGGCTTCTCATGTTACTTCGGCGGGTGTATGCGTCTCCTCCCCTATAGCAGGATTTATAAAGAACAAGCTCGTATCTCAAGGAGAGTATGTATCTGTGGGACAAGCGATAGCAACGGTCTCTCAGAACAAACGTCTGCAACTGAGGGCGGAAGTGTCGGAAAAGCACTACAAGGCACTGAAAAGCATAAGAGGTGCCAACTTCAAGCCTTCGTACGATGATGTGGTGTACAATCTTTCGGAATTGAATGGAAAACTCTTGTCGCACGGAAAGACACCGCGGGATAAGTCATTTTTCATCCCTGTGACATTTGAGTTTGACAACATAGGAGACATCATCGCAGGCGCATATACCGAAGTTTTTCTCCTCTGCGGGACGCAAGAGAATGTGTTGTCGGTGCCTGTATCGGCAGTGACAGAGGAGCAAGGGATCCACTTCGTTTACCTCAAGCATGACAACGAACACTACAAGAAACAAGAAGTCACTCTCGGACAAAGTGATGGAGCAAGGGTGCAGGTACTGTCGGGGCTATCCGAAGGAGATAACGTAGTGACGAAGGGAGTATATCAGATCAGACTGGCAGCGATGGCTTCGGTCATCCCCGAAGGACATGGGCATAGTCATTGATGTTAGGAGTTGAACGTTATGCTGAACAAGATCATACAATTTTCACTCAACAATAGGTTGCTCGTCTTGGGAGCTGCAGTGCTGTTGATGATAGCAGGAACTTATACCGCTACCAACATGGAGGTGGATGTCTTCCCCGATATCAATGCTCCGACAGTGGTAGTGATGACCGAAGCCACAGGGATGGCTCCCGAGGAGGTCGAAAGACTTGTAACCTTTCCGGTAGAGACGGCTCTCAATGGGGCTACTGATGTGCGTCGTGTGAGATCTTCGTCGACCACAGGTTTTTCGATAGTGTGGGTGGAGTTTGACTGGGGGACAGACATCTATCTCGCTCGACAGATAGTATCGGAAAAACTGTCTGTCATCAAGGAAGCCTTGCCATCGAATGTAGGTAACCCCACGCTCGGCCCTCAGTCTTCGATCCTTGGAGAACTGATGATCATCGGGCTTACATCAGACACAACTTCTCTACAAGATCTGAGGACGATTGCAGACTGGACCGTACGCCCTCGCCTACTCTCCATAGGTGGTGTGGCTCAGGTAACGGTCATAGGCGGAGAGATAAAAGAATATCAGATACTCCTCAATCCCGAAAAGATGAAACACTACTCGATAGGTCTGGATGAAGTGATACCTGTGGTACAGGGCATGAACCAAAATGCTGCGGGCGGTGTGCTTTACGAATATGGCAACGAGTACATCATCCGTGGGATGATTTCGACAAACAAAGTGGACGAACTGGGTAAGGCCGTGATAAAGACATTGGAAGATATACCCGTACTCCTCGAAGACATTGCGGATGTACGTGTCGGCAATAAAGCTCCCAAGCTCGGCATAGCGTCCAACGATGCGAAACCGGCAGTCCTTGTAACAGTGACAAAGCAACCTGCTTCAAGCACTTTGGATCTCACCGAAAAGATCGAAGACTCTCTGTCTGATCTCCGACAGTCTCTCCCCGGTGATGTGACGGTATCGACCGATATTTTTCGCCAGGCACGCTTCATCGACAGTTCGATAAACAACGTACAGAAGGCTCTCTACGAGGGTGGAATCTTTGTCGTCATTGTACTGTTTATATTCCTGATGAATGTCCGCACGACAGCGATATCTCTCATCACGATCCCTTTGTCATTACTCTGTTCGATCCTTGCACTGAAACTGATGGGTCTGACGATCAATACAATGAGTCTCGGAGGTATGGCTATTGCCATAGGTTCGCTCGTCGATGATGCCATCGTGGATGTGGAGAATGTATTCAAACGCTTGAGAGAAAATAGACAAAAGCCGGCAAGCGAACAAAAGTCCGTCCTATCGGTCATCTTCGATGCATCCGTGGAAGTGCGTATGCCTATCCTCAA
The DNA here is from genome assembly GCF_030529325.1 of Porphyromonas sp. Lineage (GTDB taxonomy): Bacteria > Bacteroidota > Bacteroidia > Bacteroidales > Porphyromonadaceae > Porphyromonas_A. Next base: position 3,173 of record NZ_JAUMXC010000059.1, on the reverse strand, counting down.
CTCAACGCTCATCATCATTGCCGGCTTCGTGCCCCTGTTCTTCCTCTCAGGCATGGAAGGGCGCATGCTCGCCCCTCTCGGAGTTGCCTTCATAGTGGCACTCATGGCATCCACCCTTGTTGCTCTGACACTCACCCCCGTCCTATGCAGCTACCTGCTCACAAAGCCCCAAAGCGACAAGAGAGGCGATGAACCATTTATTGTCCGAAAGCTCAAAGGCATTTATTCCAACGCTCTTGACTACTCAATAAAGCACAAGAAATGGGTGCTCGGAGCGACAGGTATCATGCTTGTTGCGGCAGTGATAGCGTTCTTTTCTCTCGGTCGTAGTTTTCTCCCTTCCTTCAATGAAGGTTCGTTCACGATCAATGTAAGCACTTTGCCGGGGATTTCTCTCGAAGAGTCAGACAAGATCGGCCGTATGGCGGAAACCCTTCTCCTTGAAATACCTGAAATACAGACAGTAGGACGAAAGACCGGGCGAGCAGAACTCGACGAGCATGCCCTCGGTGTCAATGTTTCCGAAATCGAAGTCCCTTTTGTCCTCGACAAACGCTCCAAGGAAGAACTGACAGCCCATATACGCGAACGACTGAGCCTCCTCCCCGGTGTCAATGTGGAGATAGGACAGCCGATCTCTCACCGTATAGATGCCATGCTTTCGGGTACGAGAGCCAATATAGCCATCAAGCTCTTCGGAACCGATTTACACAACATGTATGCCATCGGTCATCAGATCAAAAATACCATCCAAGGGATAGAGGGGATAGCCGATCTCAATGTCGAACAGCAGATCGACCGCCCACAACTCAAGATAGAGCCCAAGCGTGAACTCCTTGCGAAGTATGGTATCACCATGCCTGCCTTTGCCGAAATCATCCGAGTACTGCTTGCCGGAGAAGTGGTCTCTCAGATCTATGAAGGGAACCAATCCTTTGACCTTACTTTGAAAGTCGGGGACGAAAGTCGGGCGACAGCCGAAAGGATCGCAAACCTCATCATCGATGCCAATGGCCGTAAGATCCCCCTCGGCAACATCGCCACACTCACCTCATCGACAGGACCCAATACGATCAATCGTGAGAATGTCATGCGAAAGATCGTCATCTCGGCCAATGTTGCCGACAGAGATCTCAGGGGTGTTGTCGAAGATATACAGAAGACCGTCGGCGAAAAAGTCTCCCTCCCCGAAGGGTACCATATCGAGTACGGAGGCCTGTTCGAGAGCGAGCAAGCAGCATCACGCACGTTGCTGATCACCTCCTTGGCTTCTATACTTGTCATCTTCCTACTGATATTCAGCCAATTCAAGAGTGTCATTCAGTCCGTGGTCATCATCCTCAATCTACCTTTGGCGCTCATCGGAGGAGTCTTTGCCATCCTTGTCACGGGAGGGGTATTGAGCATCCCCGGCATCATCGGCTTTATCTCCCTTTTCGGTATCGCCACCCGCAACGGGATGTTGCTCATCTCACGCTACAATGACCTCAGGCACGAAGGACTGTCCTTGCGTGAAAGCGTACTCCACGGCTCTCTCGACCGTCTCAACCCTATCCTCATGACCGCACTCACCTCGGGGCTTGCACTCATCCCGCTTGCCCTCGGAGGCAGCTTGCCCGGCAATGAGATCCAGAGCCCCATGGCTAAGGTCATATTGGGAGGGCTGTTGACTTCTACATTCCTCAATGGATTTATCATCCCCATCATGTACCTCTTGACCAACAAATCCGAAACGAAAGAAACCAATGCTCAAACCCTGAAAATCTGATGAGAACATTCATAATCACCATACTTACCCTACTGGTAAGCTCCTCCACCTTTGCACAAAATCCGATCGATGCGATACTCCGAGAGATAGAACGCAACAACACTGCGCTCCAAGCTCTCAGACATGAGTCGGAAGCTCAAAAATTAGACAATAAGACGGGAATTTTCCTTGCCAATCCCGAGGTCGAATTAGGCTACCAATGGGGACATCCCAAGGACATAGGTCATCGCACCGAACTAAGCGTATCACAATCCTTTGACATTCCTACGATCACGGGGATGAAGAGCCGCCTGGCAAAGGGGAAAAACACCCTGATAGACTACCGATACAGATCCGGCAGGCTTACCATCCTTCTCGAGGCCAAACAGTGCTGTATAGACCTGATATACAACAATGTGCAGAGGAATGAATATGCCCGACGCCTCCAGCATGCCGAACTCATCGCCTCGGCATACAAGACCCGTATGGACAAGGGGGATGCCAATATCATAGAGTACAACAAGGCTCTTCTCAGTCTCACGAATATCCGTAACCGGATGACCCTTTTGGAGACCGAGAACCAAGCTCTGCTCACACAGCTCCGACAACTCAATGGAGGGCATCCGGTCATTCTTGAGACTTCGGAATACTTCGATCAAAACCTGCCCTTAGACTTCGATACATGGTACGGTCAGGCTGAGAGCAAAAGCCCCCTCATGTCCGAAGTCCGTCAAGAGATAGAGATAAGCAAAAGACAGGTTGCGATCAACAAGGCGCTCGGTCTGCCGACTTTTTCGGCGGGCTATGCAAGCGAGAAAGTTGCTCAAGAGCGTTTCCAAGGTCTGTCGGTGAGTGTATCTATCCCATTATGGGAAAACACCAATCGTGTCCGCCAAGCCAAAGCTGCGGTCAAAGCTGCACAAAGTAAGGAAGAAGATGCCCAAAGGATGTTTCAGACTCGGCTCCGCACCCTCTATGAGCAGGCAGCAGGACTGAAAAATGTCGTTGACAACTATAGCCGGATACTCTCTGAAGCGAATAGTGAACACCTACTCAAAAAAGCTCTCGATGCGGGGGAAATATCGCTTCTCGACTATCTCCTGGAGTTAGGGCTGTATTACGATACTGTCGATCGCGCCATGGAAGCTGAGCGCAACTTCCAAAAGACCCTCGCCGAACTATTGGCAACAGACTTGTGAGGCAGGGATAATACGACCTTGGGCTGAGGCACTTATAAGAATTCATGGACATCGGAGCTCACTCCGCCCTACTCCTTTTTAGGACCCGTCTGCGAAAGATCCAAGAAGTCTCTGATCCTCAAAGCCCTCTACAGGCCTGAAAAAGGTTGTCTAACTTGATGTTTCAAGTTAGATGATACTGTCCTAAAAAAGTGTGTAAGCCCCATTAGTCCTTAACTTTGAGGTAA
>NZ_JAUMXC010000058.1 GCF_030529325.1 Porphyromonas sp. | reverse complement strand
GATGAATCAATATGCCTACCTTGATGCATCAAGTTAGACAACCTTTTTTAGAGTATGTTTTAACTGATATATTCGACTCCATATCATAGACCTCGAGGGGGCGTATGTCTGAACAGATATCATGACATACGCCCCCTCGAAGGATTGTTTGTTATTTATGGAGAGCTTAGGCTTGTGTACAAAAGGAATGTCTACACCATGATTATAAGAGCCATTCTTCGCCCAAAACTGTTTTGGGGAATTTAGAATTTGTATTGTAACCTAAGCGTAAAGATATTATCCTTGAGATCACTTTCGTAGCCTCTCAGACTATTGCTTTTTTCGTTGGATACTATCTCATAGTATGCTTGGGCTCTGAAGCTGGATGTTATTTTCCAGATAAGACCTCCACCAAGCGTATTGTATGAGATATCAGCCTTGTTGGTGTTGCCTTTCCCGATTTCATTGCCTGCCACTTCCGTATTGGGATCGTAGTTTTCATACTTGAGAACTGCTGAGACCGGGAGTTTTCCCAAGTCTTGTACAAGCATTGCATACCAGCCACTGAATCGACGGAGGTAGGTATCCCCAACATAAAGTGTAGACGAATTGGGACTTTTGCTACTTCCTTCAGTCCCGGGTTGTTGTCCCCATAGGTACTCTCCGCTTAGCAGCGTCTTACCAAGTGCGCTGTTGATATTGATGCGACCTTCGAGACCGAAGTATTCCCTCTTCGCATATTTGCCCATGTTTTTTGCATCAGCTTCGGCAACAAAACTTTTGTCTTTGATCTTGAAGACTTTGTCTGTGCCCTGATAGACACCTCCATTGTAGTAAGAGATCCCGAATGCCCCCTTGACATTGTTGTTTAATTTTTTTTCTGCCAAAAGGCTTCCGATAAAGTCCAATCTGCTGTCTGTCTCCTTTTTGATCCCGTTCCCGGCTACAAGAGCTGCTTCGAACTTGAGGAAACTGATGGGTGAATTTTCAGAAGCTTGGAGTGTCAGGCCCCCTCCAACGTCTCTAACATCCGGAAAGAGTGTCTCAAAAAGTAAGGAACGCTCCGGTGATTCTCTTTGGGATGAAGAGTATTCTATTTCGTGACCGAATGGCCTATTGATAACTCCGGCTACGATATTGCTCCTTCCCATTTTGGGCAGTTTGACCCCCAAATAAGCATCTCTGACACCAACTCCCTTCTCATTAACGTCAAATTGAAAAACTCCGGTAAATAGTCCCTCTGTGTAGGTAACCCTGAGACGTCCCCTACGTACACCTATTCTGTTCCAAGTCTCTGACTCAGCAGCTCCACGCTTATCTCCGACTTTGAGTGCGCTGTTTTCTTGGCCCACTTGTAGTTGGGTTTGCATATAGCCGGAGATCTTCAGTTTGCTGAGGGCAGATATGTTTTCTATCCGTTGCTGAACCTTTTTGACAGTTGATCCGTCTGTCTGTTCTTGAGCCTGGAGGGAGACTGCAATACAGAGGGAACATAGTGTGTAAATGATTTTTCTCATTGTTTTTTCGTTAAGTTGATTAGTTTACAGTGCAAAGCTATATGCACAAAGTTACAACTTGGTTGCATTACTGTTGTCAAACAGATAAGTTTGTTTCGATCATTCACAAGTACGAATGACTAACGAACCCTTTGTTACAGGTTTACCTTAGGGTACATGTCATTCCACCATGTGGGATCATCCTTGAGCCACTTTGCAAACCATGCAAAGATGGAGTTGGTCCACTCTATACGCTTGGGCGTCTCAAGAATGAAATGGTCTTGATTGTATATACGTACAAACTCAACTTCCTTTCCGAGGATCTTTAATGCGTTGTACATCTGTACACTTTCTCCATCAGGGACGTTGGTATCTACCGTCCCATGCAGCAACAGAAGAGGAGTGTTGATCTTATCTGCATTGAAGAGGGGACTTTGACGAACATAGAGCTCCGGATTGTTCCATGGATAGCTATCTGCACTTGCGACGGTGCTGTAGCCTACGCCCCAAAAACCTTCACCCCAATAAGATGATATCGCACTGATGCCCGCATGGCTTATTGCCGCTGCGAAAATATCCGTTACGGTCTGAAGATATTGGGTCATGAAGCCTCCATAGCTTGCTCCCATACAACCGATTTTTTTGTCATTGACAAAGGAATGAGTTGCACAGAACCCTTTGACCGACCCTATGATTTCGTCTGCTGTACGTTTACCCCACGCGTTCACATGGCGAGATGCGTACTCTTGTCCGTAACCTGTAGCTCCGCTTGGATTTACGATCAGTACGATATATCCCTGTGCCGCATAAAGATGTGGAGAGTATGAGCCTTCAAATGTTCTAGGAGTTGGAGAAGTACCACCGTAGTAGTACACGATCATCGGATATTTTTTATTTTCATCAAAGTTCGGAGGGAGATAGTATCTTCCCGGAACTTTGTCTCCGTTGGGCATAGTGAAGTTCCACTCCATGGCCTCACCAATCCTATAATCTTTTAGCTTGAGTGCTGAGAGGTCATAGATAAGCTCTTCCTTATTGTTACGGCCTGAGATCAGATATAAACGATCAGAGTTATTCATACTCTGCCCTACGTACGCAACCGTTTTACCGTCGTTGGATACGTCAAAGCTACGAACAACATCCTCCTTTGTAGACAATTTTGTGATTTTCCCTGTCGCAAGGTCACAACGATACAGACTTACTTTGTCTCCATCTTCAGCGGTAAAGTATGCCACAAACTGCTCTGTTGTCTGCTTTACACCAACAATCGCCGGATCAAAGTTTTTGGTCAGAGCAGTAGCTTTGTTGCTGTTCTTGTCATAAAGGAATAATTGACCATCATAGGTGTTTACTATGGCTCCTTCAGGTAGGTTGCGTCCGATCCCTCCAAAAGCATCTGCAGAGCCTTGGATAAGATATACTCCGGCCTTGGATGTGTATGACACGCTACTGATGCTCGAAGTATTGGCAAACAGAGTGTCCGCCTTCATTGTAGTAATATCCAATTCAATGAAATCAGATGTGTAGAAAGGTCTTTTGTTGGTTTCTTTAGATACAGAGAAGAGTATCTTTTTGTCATCTCTTGACATGTCGTGTGCTCCTGTCGATCTGTGACCGAAAGTAATAGGTCTGTATAGACCTGAATTTAGATCAAAAAGGGAGATGAAAGCCCTGTTTCTGAAGCCTTCCTGTCTATCTCCACGTCCCATAACTCTTGTGGCGTGTTTGCCTTTTTTAGGCCCTTCCTTTTGTTGTTGGTAGATGAGATAGTTTCCCGAGGTTGATATCCTGAAATCTCCTGAAGGTATAGAACTGTGCAACACCTCTTCTTCCATCGTTTCAGGGTTAAATGCCACAAGTTCTCTCCCCTCTGCTACTTGTCTTGAGTAATATAGCATATCTCTTCCTGGCAACCATGCCTCTCCGCCTGTTGTGCCAAGATCGCGTAACTTCTTGTTGCCTTTGTAAAGAGAGTATTTAACTCTATGTTTGCCATTTACATATTCTCTTTCTCCCATGATCATATATCGTCCTGATGGAGATATAGATACCTTGCTCAGACTGCTGCCATACAACATGAAGTTCAGATCAATGTGCCTGATCCTTTCTGTTGTGGCTGTTATGCCTGACTCTTTCTCTATTGAGGGTACATAACGGACACGGATTGCGACATCTGTGGTATCCTTGGTACTCTGGACGGTTTGAATTACGAGTTCATGGTCTTTTGGGGTGATCGTCAGAGGTGCTGTTACAGGAGATTTGATCGCACTTGCGGGCATGTTGGCATTTGATTGCGCTATCTGTGAGCCATTGAAGAAAGCCCTGAAAGGCACTGAACTTTCTATGAGCAGAGTCCCTTTCTCATAGTTGGGACTGCTGATGTTGGTCGTATAGGTGGTGATGTACGAGGCCAAAGAGTCATTTTTCTCTATGCGTCGATCGGTAAAAAAGCCATTTTCATTTGCTTTTTTTACTTGTCCGTTATTGTTACTTTTTCTATTGATGAAAGTGCTGTTAGACAAGTCTTTTTTGTTACTGTATTTCTGCCCTTGTACATCGATACTGTCGCTCATGAATGGAGTGCGAAACTCTACGGTACTATACTGTCTGAGCTCTCTGATGTTCAGTGTGTCAGGCTTTGCTTTTGCAGTATCCTGCCCCAATGCTGTCGAGGGTGCGGACACTGCAAGGCCTGCGATAAATAACTTGGTTAGTAGATTCATTTCGGTAATGTGATTATAAAATAAAGTGTTTGGTTATATACTTTTCAGATAATTTGGATATGTCCAAGGGGGACTTGCTAAGTGCGTACATCGTAGATCCCGAACCGCTCATAGACGCATACTCTGCTCCTTGTAGGTAAAGTGACTCCTTGATCTCTCCTAATACGGGATGTCGTGCAAAAACGCCTTCTTCAAAATCATTTTTGACATAATCTCTCCACTCACCTATGGGGCTTTGTAGCCACTTTCGCAGATCATGGCTTGATGATCGGGGGGAGACCTCTGCGTAAGCCTCTTTCGTAGAAATGTGGATTCCGGGAAGGATGAGATATAGGTGTTTACCCGATAGATCCAGGTCTATGGGCGTCAGTCTGTCTCCTATTCCCTCTGCATAGTGTGGTGTCGGATTGATGAAGAATGGGCAGTCTGCTCCCAATTGACCGGACAGCTGTTTTAATTCTTCATCATCAAAGGGGAGATCAAACATTTCTCGAAGCATCAAAAGTGTCATAGATGCATCGGAGGATCCCCCACCCAGGCCTGCTCCTGAAGGGATCTGCTTGCGCAAGATAATTTCCACAGGGGGCAAAGAGCATTTGTGTTGTTGGCGCAGTAAGTCATAGGCTTTCCACACGAGATTGGTTTGCGGATCACACAGATTGTCACAGCCCCCGAAGTCTATTCGCATCTCTTTGGACTCTATGATCTCCAGAGCATCACAGAATGGGATCGCATAAAAGACTGTTTCCAAATTGTGATACCCATCGCTCCTCCGACCGATGACATTTAACCCTATATTTATCTTTGCTTGGGGAAATCGAAGCATAGTTATCTCTTTTTCAGATTAGTGCTTAGTATTACTACAAAAGTACGTATAATAATCAATATTGACCATGGTATTTACCTCATGCTTCTGCGCTCTAAGTCGCTTAGATTATCAAGAATTTTTATACCCGGACTTGGGATGTGAGGCATGCTAAAAAGGTTGTCTAACTTGCGACATCAAGGTAGGCATCTTGATGAATCAAGTTAGACACATCGATTTTGAGGGTTGTATACCTTCTTTTGGGAAGTAAATTCTGAAGTGTTTTTGAGTCCTTTGAGCAAAATCTTCCTTAGATTTTGACCAAATTGTCGTATCTTTCGGACAAAGAAGCTTGGCTTTTGAATAAAAAAATCTGAATGGCAAATAATCGTATTTACAGGCAAAGAAAGGAGGATACTCTGTGACAATGAAGAGACATCCTGAGACATTCAATCGTACAGAGATGCTCCTTGGGCATGAGGCCCTGAAGGTGTTGGCAAAAAAGCATGTTCTTATCGTCGGACTTGGAGGAGTGGGAGGCTATGCTGTTGAGTTGCTCGTAAGATCAGGAGTCGGCGAACTTACCATAGTAGACTCGGATACTGTACAGCCATCAAACATCAACAGACAAATAATAGCTACACATGAGACCATCGGCAGATCAAAGGCTCGCCTGTGGAAGGAGCGTCTGAAGGCTATCAATCCTGATGTGATTCTCCATGTACACGAAACTTTCATCCGTGATGAGATCACCGATAGTCTCTTGGATGCAGTTCATTATGATTTTGCCGTGGATGCTATAGATACATTGAGTCCAAAGGCTCATTTTATCAAGTCTTTGCAGGAAAAAGGAATTCCGTTCGTGTCTTCAATGGGAGCTGCTGCAAAGGTAGACCCAAGGGAGATTAAGATAGGTAGGATAGACAAGGTAATCAACTGTACTCTCGCTCGCATGATGCGAAAGAAATTGAGGAAGATAGGTGTCCCGACAAAGTTCCGGGTCATCTATTCAACAGAGTTGCCCGACAGAGAGTCTACAATGGAGACTGACGGAGAGCAGAATAAGAAGTCTATATCAGGGACTATTGCACATATGCCGGCAGCTTTTGGTTGTTTCGTTGCATACGAGGTGCTTGAGTCCCTCATGAAGCAGGATATCGAATAATGAGTGAAATCGTCATAAGTGGATACAATATCTGCAAGAGTTTTGGTCCCTTGCAGATACTCAGGGGAATTTCCCTTGAAGTCAAAAGAGGGGAGATTGTGGCTATCATCGGTGCCAGCGGTGCGGGAAAGACGACCCTGCTGCAGATACTCGGTACACTTGATAGTGCTGATAGTGGAGAAGTACGGATACTCGGAGAGTCTGTGAGCAACATGACGAGTAATCAGCAGGCGGATTTTAGAAATAAAAATATAGGATTTGTATTTCAGTTTCATCAATTGTTACCGGAGTTTACTGCACAAGAAAACGTCGCTTTGCCCGCTATGATCGGAGGGAAGAGTAGGAAGGAGTCTATGGCAAAGGCTTCTGAACTTTTGGCAGCTCTTAATCTTTCTGACAGATTGACACATAAGCCCAATGCTCTCAGTGGGGGGGAAAAGCAGCGTGTTGCGGTGGCTCGTGCTCTTATCAATGACCCCGTGCTTATCTTTGCAGATGAACCTTCCGGAGCATTGGACAGTGATCATAAGGAGGAATTGCATAAGATACTCAGACAGTTGAGGGATGAACGCCAACAGACATTTGTTATCGTAACTCACGATGATACTCTTTCGGCCTTTGCAGACAGAGTCATACGGCTCAAGGATGGTCTCATCGTTGAACACATCCCAGGACTATGAGGGACTGGTTCAGGCTGAATCGAGACGATCGCAAAGCCCTACTTATCATCATGGTACTATACTCCATATTCCTCATATTTCTGTGGTTCAACAAGAGTGAGGCTGAGCCTGATCCACCGACTCCGGAAGTGATCGTCGCCGACCAGATCAATGGCGACAGCATCTTCCTTATTGAGTCGGAGTCCGTTCCTCCTCCAAAGAAAAGAGGGAGTGAGCCTCCTCCGGTACGGACCCCAAAATATCCCGGACCTCCGACAAAGGGTGGGGGCTTTATCACTAAAATGAAGCCTGGAGCCACTGTTGATCTCAATTCGGCCGATACACTGCTCCTTCAACGGATTCCGGGCATCGGACCTTCGTTTGCTCGGAGGATTGTCAAGTATAGAGAACTACTTGGAGGTTACTATTGTGTCGAGCAGTTACAAGAGGTTTATGGCATGGATCGGGAAAAATATAACAAAATATCGCCATTCATGCAGATCCGTACCGGCGTTCGTCGGATGACGATCCTTGTTGATAGCATACCTCGACATCCTTATCTATCATATAAACACAGACGTGTATTGACAGATATTTTGGTGCAGGATCCTCCCCTGACATGGGAAAAGATCATGGCTTCATCTGTCTTTAGTAAGGATGACAGTCTACGTCTGTCTCCATATATTGATATTCGATGAGGATAGTTTGAAATCGAAAACTTATCTTTGTATCATAATCTTCATAATAAATTTAAGCATATCGATATGACGGAATACCCACAATGTCCTCAGTGTAAGATGGATAATACTTATCATGATGGTACGAGTTATATATGTCCAGACTGTGGATATGAGTTTACATCTGATGACTATTTGACTGCAGAGGCCGACTCTGTTGCTCGTGACTGTAACGGAGCTCTTCTCTCTGACGGTGACGCGGTGACAGTCATCAAGGACTTGAAAGTGAAAGGCTCTTCCTTGGTAATCAAGCAGGGAACAAAGGTCAAGAGTATCCGTCTTACTGAGGATCCTGAACTTGTCGATTGTAAAATCGACGGCTCAGCTATCGTCTTGAGGACCGAGTTTTTGCGTAAGGGGTAATGTTATTTCAGCAGTCGTCACCATGGGTATATTTCAATTTTACAATCTAAGGAAACCAAAGGCTTTTAACTACAAGCCCTTGTACACTGATGAGAAAAAAGAGGAATTGAAGCGCAAAGTCGAAAAGGCACGTCGTGAACTCAGTGGTGACGATACCCTCAGGCCTGAAGACGTGAAGGAGAACATAAGAGGATCGTTTCATCAGGCTTCCAAGCATCTTCGGAAGTATGCCAATGATCCGGAGGCTTCCAAGAAAAGAAACTCTCGGACTTGGGTTTTAATCCTCGTTGCGGTCTTGCTTGCGGTCCTTTTCGTATACATGTACCTGCGCTGAAAGAGCTATGGATAATATTATCAATCTATTACCCGATAATATAGCCAATCAAATCGCTGCGGGTGAGGTCATACAGAGACCTGCATCTGTCATAAAGGAGTTGGTCGAAAACTCCATAGATGCGGGTGCGACAGAGATCGTCATTGAGATAAAGCAGGCAGGTAAGACCCTTATCCAAGTCATAGATAATGGTAAGGGAATGGCTCCTATGGATGCACGTATGGCATTCGAACGCCATGCAACATCTAAGATAAAGACTGCAGATGATTTGTTTTCACTTACGACAATGGGCTTCCGTGGAGAGGCCCTTGCTTCTATTGCCGCTGTAGCTCAGATTGTCTTGCAAACAAAGCCCCATGATGCAGATATGGGAACACGAGTTGAGATAGAAGCTTCAAAGGTCATCAACTCTTCTCCCGTGGTCTGTTCCCCGGGAGCCAACTTCTCCATAAAGAACCTCTTTTTCAACATTCCTGCACGTAGGAAGTTTCTAAAGGCTGATGATACCGAGTTTAAGCACATTGTTACGGAGGTACAGCGTGTTGCTGTAGTCCATCCAAGCACCTGCTTTACCCTTACTCACAATGATCAGTTGGTGCTGAAATTGGAGTCAACTTCCCTTAAGCAACGTGTGATAGACATATTCGGTAAACGTTTCATAGATATTTTATTGAGCCTTGAGACAAATACTCCCCTTGTTAACATTACAGGTTTCATAGGGAGAGCATCTTCTTCTCGTAAGAGGGGAGCTCAGCAGCATTTTTTTGTCAATGGACGTTTTATGCGCCATCCATACTTTCATCGCTCTGTCATGAATGCTTATGAGGGCATGATTCCCGCGGGAGATCAACCTGAATATTTTATCTTTTTCGATGTTGAGCCATCAAGCATAGATGTTAATATTCATCCGACCAAGACTGAAATTAAGTTTGAGGCAGAGAGCGATATCGGCAAGATTCTGTACTCTGCTGTGCGTGAAGTCTTAATGAAGGGTGCTGCGGTACCATCAATTAATTTTGATGAGGATAATCCTGTCGATATCCCGACATTTGTGCCTATGGACATAAGTGATATGAATGAGCCTCCCATTGTCTCTTCTCGTATAAATGGGGGGGGGCGTTCGGGAGCTTACTTGACATCTTCCTCTTCTGAGAGCGAGCAAGATGAGAATTATTCTCTCCCTGTATTCAGCGACTTGCCCAAAGAATTTCAACTGCCTGAGATATCAGATTGGGATGAGTTTTATCGCAGTTTTGAAGCCAATCGTATCCTCATCGATCGTCCTTCCTCTGCTACTGTCCCAAAATCTGTGACTGTCGGATCATCTATGCTTATCCCTTCGTCTATGATAGGAAAACCGGAACCGCAAGAAATATTGCTTCCTGGAGATAAGGTGATAGTTTTTGGTGAGTATGGGATTATTTCTAGAGATAAAGAGTTGCTTATTGTGCATCTTTATCGTGCTCGTACCAAGATTATCTATCAAGAATATATGGATGCCATTGGCCGGGAAAACATTATCTCTAGTCCTCTCCTTTTTCCTGAGCTTATTGATCTTGGTATTAAGGAGGCTCGTATTCTTGACAGTTACCGTGATTCACTTCAATTATTGGGCTTTGATATCTCGGAAATGGGAAAAAGTTCATATGCGATCAATGCTATCCCTTATGGTATGCCTGCAGGTAATGAGGGTGAATTGCTTCTTGAAATACTTGACGAGTGCAGCTCTGTGGACAAGAGTAGTGAGGAGGTTATTCATCATCGGCTTGTCACAGCTCTCACGGAGTTTCGTCTGAAACATGAGAGTCCTATGTTTACAGCTGAAGACGCATCTCAGGTGATCTCAAAATTGATGAAAATACCTAATTACTTGACCTCTCCATCAGGTAAAACTATCGTATCTGTAATTACGACTAAGGAACTCATCAAACGCTTTGGTGATTAAGACCTTTTGTCTGAGTCATGAGGGCTCTCTGTGTAAATTATACCCCTAGATGCACTATAAATAATATTTATTGCTAAATTTGATCCCATATATTGAGTTTCATCAAAGTGTAACAAAAAGAATTGATTATGAAAAAGAGTTTACTTTTGGGCTTGAGTTTTGTTGCCCTTATGGCTTTTGCAGCTTGTACAGGTACTGCAAAGAAAACTACTGATGGTGAGAATGCACAGGTTGAACAAACTGAGCAAGTGGCGGAAGCAAAAGCATGGGTTGGTACATATGAGGGCGTTCTCCCAACAGCTTCTGGTGAAGGAGTCAAGGTTACAATCTCCTTGAACGAAGATAACACTTTCGCTTCTAAGGAGGAATACATCAATGCTGATACTGTTGTGGATGCAAGTGGTGTTATTGAATGGGCGGAAGATGGAGTTAAATTCACATTAGTTGAAGAATCTGGTGAAAAGAAAATGTATTTGTTGGGTGAAGGTACCATTACAGTGTTGAATGCTGATGGTGCTGTAGTTGAAGGTGAGATGGCTGATATGTACATCCTCCGAAAGATCTAACTTCGACATTACATTTATACTAACAGTAGGGAGCTTCAGGGATAATCTCTGAAGCTCCCTTGCTTTTTGATGTTTTTATGAGTCGTAATATCTCACTCCGGAATAGCTTATGTATATCATTAAGAGACCTTTGCACAATAAATCAAGCTCTTTCTTTTTATTTATTCTATTGTATATCAATTGATTATTTTGTATATCAGTAATGTAAAACAATACAAAACTATGGCAAGACAAGGAAAATCAGGTAGTGTCCGAAAAAGTGTGTAAGGTTAGTTCTCCCTTTTTCCCCTGGGGC
>NZ_JAUMXC010000008.1 GCF_030529325.1 Porphyromonas sp. | reverse complement strand
ATTCATCAAGGTAGGCACATTGATTTGGACAGTTCTATACCTCTTTCCTTTTCCTCTTGTAAAAAGTCAAGGACAAAGAGTTTTTTATCATGATCATGAGATCAATATGAGTTACCCAAAATGATCATTATACCTTAACCACATTGTAACAATATTGCACCCAGACCTTAACCTCAGCCCTATACCTTTGTGGTGTAAATAAAAGCCTCTCCGGAGGTAACTCCAAACAACACAAAGACATGAAAAAATTATTTTTAGCAACACTTTTACTCGCAAGCGTTTCACTTGGAGCAACAGCTCAAAAGATCAAAGGATCTGATACCGTTCTACCTCTATCTCAGAAGTTGGCAGAGGAGTACATGAAGAAACATAAGTCCGGCACAATCACGGTAACAGGAGGAGGTTCGGGTGTGGGAATATCTGCCCTACTCTCGGGAACAACAGAGATAGCACAGGCTTCACGTAAGATCAAATTTGACGAAAAACAAAAACTCCAAGAAAGTGGAAAACGCGCTAAGGAAGTTATTATCGCTTATGACGCCCTTGCTGTTGTCGTTCATCCGTCAAACAAGGTTGAAAAACTCACAAGAGAACAAATGCAAGAGATATTTACCGGAAAGGTCAAGAACTGGAAGGAAGTCGGGGGAGAAGATATGAAGATCATCCCATACTCAAGAGAGACATCTTCCGGGACATACGAATTTTTCAAAGAAAGTGTCCTCAAAAACAAAAACTATATGAACGGCATCATGAGTTTACCTGCAACGGGGGCTATAGTACAATCTATCAGTCAGACAAAGGGGGGGATAGGCTATATCGGCGTCGCTTACCTCAGCAAGGAAGTCAAAGCTCTACAAGTATCATACGACAAGGGCAAAACATTTACAGCACCATCCATCAAGAGCGCCAAGGATAAGAGCTATCCTATCGTACGTCCTCTTTATTACTATTACGAAGCCCAACAGGAAAACAAAGTCTCAGACTTCATCCGGTATACGCTTTCTCCTGAAGGACAAAAGATTGTCAGAGAGATAGGTTTCATCTCAATAAAATAAAAACCGGATATCATAGTCAAGATCAAAGATTGACAATGAAACGATTGAGACACATATCAGAAAGATCTATCGAAGGTTTGCTCACAGCCAGTGGTGCGATAACAAGTATAACGATTCTGTTGATCACCATATTCCTTTTCCGAGAAGGAGCAGGCCTCTTCTCATCTCCTTCTGTGGAAAGCGGTTACGGACTCTACGTCCACTCAAGCAACAGAATCAACACCCTTAGCCCTACGGAGATCAAGGAAATATTCGATGCAGAGATCACAGACTGGTCCACACTCGGAGTCCACGAGGGAGAGATAGAGGTATTCAGATTTGAAGAAATATTCAACTTGTATGATGAGGAAGAATTCGGAGAAGATTACCAACTACTACCCCGGAAACTGGAGGGAAAGATAGCAGAGAGTCCGGATATCATAGCCTTTTTACCTGACAAGTATGCCCCAAGAGGGAAAAGTGTCAGGAGACTATCCTCCGGAGATATATCATTGGAGCAGTTTTTTGCGGGCAAAGAATGGCTTCCGACATCCACACCATCCCCCTTGTTTGGGCTACTCCCACTTATCCTCGGTACGTTGTTGGTAAGTATAGTCGCCATAATTATTGCTCTGCCATTAGGGATTGGAGTAGCAGTTTACCTATCGGAATTGGCAAACAGGCGCACAAAACAGTTCATGAAACCCATGATCGAACTATTGGCAGGCATCCCTTCTGTAGTGTATGGGTTCTTCGGTCTCGTCGTGCTCGTACCTATCGTACAAAAGACGTTCAGTCTGGATGTAGGAGAGACGGCCCTTGCCGGTAGCTTGATACTTGCCATCATGGCATTGCCAACGATCATCACTGTAGCCGAGGATGCCATGAGCAATACCCCAAGAGCGATAAGAGAAGCAAGTCTGGCACTTGGTGCAAGTCAATGGCAGACTATATACAAAGTCATCATCCCTTACTCTGCCTCCGGTATATCTGCGTCTGTCATACTAGGTATCGGTAGAGCTATCGGAGAAACAATGGCAGTCCTTATGGTGACGGGTAATGCAGCGGTCATAACTTTTTCTCTATTCGACTCTGTACGTACAATACCGGCTACGATCGCCGCCGAGCTGGGGGAAGCTCCATCAGGAGGCGCCCACTATCAAGCCTTATTTATGCTGGGATGTATCCTCTTTGTCATCACAATGATTATGAGTATTGCAAGTGAAATCATCTCGAAAAAACAACCCAACAGGGGCATATAATTATCATCAATGACAATGAATAAAAAGGCCACTCAAAAAATAGCATTCTTTATCCTCAGAGTCCTTGGACTTTTAGTCATCGGTCTATTGGCATGGATACTCGGATTCATACTATACAACGGCGTGGGAGTGATAAGTTGGGAGTTCCTCATGACTGCCCCTGCCGAAGGGATGACATCCGGAGGGATATTCCCCGCAATCATAGGGACTCTGTGTCTTGTTGCCGGCAGTATGCTCTTTGCGTTTCCTCTCGGAGTCATGTCTGCCATATATACAACCGAATATGCGGGGAACAATGGGATAGTAAAGTTCATCAGAGTCATGACGAATAACTTGAGCAGCATACCTTCAATAGTATTCGGACTCTTCGGTATGGCGTTATTCGTAAACACATTAGGTTTTGGAGACTCTATAATCGCGGGATCCATGACACTTGGATTGCTTGTCTTGCCGGTCATCATACGTACAACAGAAGAAGCTCTCAAAGCAATACCTCAATCCTATCGTTCCGGAAGCCTTGCTCTAGGAGCGTCAAAGTTGCAAACTATCTACAAAGTAGTCTTACCCGCAGCCTTTCCAAACATTACAACAGGCCTCATCCTATCTATCGGACGGGTATCAGGGGAGACCGCACCCATACTTTTTACGGTTGCAGCATACTTCCTACCCAAACTACCGACTAGCATCTTTGATCAAGTAATGGCACTCCCCTACCACTTGTACGTCATCGCCACCAGTGGTACAGATATCGAAGCCTCACGTCCGATAGCTTATGGCACAGCATTGGTGCTTATCGTGATTGTCTTCTGTATGAACATGATAGCCACAATAATCAGAAGACAAGTCGGAAAAAAACTAAAAACGAATTAACTTGAAACATCTCTAAAACAGTTATGATAGAAGCAAAAGATGTCAACTTTTACTACGGACATTTCCACGCCTTAAAAGGCATAAATATGAAGATAGAGGCTAAGAGCGTAACGGCATTTATCGGGCCTTCAGGGTGTGGCAAATCGACCTTTCTCAGGCTGTTCAACCGCATGAATGACTTGATCCCCGACACCTCTCTCACAGGTCGCTGTACGGTCGATGGCATGGATATATACGACAAGTCTATGGCTGTCGATGACCTGAGAAAAAAAGTCGGAATGGTCTTTCAGAAGCCCAATCCTTTTCCCAAGTCGATATTTGACAATGTGGCTTATGGTCTCAGAGTGAATAGCATGGGAGACAAGCACTTTGTAGCTCAAAGAGTTGAGGAGTCTCTCAAAGCCGCAGCATTGTGGGATGAGGTGAAAGACAAACTAAAAAAATCAGCCTTTGAATTATCCGGAGGTCAGCAGCAGAGACTCTGTATTGCTCGAGCTTTGGCAGTATCTCCCTCTGTACTTCTTATGGATGAGCCGGCAAGTGCCTTGGATCCGATTTCGACCTCAAAAATTGAAGAGCTCATCCATCAACTCAAAGAGAACTACACCATAGTGATAGTGACACACAACATGCAGCAAGCTGCCCGTGTGAGTGATCACACCGGATTCTTCATGTTGGGTGAACTGATAGAGTTTAGCGAGACTAAAAAGATGTTCCTCAATCCCGAGAAAAAGGAAACACAAAACTATATTACAGGCCGTTTCGGATAATTGTCACCATACAACATTCACAATATGAAACACATAGAAAAAGAAATGGTACTGTTGAAAAACAGTGTCAACGACATGTGGAAGTTGGTCATCTCACAGTTGGAAAAAGCCAAGTACGCCTTCCTCCACAAAGACATAGGATGTGCATTAGAAATCGTTGCAAAAGAAAAACGAGTTGACGCATTCGAACTAAAGATTGACAGCGATGGTGAAAACTACATAGCTCTCTATAGCCCGGTGGCCATAGATTTGAGACTCGTCCTCTCTCTCATCAAGATCAGTAACACGCTCGAACGCATAGGAGACTTTGCTGTAAGCGTGGCGCGTCATGTCATCGAAGAGGACTGCAACAAAGTATCTGAAACCCTCATCGAGGATCTGCGTATAGAGGAGATGATCGAGACTTTGATAGGCATGTTATCCGATGCATTTGTATGTTTGGAAACCGAAAACACCACATTCGTCGGCAAGATCCTAAGCAAGGATGAAGAGGTCAATCAGATCTATCGCCAGGCACCCGAAATCCTGACTCGCCACATGTCCTCGCATCCCGAAGATATACGCTGCGGATTGAGTCTGTTATTGCTCATTCGTAAACTCGAACGTATAGGAGACCACTGTAGCAACATCATAGAGGAGATTGTCTTCTATGTTGATGCCAAGGTATTAAAGCACGGAGGTAAAGTAAAGATTGATGACAAAATCACACCATAAAAAACACATAACATCAAATAACCTCCCTCCTACCTCTTCTTTCTGTAAGTCAAACATCAAAGATTATCACAAGATAAAAAAACGATATCAGAAGGAGAAATAGAAAGGTTGAAATCAAGGAACGGAACTTTTGATCGAAAGTTCCGTTCCTTGACAAATCACTTTAGACAACTTTTTATCCGCCTATTGTCATATCATTTTCAATTTTTCCTAATTATTGTCACCGAGTTATTGCTTACATTTGTACATATTCACATCCGATTGTAATATCTATATCACTCATGAGCCACTCAATCCTTATTGTAGACGATGATCCCAATATCTCCGAAATTTTGGAGTTTAACCTCAAAAATGAGGGGTACGATGTCGTATGCAGCCCATCAGCCGAAGATGCGCTTACTGTGATACCCAAAGGATTTTCAGTCATACTCTTAGATGTCATGATGAGTGGAATGTCAGGGTACAAGCTGGTTGAGAGTCTACGAAAAGAGGGAGATCATACTCCCATCATATTCATCACTGCCAAAGACACTGAAAATGACTTACTCACTGCCTTTTCAGTCGGGGGAGATGATTATATATCAAAACCATTTTCTCTCAAGGAAGTAATCGCCCGTGTCAAAGCCATAATAAGGCGCAATAATATGGGGACAGAGAGGACAACAGCAAAGGCAAGCAACCTTGTGTTTGAGAATATGATCATAGACACAGAAGCAAAAGAAGTCACCATTAACAATCAAAAAGTAGCCCTCACCAAAACCGAGCTTGAGATACTCATACTCCTTGCCTCTCACCCCGATCGGATATTTTCTCGTGAGGATATTATAGATAGGGTATGGACAGACTCAGTCTATGTAACCGAGCGTACGGTCGATGTCCACATCACAAGATTACGCAAAAAACTTGGAGACTATGCGGGTGCCATCACCAATAAGACGGGATATGGATATAGATTTAATACAGAAATGCTACTATGAGGCTTAAATACAAAGGGCGTCTATTCCTATACTTCTCCTTACTATTCGCGCTGTTCACCGCAAGTATCATCATCTTTGAACGTTCTCAAGAGCGCAGATTCAGGAGTATTGCCTTGGAAGAAAAGTTGGATGCCTACACCGTATTTATACACAACTTGATCGATCAGGCAGAGACTCCAGAGGCTCAGCTCTCCACTCTGATAAAAAGTCTTCATCAAGACATAAGAGTCACGTTGATAGACAAAGCCGGAAAGGTCATATATGACAACTACATCAGCGACATCTCTATGCTAGGCAATCACTTTGACCGGCCGGAGATACATGCTGCAAGATCTCAAAAAAGTGGTACTCATATCCGACTATCCTCATCCAATGAGATTCAATATGTGTATTATGCCAAGGACTATGGTAGCATTTTTGTCCGTGTGGCTCTTCCATATGATGCAGGGCTACGCAAAGACTTGAAGTCCGATAATACTTTTCTATACGTTATATTGGCACTTTTCCTCGTGTCTCTGATCTTTATGACCCTGCTTGCTGACCGTTTTGCAAAATCCATCAGACAACTTCATGACTTTGCCACAGCAACAGAGAGAGACGAGCATCCGGACATCACTTTTCCGGACGACGAACTGGGTGAAATCGGAAATCGTATCACACACAACTACAACCAGCTCAAAGAAAAACAGATCGAAATAGCTAATGAACGTGAAAAACTTCTCCAGCACGTACAGAGCTCAGAAGAGGGGATTTGTTTCTATGATAGGGATAGAGAAGTAGAGTTTTACAACAGTCTGTTTCTCCAGTATCTCAATATACTCATACAAGAGCCCACAAGCAGTCCCTCTGACCTGTTTAGAGATCCAGTCTTTGCTGAAGTAAAAAAGTACCTTGAAGCCCCTTCAGACAGTTATTTTGAGACGAGAATCGAAAAACACGGCAAAACGTTTTCACTCCATGTCAACCTATTTGAGTCCGGAGGTTGTGAGGTCATCCTAAACGATGTTACGCTACACGAAAAGACTCGCAGACTCAAAGAGGAGATGACAGGCAATATTGCGCACGAACTGCGTACTCCTGTGACGAGTATCAGGGGTTATCTCGAGACTATTCTTGAGCACAATCTTGATCCTGAAAAAGCCAAACACTTTGTAGCCCAGGCTCACAAACAAACAATGACTCTGTCAGAAATCATAAGAGACATGAGCCTCATCACCAAAATGACCAATGCTCCTCAATCATTCGCATTAGAGGCTGTAGATATAGCAGATGTACTCGACACCATCAAAGAAGAGTCTCAGAAACAGCTGGCTGAACGAAATATAAATCTGTCATGGGATGTTCCCCCAAACACCATCATACAAGGCAACCCAAGTCTGATATACTCAATATTTCGCAACCTGACAGACAATGCCATAAGATATGCGGGAGAGGGAATTGCCATACGTGTCTCAAAGTACAATCAAGATTCAGACTTCTATTATTTCTCATTTTCTGATACGGGAATAGGAATACCTGACGAGAGTCACTTCAACAGACTATTTGAACGATTTTATCGGATCAATGAAGGACGCACTCGAGACTCCGGTGGATCAGGTCTTGGTCTTTCTATAGTCAAAAACGCAGTACTTCTGCACAAAGGAGACATCACCGTACGTAACAGAAACGGTGGAGGATTGGAGTTTTTGTTCAGACTCCACAGATAACACTTCCGAGATTGCGATTGTCCGAACCTAAGGCCAAAGGAATATCTTGTAGGATTATCTTATCTTTGTATTTGTTTAAGTTTATAAAGTACAAGTAAGACCTATGGCTATCGAACAGAGATTCGACCTTCCATCTTCTTTTTTGGAAGCTTTTGAGTCTTCCTTTGGCAAGGAAGAGACAGAGGCATTATGCCACTCAATGGAAGAGCCATCCCCCACCAGCATCCGCATAAATCCAAAGAAAATAAGTCTCAGTCCACAGTCCGCAAAGAGAGTGCCATGGAGTGATCTGGGATACTACATAGACTCACGTCCGACATTTGGAGTAGATCCCCTTTGGCACGCAGGGGCATACTATGTACAAGAGGCTTCAAGTATGTTTGTGTCATGCTACTTGACCAATCTTGATTTCTCCCCCAAGGTAGCACTTGATCTATGTGCCGCACCCGGAGGGAAAAGTACTCTGATGCGAAGCCTGCTTCCTCAATCTTGTGTCTTGATCACCAACGAACCGGACAAGGGAAGAGCAACGATACTTCACGAAAATATCACAAGGTATGGTGGAGATGAAATCATCATCACGAATGCCTACCCTCATCAACTACGAGCTTCGGGATTGAAGTGTGACCTGATCCTGGTTGATGCTCCTTGTTCAGGCGAGGGAATGTTCAGAAAAGACCCCAACAGTCGCAATGAATGGTCATTAGGAAGCGTTGCATCATGCAGTGCAAAACAAAAGGATATCATCGATGAAGCTTGGCAAATGCTGCAACCCGGAGGCATCTTGATATACAGTACCTGTACCTATAATCGCGAGGAAAATGAGGCTCAACTGTCCTATATCTTGGATAATTTTGACGTCGACAAAATACTCTCGCCCAACATACAAGATACTGAAAGTTTGGGGATACAGAGGGGAAGTATAGACGGGGTCTACAGATTTTTCCCTCATCATGCAAAGGGAGAAGGCTTGGCAATATTTGCGGTACAAAAATCAGGAGAAAAGACAGAAGCTCCGGACATTAAGCAGACGAAGAAAGGGGCAAAAGATGTATCCCTGCCTCCAGTATTGAAAGAAAACATACAGTCCCTTGATCGTATCCTCATAGAAGGAGATCAATACTCTTACCTCTCACCTCGAGCAAAAGAGATTGTAGAATATCTAAACAAAAGCAAAGTAAAAATTCTCTCCAAAGGTATCATATTGGGCAATATCAAAGGGAAGGATTTCATCCCTCATCATTCATGGGCGATGAGTACTCAAATCTTTGACAAAGCCCCCTACCCCAAGGTCGAGGTAGATGAGGAAACAGCAATGACTTATCTAAAAAGAGAGGCCATCAATCCGGATCCCTACAAGGGATTTCAAAGTGTCATTTACAAGGGAGTACCGCTGGGATGGGTCAAAAACATTGGCAACAGAGTCAATAATCTCTATCCTAAAGAATTAGTCATCCGAAACAGAAATGCTGAAGTGACGGATATTCCTAAACTATTTTAAGACAATGAAGAAGTATTTGCACATACTATATCTACTATCTGTGATGTGGGGCATGGGCCTCACATCAATAGAAAAAGCAATCGCACAAAATGACACTATCCCTCAAAGATACAGAGTCAGCCTCGTGACGTGTGGCCCATCTGATCTCGCACCCTTCTTGCTCTATGGGCATTCGGCTATTAGGGTGAAAGACCTCAGC
Source organism: Porphyromonas sp. (assembly GCF_030529325.1). GTDB lineage: Bacteria > Bacteroidota > Bacteroidia > Bacteroidales > Porphyromonadaceae > Porphyromonas_A. Next base: position 49,413 of record NZ_JAUMXC010000008.1, on the reverse strand, counting down.
AAGGGAACGGACTTGGTATTTAACTATGGCTTATTCTCGTTCGACCAACCGAGTTTCTTGATGAATTTTGCGCTTGGGAAACCCATCTATGCTCTTGGCATAGAACCGATGGAAACATTTTTAACAAACTATGTCTATGAGGGAAGGAGCGTCTCGGAGCAGGTACTGAACCTGAAGTACAATGAATCAGAGGCCTTGTTGAACTTTCTTCTCTGGAATGCACAGCCCGAACAAAGGAATTATATATACAACTTCTATTTTGACAACTGTTCGACCAAAGCACGAGATCTCATAGAAAAATATTGTGGTGGTTTTTCAGTAAAGGGGCTGGAAAATTTTCCAACATTCAGAAATGCCATCCGCAGCTATACAGCAACGGATCGTTGGTATACCCTCCTGTGTGACCTACCCCTTGGTATGCAAACTGACAAGCAGATGAGTCTATCTGATGCAGCCTTTTTACCATTGATGCTCGAAAAAGAGCTGGATGCAGCCGTGAGAAAAGACAATAATGAACCTTTGGTCATTGAGAAAATTTTGATAGCTGCAGAAACACGACCAATAGGAACAAGAAAAGATTTCCCGATAAGCCCATCAACAGTTGTCATTGGGATCCTGCTCGTCTATGCCGTCCTTGTACTGCTCAAATCAAAAGCTCCATACGCATTGCAAGTATATAGAAGCATTATGTTCTTAGTAATAGGAGTATGCGGTATACTTCTCTGGTTTTTAGGACTTATCTCCCATCACCCTCACACCTTTCCCAACCTAAATATGTTGCTATTTACCCCTCTCTATATATTGCTTGCAATAACCCTGTGGTTTTCAAAATGTAAGAGAATAAATAATTGGCTCTATTTTATTAACTTTGTGGGGATATTCTCTTGCGCAATAGGGGTGGTATCAGGACTCCAAAACCTGCCTGAGGGTATCACACTTTTATTTGGTCTCATACTCATTGATCATGCAATATTTTCAGGTGCGTTGGACTATATAAAGAGCAAACGCAAATAAGTTCTGGCATAATATTTGCATAAGGTAAAGTATAATGAATAAACTGATAGTACCCATAATCGCTCTGCTGACAATGTGTCAGACACAAGTGGAGGCAAACATACCTCGTCTTGTGGTGCTACTATCGGTGGAAGAATTGAGATCAGACATCCTTGATGAGATTTATCCCCTACTGCCTGAAGGAGGACTGAAAAAACTCATAGATGAGGGCCAAGTATACAGCAATGTCAAGAACCCTATATTGTCAGCAGACCCGACAGCTTCGCATGCCATGCTGCATACAGGCACAACGGCCTTTGCCAACGGCATAGCAACTCGGAGACCTAACATACTCTCAGTTAATGGGAAAGTATCATCATACAACTCTGTCTTTCATGACGAGCAATATATAGGATATGCGACCTCAACAAGATTGTCACCTAAACGTTTGTCGGCACCTACTATTGCGGACAAACTGTGGCAAGCAACAGGAGGAGATGCTCTCATATACAGTTTGGCACCAAATGCAGAAGAAGCAATCATTGGTGGAGGGCAGCATGCTGACGGAGTCTTCTGGATCGATGATTATAACGGCAAGTGGGTCTCATCAACCTACTACAAAGAGGGATACCCATCCTATATGTATAAGTTGAACGAGGGGTCCGAAAGTTTACTTAATAGGCTGAAAAACTCCGTATGGCTGCCATCCGTAAGCGGCCTGTCTGATCGACAAGGACTATCACCCTACATAAGTAAAACTGTAGTTACTCAAGGATTTAAACATAACTTTGACTCAAACGGCGAAGGGATTGCAAAATTCAAGAAGTCGGCTCTTGTCAATGAAGAAGTAATGAAAGCCGTGGATATCATCTTTACCAATACAGAAATTGGCAAGGATGATGTACCGGATTTCTTGGCATTAAATCTCTTTGCAGGGAACCATGCCGAAGCCACACGAGACATCACCCCAGAGTTATTTGATACCTACTATAGGCTGGATCGAGCCATTGCTTCATTGCTTGGCAAAATAGATGGACGCACGGGAAGCTCTCAGACTCTTATTGCTCTTGTAGGCAATGGACAATCAAGAGAATTTCATAGCAGAGATGAAATAATAGGCTACTTCCACAATGACAGATGCAAAGCCTTGATGAATGTTTTCATTATGGCGCAATATGGTCAAGGCAACTGGGTTGAAGAAGTAACAAACGATGGGCAGATATTCCTCAACAGGAAGTTGATAGAAAGTCAAAAATTGAACTTGCAAGATGTCCAAAGTAAGACTGCCGACTTCTTGCGAGATTTCAGTGGGATACAATATGCCATCACGGACCATGAGCTGAGAGAAAGAGCAGTGCTGGACAGTCAGGACAATTCCCTTTTTCAAAGCTGTCTCAATCGAGCTACAATCAAGGAACGTGGAGATGTACTATTTGAACTTCTCCCAAGCTGGGCCTTCATCCGAGCTGAAAATCTCACAGACTCGGGACTATATAGATATGGAACGGCCCCTACAACTTTTATCCTGAGATCAGCAGATCTTAGGTCTCAAAAGATTGCAGCACCACTTGATATAAGGGATATTTCTGCTACAATATGCTATGTTCTCAGGATACGTCCGCCTACGCAGGGACGCTCCATAGGAATGGGAGTATTTCAAAATTAGGTTGGATATGACAGTACTCCATGCATTTGTACAACAATAGGATAATAATATATAAGATATATACAGTTAATGGGAATAAATAACCTACTTACCAAAATCTTCGGTAACAAATCACAGCGAGACTTGAAGGAAATAACTCCCTTCGTCGACCAAATTAAAGAAGCATACAAGGAGATTGTATCCCTTTCGGATGATGAACTCAGAGCTCGTACCCGTCAGTTCAGAGAAGATATACAAACATGTGTACAATCTGAGAGAGACGAAATAGCAAGTCTAAAAGTTGGCATAGAAGATCTTGAACTTCAAGAGAGAGAAAATGTCTGGGCCAAGATTGACAAACTTGAAGAGACGATAATGGACAAGATGGAGAAGAAGTTGGATGAGATAATGCCACAAGTATTCGCCATCGTTAAAGATACAGCAAGACGTTTTGCTGAAAACCCGGAAATTCGAGTAAATGCAACGCAATTTGATAGAGACTTATCGGTAAAACATGATTTCGTCTCCATCGATGGTGACCAAGCCGTATACTACAATCATTGGATTGCCGGCGGAAACGAAGTCACATGGGATATGATTCACTATGACGTTCAGCTCTTTGGTGGCGTCGTACTTCATAAAGGAAAGATTGCTGAGATGGCAACAGGTGAAGGTAAAACGCTTGTAGCTACCCTACCTGTATTCCTTAACGCCCTCACAGGGAATGGTGTCCATGTCGTTACCGTGAATGACTACCTCTCTAAGCGTGACTCAGAATGGATGGGGCCGTTGTATATGTTTCATGGTCTTTCGGTGGACTGTATCGACAAATATGAGCCAAACTCTGAAGAGCGCAGACGTGCCTACAACTGCGACATAACTTTTGGAACAAACAACGAGTTTGGCTTCGACTACCTTCGTGACAATATGGCGAGATCTCCAAAAGATCTCGTACAGCGCAAGCATAACTATGCTATTGTGGATGAGGTAGACTCTGTACTTGTGGATGACGCTCGTACACCACTTATCATATCCGGCCCGATAGAGACTTCCGGAGATCAGATGTTTGAGGAGTTCAGAGGCAATGTCGAGGTTGTAGTCAATGCTCAGAAGACCCTTGCTACACGCCTACTATCTGAGGCAAGACAAAAAATCAAGAGTGAAGACAAAAAAGTCCAGGAGGAAGGCTATCTTCTTCTCTTCCGCAGCTATAAAGGTTTGCCCAAGAACAAAGCTTTAATTAAGTTTTTGAGCGAAGAGGGTATCAAAACAGGCCTTTTAAAAACAGAAGAGTTCTACATGCAGGACAACATGCGTAACATGCATATTGCCACAGATGAACTCTATTTTGTCATCGATGAGAAGAATAATTCTATCGAACTAACGGACAAGGGCATTGACCTTCTCACCGGCAAGACCGATGATCCTCAATTCTTCGTACTTCCGGATATTACAAGCCAGATGTCTGAGCTTGAAAATATGGAAATGAGCGAAGAAGAAAAGACTGCCAAGAAGGATGAGTTATTGTCTAACTACTCTATCAAGAGTGAACGTGTACACACCATCCACCAGCTCCTAAAGGCTTATACTCTCTTTGAAAGAGATGACCAGTATGTCGTCATGGACAATAAAGTTATGATTGTTGACGAACAGACCGGTCGTATCATGGATGGACGTCGCTACTCAGATGGACTTCACCAAGCAATCGAAGCTAAGGAGCATGTGACTGTGGAATCGGCTTCACAGACCAAAGCAACGATTACGCTCCAAAACTACTTCCGCATGTATCACAAACTTGCAGGTATGACAGGTACTGCAGAGACTGAAGCAAAGGAGTTTTGGGACATCTACAAGCTGGATGTGGTAGTCATCCCAACCAATCGCCCTATTGCCCGTAAAGACGAAAACGACCGTATATACAAGACCAACAGGGCAAAGTATTCTGCTGTCATTGATGAGATAGTTTCACTGGTGGATAAGGGAAGACCGGTACTTGTAGGTACAACATCCGTCGAAATTTCTGAACTTCTCAGCCGCATGCTTACTATGCGCAAGATAGAGCACAATGTTCTTAATGCGAAACTCCATCAAAAAGAAGCTGAGATCGTCGCTCTCGCAGGTCGCAAGGGTACCGTAACCATCGCAACCAATATGGCAGGTCGTGGTACCGACATCAAGCTCACACCGGAAGTTAAAGAAGCCGGGGGGCTTGCAATCATAGGTACAGAGCGCCACGAATCACGACGTGTCGATAGGCAGTTGAGGGGACGTGCAGGTCGTCAGGGAGACCCGGGATCTTCGGTATTCTTTGTTTCACTCGAAGATCGACTCATGCGTCTGTTCGGATCTGAGCGTATTTCAAGCATGCTCGACAAGTTGGGCTTCAAGGAAGAAGATATGCTTGAAGGTCGACAGCTCAGTAAATCCGTTGAAAATGCACAAAAGAAGGTTGAAGAAAACAACTTTGGTATACGTAAGCACCTCTTGGAGTATGATGATGTAAAGAACGCACAGCGTAAAGTCATATATACACGACGCAATCACGCACTCAAGGGTGAACGCATAGGCCTTGACGTCCTCAACACTATTTCTCAATGTGCGGAAACTATAGCTCAAGAGTATGCTCAGGGTGACTATTCAGCATTCAAGATGGAGCTGTTCACTGTCTTTGCAATGGAGCTCCCAATCACGGAGAGCGAGTTCAAGCATCTCAATGCAGAAGCCTTGGCAGACAAGATTATCGATACAGCTACTGAGACTTTGAAACGTCGTATGGGACGCATCACGACAATTGCGGACCCTGTGCTTCAGAACATGTATGAGCAGCAAGGCAATGTCATCGAGACTGTATATGTGCCGGTAACTGACGGTAAGTTGATGTACAACGTCCCTTGTAACCTCAAGGAAGCCGTAGAAAGCCACTCCAAGAGTGTTGCCCGTGCATTCCAAAAGACAATCCTACTATACACGATTGATGAAGCATGGGAAGAGCACCTCAGAGACATGGATGAGTTGCAAAATGCTGTACGTAACGTTTCGTACGAAAACAAAGACCCATTGGTCATCTTTAAGGTTGAGTCCTTCGAACTCTTCCGTACGATGGTTGAGCGAATGAATAAGAAGGCAACTTCCATCATCATGAGAGGTCAGATCCCTATCGCTCCACAAGAGAGCCAAGAGAAGAGAGAACTCGATGTAAGAGAGGCTCATGATGACCCAAGACTGAATAATCGCAGAAGATACCAAGAGCGCAAGGACGAATACCAAGAGGCACAAGAGGCAAGACACCAAGCAGGACTTGCAGCAAGTCAAGCAGGAAAAGCCGAAAAACAGCAGCCATATGTTGCAGGAGAGCGAATAGGTCGCAACGATCCTTGTCCTTGTGGAAGCGGAAAGAAGTTCAAGAGTTGCCATGGTAAAAACCTTTGATAAATAAAAACTAAGACAATAAGGGCATCCTTCCTTCTGAGGCAACTTCAATTGCCCGAATGGAGGATGCCCTTTCTGCTTTATAATTCTACAAAAAGATTCCTATGATACTATCCATGACAGGCTTTGGCAAAGCCGTAGTCGAAGCCGAAAACAAAAGAGTAACGATAGAGATACGCTCCGTCAACGGTAAGCAATCCGATATCTCCATGAAAGTTCAGGCCTCCCTCCGCTCCTTGGAAATGGAAATGAGGAAAAGGGTCAACCAAGCTCTGCTCAGAGGCAAGATAGATGTATTCATCACACTCGAAGATCTATCCAATCTCCCCAAGACACAAGTCGATGCACAGCTAATGAATCAGTACTGGAAAGAGCTACAAAGGATATCCTCGGAGACGGGTATACCGATGCCCCAAGATCCCATGCGTACCCTCCTCTCTATGCCCAACATCTATATCTCCAATAATAACAATGGTGAAGAGGAAACCTACGAAAGCATCACTATGGAGGCGTTGGAAAAAGCTATTGCAGCACATATAAGCTTCAGGACTCAGGAAGGAGAAGCCTTAGCAAAAGGGTTTCAAAATAACATAGAGAAGATACGTGGTCTGCTTGCTGAAGTAGAGCCCTACGAGAAAGAACGCATCGACAATGTACGTGCGAAGCTCGAAGAGGGTCTACAGAAGTATATAGAGACAGACTATGATAAAAACAGACTCGAGCAAGAGCTGATCTACTATATCGAGAAGCTAGATATAAACGAGGAAAAGAGCCGTTTGTCCAATCATCTCAACTACTTCATCAAAACAATGGAAAGTGACGAAGAAGGAGTCGGACGTAAGCTCGGATTCATTGCCCAAGAGATAGGCCGAGAGATAAATACCCTCGGATCAAAATCTAACCACTCGGAGCTTCAAAAGATTGTAGTCAAGATGAAAGACGAGCTTGAACAAATCAAAGAACAAGTCCTAAACGTACTATAAGGAAGCCTATGAACACCGGAAAGATCATCATATTCTCAGCACCCTCAGGTACAGGCAAATCGACAATAATTAATCACCTGATATCTCAAGGATTACCCCTCAATTTTTCAGTATCGGCAACCTCCAGATCTCCAAGAGGAGCAGAGGTAGATGGGAGAGAGTACTATTTTATTTCAGAAGATGAGTTCAGGCGCCGTATTGATCAAGGAGGCTTCTTGGAGTACGAAGAAGTCTATGCGGGATGCTTCTATGGCACACTAAAAAGTGAAGTCGATAGCAAAATTCAAAGGGGCGAACACGTCATCCTTGATATAGATGTAATCGGAGCACTCAATGTCAAGCGTATCTATGGCGAGCAAGCCATGACGATATTTATCATGCCCCCAAATCTCGATGCATTGAGGGAACGGCTCACCAATAGAGGGACAGATACTCCTGAAGTGATAGAGAAACGTCTTGCCAAAGCAGAGTTTGAGATTTCGTATGCATCTCAGTTTGACAAGACTGTGATCAACGATGATCTCTCCAAGGCATGCGATGAGGCTTATACACTCATCAGCGACTTTATAAATCACTAAGTTCACCTCAATATGGCAAAGCACATAGTACTCTTTTCGGGTTCCTTCAATCCCATGCACATAGGGCACTTATGCCTCGCCAACTATGTAGTGGAGATGCTGCCGGACGTGGGTGAACTATGGTTGATCGTGACTCCAACCAATCCCTTCAAGGCGCAATCCGAACTATTGGACGAAGAGTTCAGAGTTCGATGGGCAACCTATCAGGTAAGCAGACATCCTAAGCTGAAGGTTTCTACTGTAGAACTATCTCTCCCCAAGCCCAACTACACTTATCGTACCATCAGCCATCTGAAAGAAACATATCCGGATCACAAGTTCACACTACTGGTCGGGTTGGATAGCCTCCTCACGATGCCGAAGTGGTACGAGGGAAGTAGATTGATGACCGAGACAGATATCATAGTCTACCCTCGCCCCGGGTACGATGCACCTCCGGCCTCTACCATCCCAAACAATGTCACGATAGTAGATGCTCCGGTATTTGACATATCAGCAACCGAGCTTCGTCATCTGTTGCTCCAAGGGCACGCTCTACCCTACTTTCTAAACATCGACACATCTCATCATCTCTATACCGAACTTCTTGATCAACTCAGAAGAAACAGCATCAAATAAAGCCTTTTTGCTCTCTCCAGAGAGGTACTGACTGAAAGGAAAAAACATCCGGCGCCATAAGAAGAAGAAAACTTTAGACAGAAGAGTTTGATACTTCTCGTATCGAACTCTTCTGTTTTTTATGGAACCATTCATCCAATCCAAACAAATTCCCCGAAGAGCCCATCTTGGAAAGATATACGACCCTCAAAAACAACGTGCCTACCTTGACGAATCAACGTGCCTACCTTGATGTCTTAAGTTAGACGACTTTTTTAGTTCCTCCAAGTTATCTTTCGAAGATTTATGGCTACACGACAATCTTAAAACAGAGCTATTCAGAGAAACTTTGGTATTTTTGCCCTAAACAGATGTTAACCATGTAAATAAGAAAAAGGAGGTAATTCATGAACAAGAGTAAAATATCTATATATCAAGTCCTGCCACGCCTATTTGGCAATAAGACAGGGGAATGTGTTCCGAACGGCAACATCAAAACAAATGGTGTAGGAAAGTTCAGTTCGTTCTCATCCAAAGCTCTGAAATCGATCAAAAATCTGGGGATCACTCACATATGGTATACCGGAGTTTTGGAGCATGCCACCAAGACAGCCTTTAGAGATATTCCTGCAGATCCGTCAAGCATAGTCAAAGGAGAAGCCGGCTCGCCATACGCCATCAAGGACTACTATGACGTCTCACCCACCCTGGCCTCAAAAGTTTCTCAACGCATGCAGGAGTTCGAAGCTCTTATTGCTCGCACCCATGACACAGGCCTGGGAGTCATCATAGACTTTGTCCCCAACCATGTAGCACGGACCTATCATTCGGATTCAGCTCCCGGTGACACAAAAGATTTTGGATGTAAAGATGACAGAGGAGTAGTTTTTTCACCTCAAAATGATTTCTACTACATCCCGGATCAGACGTTGGTGCTCAAGGACGATAAACACGAATATATAGAGAGGCCTGCAAGAGCAACCGGAAATGATTGTTTCTCAGCAACACCCACGACACATGACTGGTACGAGACAGTCAAACTCAACTATGGTGTCGATTATGTGCATGGCAGACATTGTCATTTCGAGCCAAGACCTCCCATGTGGGCAAAGATGTTGGATATCCTTAGATATTGGGCACAGAAGGGTGTCGATGGATTTCGATGCGATATGGCAGAGATGGTACCTCTGGCATTTTGGACATGGTGTATAGGGGAGCTACGCAAAGAATATCCACATATATTATTCATAGCAGAGGTATATCGCCCTCATGAGTACGCATCATATGTACAAGCAGGTTTTGACTACTTGTATGATAAAGACGGGCTGTACGACACACTCACCCAAGTACTCCGAGGACACAGGCCTGCATCGGATATCACCCGCATCCATTTTGAACAAGAGCATGTCAAAGGACACATGTTGCGCTTTATGGAAAATCATGATGAGGTACGTTTGGGCTCCGACTTTATGATCGGGGACGGAGAAAAAGCTTTCCCTGCGATGGTAGTGTCAGCCCTTATTGGGGCTACGGACGGGATAATGACTTACTTCGGGCAAGAGCTTGGAGAGAGAGGGATGGATACCGAAGGTTTTTCAGGTTTGGATGGGCGCACCTCCATCTTTGACTACTGGAGTGTAGGTAGCGTAAGACGTTGGATCGGGAAACGAAGTATGTTCTCTGACAAAGAACTCACCGATAAAGAAAAAAGGTTGCGCACAAAGTACAGCAAACTCCTCAATGGGATGTTAGAATACGAAGCACTAAACAAAGGAGGATTTTTTGACCTCATGTATGCTAATCATAAGCCGGATATCGACCATTCACGAGACTACTTCTTCCTACGCAGTGACGGTAAAGAAACATTCCTTGTCGTGGTGAACTTTGCAGAATATCCGCGCAAGTACGAGATCACAATCCCTATGCATGCCTTTGAGATCTTGGGGATGGAGGACAATAGACCTGTCATCCTTGAGGACATACTGAGTGACAGCCGAGGGGCAGCTATGCTTTCATCACATGAACCTATTGAGGTGGATGTCCCTGCACATGGGGCTGTCGTCTACCGTCTCGTGTAAAAAACGGCTCGATCAAGTAGTATTGACAATACAAAAAAGGCTCAACCGTACGCATGACGGTTGAGCCTTTCTTGTATTGTTACGTGGGTATTTTATAGCCCAAAGGCTGCCTTGATCTTATCAACATAGTCAAGGCGCTCCCAAGTATAGAGCTCTACTTCCGTTGTGATCGGCTCAGTGTATCTTGACTTGAATGTCTTTGTCACCTTGCGAGGATCGCGTCCCATATGACCATAAGATGCGGTCTCGCGATAAATAGGACGTCTTAACTGGAGACGTTGCTCGATAGCAAATGGTCGGAGGTCAAAGATTTCACTGATCTTCTGTGCGATTTCACCGTCAGAAAGAGCGACATTGGCGCGTCCGTGGGTATTGACAAATACGCTGACGGGGTGAGCTACTCCGATAGCATAAGCAAGCTGTACAAGTACTTCATCAGCCACTCCTGCAGCTACGAGGTTCTTCGCGATGTGACGAGCCGCATATGCTGCCGAGCGGTCCACTTTGCTGGGATCCTTACCGCTGAATGCCCCTCCACCATGTGATGCAGCACCACCATAGGTATCGACAATGATCTTACGACCTGTGAGACCCGTATCTCCATGAGGTCCGCCGATGACAAACTTTCCTGTCGGATTGACGTGTAGGATAAAGTTTTCATCCATCATCTTACCAATAGTCTCAGGATACTTTTTCATGACTCGTGGCAGGAGGATGTTTCTCACATCATCTTCGATCTTTGCCTGCATCATGCGGTCAGCCTCATCTTGAGTCCTACCCTTATCAACAAGGATAAACTCATCATGCTGAGTACTGATGACAATGGTATGTATCCTGCGTGGAGTGCGGTCATCATTGTACTCAACTGTCACCTGGCTCTTGGCATCAGGACGAAGATATGGCATAAGGTGCAATTCGTTTTTACGAATATCTGCCAGTTCGTAGAGAAGAATATGAGACAACTCTATCGGTAGTGGCATGAGGCTCTTGGTCTCACTCGTTGCGTAACCAAACATCATACCTTGGTCTCCTGCCCCCTGTTCTGAAGCCTCTGCTCTGACGACCCCTCTGTTGATATCCGAACTTTGTTCATGAATGGCTGAAAAGATGCCACATGACTCTGCATCAAATCTATACTCGCTCTTAGTGTAACCGATCCCCGCGATCACGTCTCTGACGACCTCTTGAATATCGACATAAGCAGTCGAATTGACTTCCCCTGCTACGACAACCTGTCCCGTAGTGACAAGTGTCTCACAAGCGACTTTAGACTGAGGATCAAGAGCCAAAAAATGATCGAGAATGGCATCGGAGATCTGATCGGCAACCTTATCAGGATGTCCCTCAGACACAGACTCGGACGTAAATAGGTAACTCATAGTCTATCTATTTTTTAGTAGTTATTGTTATGTGATATGTGGGGTATAAAAAGAAAAAGCCCGATATCCTTCGTGGATACCGTGCCGCAAATGATAAAAGCAGTAAAGAGTCAGAAACTCATCTCCCATCCGGAGATACGCTTGAGTATGAATCTTTTTAGCATTTTTTATCGCGTGGTTGCAAGCATACAAATCTATCCACGTTTTCATCCGATTGGAAGGCTTTATCTCTCCTACCTTGCTGCAAAGGTACGATTTTTTTACTATTAAGCATCAATTTTGGGCCTGATTTTATCTCAATAATGATGAGTAAGTCAGATCGACGCTCAGCCCTACTCATTCCCCAAGTTGCTGATTTTTCAAATAATACTTGTAAAGTTCGCTCTGAGAGTGAACAATATCCTTGGCTTTGGCCTTCCTCCTCGGCATATTACCATGAGTATTAACCCAGTGCCCTTGGAGGTTATCGGCAAGACCTTTTTCAACAATCATCCGCAATTCAGCCTTGAGATCTTCATCATAAACAGGAGCTGCAACCTCAATGCGTCTGTCAAGGTTACGTTCCATCCAGTCTGCAGAGCCGATAAAGTAAAGCGGCTTATCATTATTACAAAAGATAAATATCCGAGAATGCTCCAAATACCTGTCTATAATACCATTGACTGTGATATTATCACTACAACCCTCAACCCCGGGAACTATCGAACAATTGCCTCGAACAAGCAACTCAATCTTGACTCCGGCCTCAGAGGCTTTGTAGAGCAATTTGATGATGCGAGGATCGGTGATATGGTTTACTTTAACCTTTATATAAGCATTCAAGCCCTTTCTTCGGTTTTTTATCTCCCTATGGATGAGGTTTGCAAATCGATTACGCATGTCATTGGGAGCAACCAAAAGGTTCTTAAACGAGACATGCAGATAAGGTTGCTCGATAAACGTAAATACCTTATTGATTTCTTGTACAATACGTTTATCATGAGTAAAAAGCATATAGTCGGTATACACCTTTGCTGTCCCCTCATGCATATTACCGGTACTCACACAAGCAATATCCCCATTTTTGGTGGATATATATACCAACTTACTATGTATCTTGAGTTTCTCAGGACCAAAGACCACTTTGATGCCATTGGCCATCATCTCTCGGCTCCACAAGATATTACTTGCTTCGTCAAATCTTGCCAATAGCTCAACAACTGCTGTGACTTTCTTTCCATTTCGAGCAGCTGCGATAAGTGCATTGACGACATTGGATTCGCGGGCAACACGGTAAAGCGTGACCTTTATCTCCTTGACATCATCACTAATGGCAGCCTCTCTAAGGACTCGGATAAATCTGTCAAAACTCTGGTAAGGGAAGTGCAACCCCCTGTCTTTGACAAGTATCTTGTCTATAATACTCTGAGATATGTCGTCACTGTGTTCACCTATGGGTTGTTGCACCGGGTAGAGCAGGTCTGCCCTATCGCAGGATGGAAAATCCATCAGATCCTTGGTATTGTGATAGCGTCCTCCCGGGATTTTAGCATCCTTACGATCCAACTGAGCCTTCTTGAATAGTTTGTCACGCATGCTCTTAGGCATCTCCTTATCAAAGACAACTCTCAACAAGTCCCCTTTACTTCGTTTACTCAGCCCTTTGGAGATACGCTGCAAGACTCCATCATTATCTTGCTCATCTATCTTCATCTGAGAGTCTTTTGTAAACTTAAAGGTGTAGGCTCTGAAGCTATTGTATTTCTTACCAACGAAAATATACTTGAGATTGTGACGAATAACATCATCCAAAAACATGATGTATACTTTCCCATCACTTGTATCGGATAAGCGGATGAACCGTCCAAACTTCTCTACAGGCTGACGGATAATAGCGATATCCTCTTGGAGCACATTCCCGGAACTATCTATCTCTTTAAGCTCAACAGCAAGATAAATAGACTCATCCAAAACATCGGTTATGGACTTGATCTTTCTGAGGAAAATGGGGTTTGTAGAAGCATTGAGTTCGGTCATGTAGAAATTATGCACCTCATCCTCGAGCTTTCCCGGCAAGAGTTCGGTCTCACGGATCATCATTATCCCCTCGCTTTTCAGAGCAGATATAAGACTCGAAAATGTATCCTCAAACATCTTATTCAACTCCGCATTGATCTTATATATATGACGAAGACGTTCGATAGTCTCCTGTCTGACCGAAGGTGTTACTCCTGACTCATAGCCATCAATAGTTCTTCTCAAAAGGGCTATCCGGACTCTAAAAAACTCATCCAGATTGTTTGAATAAATCCCAAGAAAGTTGAGTCTTTCAAGCAAAGGGATATCCGCTCTCTGAGCCTCAAATAATATACGCCTATTGAAATAGAGCCAGCTGATGTCTCTATCCACAAAATGCGGTCTACACTCTCTCAGGTCTGTTTTCATAGAACTATTATTTGAGGAACTAAGATAAGGAAAATACAAATGCCAAAGGCAATAAGAGAGATGAAATTTAAGTGCCTCCCCCAAGGATAGACTGCCGGCAATCGATATCACGAGACTTCATATAAGACAAATAAATAACGCGGAGTCATGTCTGTAGTCCCAAATGGATATGATTTTCAGATCATCAAAACCATGTCTGGTCATCTAATACATAAGAAACGAGTGAGCCAAATCCATGATTTGACTCACTCGCTAAGATATCATTTATAGGAATAAGATTCCCAAAGGGGTATCAATAGAAACGTACTCTCGTATCTTCAATATCAGACTTGAGGATAAGAGCTTGAAGCAGTCTCATGCGAACAGCAGCCTGACGAGAGCTCTCGATCATACCACGAGCAGCGTCTGCTTCCACAGCATCTTCATTTGCACGAGACATCACATTGACAAGATATACTCCGTTGTTACCCTTCACAGGAACAAGCTTGTTGAGTGGAGCATATGCTGCCGCAGCATTAAGTGCAGGCTCAAAGCCGATACCTTCGATACGGTTTGTGTCAAACTTGACAAACTTAACAGAGTCTACAGGGACATCTATTGCTTGTGAATAAGCTTCAAGTGATGGATAGTCTGCAGCTACGACAGAGTTGTACATAGCATCGACCTTAGCCTTGTTGAGGATAATAGGCTCGATCTGAGACTTTGCATCTTCAAAAGGAAGGTATCCACGTGGAGTAGCCTTCTTGACAACTGCAATGACATACTTATCACCACACTCCTTAACTTCAGAAACAGCACCAACCTTATTATCAAGAGCCCAACGAACAAGCGAACGGCTATTGCCGATTGAAGTTGCGACGTTAGGTTGCATACCATAAATAGGAAGATCCTTCAACGTTTGGAAACCTGCAGAAATAGCCGCAGTGTCGATGGCAGCAGCGTTATTATTCTTTGCAAGGAATGAGTTCATCTCATTGTAAAGCTCGTTGATAGTCCTTGAGCTTGGAGTCGCTTTCTTGGTCACATAAGCCACATTGTACTTCTTGACAGGAGCAGTAGCCTTTTCCACAAGAAGGATGTGAGTACCGTACTGCGAAGTAAACTTCACAGGAGCACCAACAGAAGCGGAGAAAATCGCTTCTCTGAACTCAGGACTGAGGAAACGAACGGAAGAGAACTCTGTAAACCAGCCAAGCTCGCCACCATTTGCACCGCTTCTGCTATCAAGTGAGTGATTGATCGCTGCGCTACTGAATGCATCAAGACCACCCTTAGCGACATTAAACAAACTGTCGACCGAAGCATCATTTGCAGGCAATAGGATATGACGTACAAGGAGTGAGTCCGGAGCAACCTTTGTACCGAGGAGCTTCGCCACACTGTATGTATTATCTGTATAAGTAAGATCCGTCACATGTCCGGGCTCTGCAGAAGATATCTCATCAGCAAGCGTTGAGTTGAAGAACGCATTGCGGAAGAAATTAAGTGGAAGGTAAGCATCAAAAGACTGTTCGTCAGAAAACTCAGAGATGACATCGTTTGGATTTACACCATCGATAAGTTCTCTACGTGCAGTTTCGATATCTTGGCGTGTCGCATCTATATCTGACTGAGAAGGCAGGATAGACTTATAAACCACGTCGATTGTACGAGATTCATCTGTCTTGAAAGCTTCCTTGTGCATATCGTAAAATGCCTTTACAGCACTTTGGTCAACAACAGCCAAACTGTCAGGAGCAGTCCTTGATGGTCTTGCAACAAACGCAAGATCTGCACTTGTCAGAGAGCTTGTCACTTGATCTTCAATCTCGAGTTTGTTAGCCACCATAGCCTTAGAGATGAGATTGGTGTACTTTTCATTCAAGCGGAAGTCATGGACATTATTTTCCATAGCAATCCAGATGTTACGAAGTTCAAGTAGTTGATCTCTCTGTTCAGCAGGATAGCTGTTGATCTGCTTTGCATCAATACTCTTCAAGAAGTTTAGTAGAGCAACCTTGTCAAACACTCCGGTCTGTGGATCCATGAACAAAGGAGAGTTCATGATCACAGGAGAGATAAAATCACCTTGCACAAGGTCAAAAACCTCTGCAGGACTGACAGAAATACCAAGATCTGCGGTCTTAGCATCAAGGATACGCTCAGACACGATAGAAGTATAAACTTGGTTACGGAGCTGATTCATCTCGACATCAGAGAGGTTATTTTTACCGGTCTGCATGCGATACAAATCTTGTGCCTGATTTACACGAGCTTCGTATTCATTGATCTTGATCACTTCGCCATCCACAACGATAGCATTCATCTGTGAGTCTCTAAACAAGGTAGTACCTTGTCTTAGGAAGTCTCCCATGAGGAAGGCCAAAAGAGCCAACCCTATGATAATAACAAGGAGACCCGCACGGTTTCTAATTTTTTCTAAAGTTGCCATTATATAATGTTTTTGATTTATTCAGCAAAAATCATAGTACTTCAAGGGTGCGAAGTTAGTAAGAATTAAGATTATATACAATAATAGAGGGGCTCAACTTGAGTGTTCAGGAGAGTGAAATACAATGTTTTTATATTTTTCGTGTGCACTCCGAACACTCAGTCTTACTCATCACAAATTTTACGGCTTATCGGTAAAATTGGACTAAGCCGGTATATCACCTCCGAGTGGGCAAGATACAAAAAAGAATGTGCATACTATTTCTTGTCCAAATAAAAATCTCCTGTCATGGCCTTAAAAGCCTCTGAATAGCGATGTCGGCTGACCTCGATAAACAGATCATCGAACTTAATCCTATCTGTTTCAATACGGCTCCATGTCGCCACAATACGTTTCACATCGGCATTTTTTGTAGGTCGTACCAATAGCACTTCGGCCAAAAAGTACCCCTCGGCGGAAGCTGCTTTACAGAAACGTTCAAAGGAGCTTACAGCCGTGATGATTGTAACCCTCCCGGAAGATATAAGAAGCCTACGAACTCCATCAAAGAACACCTCCGGAGTAAGTCCTTCCATGTGTCTTGCTTGGTTGCGAAGTCTACCCTTCGCTTTATGTGTTTCAGTAAAAAACGGAGGATTACTCACAATGAGGTGATACTTTTCGGAGCCAGAAAAATCTGAAAAGTCCGAACAAAAAACACGGATACGATCAGCAAAAGGAGACTCCTCGACACTCCTCCCGGACTCCTCCACTGCCTCATGAGATATTTCGACACAGTCCACCTGTGCAAAGGGTGCTCTCTGAGCTATCATCATACCCACAATACCCGTACCACTCCCCACATCAAGCACTCGGACAGGCTCGTCAGAAGGAAGAGTCACATAAGCCCCCAAAAGGACAGCGTCGGTACCGACCTTCATGGCACTTTCTTGTTGATGTACTTTGAAGTGCTTGAACATGAATGGTTCGTACCGACGCATGGATTATCGTTTGTTTATATTGATGCGGAATTACCGACCGGCTCTCTTACGCTCGACCTCACTTAAAAGTATCTTACGCATACGCATGCTCTTAGGGGTCACTTCGAGGTATTCATCACCCTTGATATATTCGAGAGCATCCTCCAATGAGAAGATGACGGGAGGAGCCAGAGCGACTTTGTCATCGCTACCTGAAGCACGCATATTGGTGAGCTTTTTACTCTTGCAGACATTGACAGTGAGATCACCTTCCTTGCTGTGTTCACCAATGACCTGTCCTTCGTAGACTTCTTCTTGTGGAGAAATGAAGAACTTACCACGACTCTGCAGGTTATTCAGTGCATAAGCATACGCTGTACCGGTCTCCAAGGCAATAAGAGAACCGTTGTTGCGACTATCCATATCACCTTTCCAAGGTTGATATTCCAAAAAGCGATGCGCCACAATGGCTTCTCCGGCTGAGGAGGTAAGAGCCGCATTGTTGAGACCAATGATACCTCTCGATGGGATGGTAAACTTGAGGAAGATACGATCATTTTTACTTTCCATCATCGTCATTTCACCCTTACGACGTGTGACGATGTCTATGATCTTGCTGGAATACTCCTCCGGCACATTGACGGTAAGCTCCTCAACAGGCTCACAGATCTGCCCATCGATCTCCTTGCGGATCACTTGGGGCTGTCCTACCTGAAGCTCATATCCCTCACGTCGCATAGTCTCTATCAATACAGAAAGGTGCAAGACACCGCGCCCGTAGACAAGCCAAGCATCGGCAGAGTCCGTAGGTTCGACTCGGAGTGCGAGGTTCTTATCCAACTCTTTCATCAGGCGATCATATATGTGTCTTGATGTGACAAACTTACCCTCTTTGCCGTAGAAGGGGGAGTTGTTTATCGTAAAGAGCATACTCATCGTAGGCTCATCGATGGTAATGCTTGGTAGGGCCTCCGGATTGTTGACATCGCTGATGGTGTCACCAATCTCAAATCCCTCAAGACCTATGACAGCGCAAATATCGCCACTGGAGATGCTTTCCACTTTCTTGCGTCCAAGCCCCTCAAAGACATTGAGTTCTTTGATACGGCACTTTTGCTGCCCTCCCTCACGTTTCATGAGGATGACATCCATATTTTCACGGATTGTCCCTCTATGAACACGACCGATCGCTATACGGCCGACATACGAAGAGTAGTCAAGCGAGGTGATAAGCATCTGTGGTGCTCCTTCCAGCATCTCAGGCTCAGGGATATATTCGATAATGGCATCAAGGAGTGGAGTAATATCTGCCTGAGGCTTTTTCCAATCATCCGACATCCAACCCTCCTTGGCAGATCCGAAAAAGGTAGGGAAGTCCAACTGCTCTTCAGTAGCATCGAGATTGAACATCAGGTCAAACACCATTTCCTGAACTTCCTCCGGGCGACAGTTGGGCTTGTCCACCTTGTTCACCACAACAATAGGCTTGAGTCCCATATCGATAGCCTTGCCAAGGACAAAACGTGTCTGAGGCATAGGGCCCTCAAAAGCATCGACAAGGAGCAAACAACCGTCTGCCATATTCAAGACACGCTCCACCTCTCCGCCAAAGTCCGCATGCCCCGGAGTATCTATAATATTGATCTTGTAATCTTTATACTGGATAGAGACATTCTTGGAGAGGATTGTGATCCCCCTCTCCCTTTCAAGGTCATTACTATCAAGGAGTTGTTCCGGCACCTCCTTTTCATCGCGAAAAAGTTTACCGGCCTGAAGCATACGATCGACCAAAGAAGTCTTACCATGGTCAACGTGTGCTATAATTGCGATATTTCTAATTTTTTGCATAAATAGTTTGGTTTATTGGGGTACAAATTTACACAATAATTGTGTATGCTCCTATAAAACAATCGGAGCATGGACGCGAGAAAAAGTCCCCGACCTTGTCAAAACTCTTTAGACAACCATCATTCACAAGTTAGACAACTGTCGCTCGCAAGTTAGACAACTTAATCTCGAGCTTCCTTTATATCCCTTAAAGCCTATATATCTGTGGAAATCTAAAAAAGAGGAAGCCCCAAGTCGGTATATATCGACTTGGGGCTTCCTCCTTTTTAGGACTTTATCCTATTATCAATATTCTTGCCAGCTCTTGATCTTGATGTCTTCCAAAGAGAGCTTGCAGAATGCTGTAATAAAGGCTGAGGCCAAACGAGCATTCGTGATAAGTGGGATGTTAAGGTCTGTCGCTGCACGGCGAAGCTTGTACCCATTGGTAAGTTCGCGGGCTGAAAGGTTCTTGTTGATATTGACAACAAGATCCACTGTGCGTGACTGCAACAGATCAAGTGCTTGAGGCTTTCCCTCTTCGCTCGGCCAGTAGCACAGCTTGGATGGCACTCCATTATCTTCCAAGAACGCATGCGTCCCTTGGGTCGCATATATCTCATAACCCTTGCGATGGAGGGCCTTAGCAGCTTCGAGCATATCCACCTTTTGGCGGGCACCTCCCGTGGACATAAGTATAGCCTTCTCCGGAATTCTCTGACCTACCGAGAGCATTGCTTTGAGAATAGCTTCATTGGAGTCCGAAGCAATACATCCCACTTCTCCCGTAGAGGTCATATCCACTCCAAGTACGGGGTCTGCTTTTTGGAGGCGAGAGAAAGAGAACTGTGAAGCCTTGATACCCACATAGTCAAGATCAAAGGCATTCTTTTGTGGACGTTCGTATGGTTCACCGAGCATGATCTTAGTTGCCAAGTCGATAAGATCGATCTTAAGGACTTTACTCACGAATGGGAATGAGCGAGAAGCTCTCAAGTTACATTCGATAACCTTGATCTCATTGCCCTTCGCAAGGAATTGGATATTGAACGGCCCTGAAATATGTAGTTCCTTTGCAATCTGACGTGTGATGCGCTTGATGCGTCGGATGGTCTCTATATAAATCTTCTGTGCCGGGAACTGTATGGTAGCATCTCCGGAGTGCACACCTGCAAATTCGATATGCTCGCTGATAGCATAAGCAACGAGTTCGCCATGATCCGCAACAGCATCCATCTCAACCTCCTTTGCATGCTCAATGAATGAAGACACGACAACAGGATGTTTCTGAGACACGTTGGCAGCAAGCTCAAGGAAGCGGCGCAATTCGTCATCATTGGAGCAAACATTCATAGCTGCACCTGAAAGCACATAAGATGGACGGACAAGCACGGGATATCCCACTTGTTCGACAAAAGCCGTGACATCTTCAAGAGAAGTCAGCTCCTTCCACGCGGGCTGATCGATGCCCAAGCGGTCGAGCATAGCAGAGAACTTATGACGGTCTTCGGCATTGTCTATATCTTTTGCTTGAGTACCAAGGATTGTCACTCCTTTGGCAGCAAGCTTTACAGCCAGATTATTCGGAATCTGTCCTCCGGTAGAGAGAATAGTACCTCTTGGTTGTTCAAGTTCGATGATATCTTGTACCCTCTCAAAGCTTAACTCATCAAAATACAATCTGTCAGAGAGGTCATAGTCAGTACTTACTGTCTCAGGATTATAGTTGATCATAATCGAACGAAGCCCTGCCCTACGAATGGTCTGGAGCGCACTGACGCCACACCAGTCAAACTCGACAGAACTACCGATACGATATGCTCCGGAACCAAGAACAATGACACTGCGATTGTCGTGCTCAGGCTGTACATCATGCGTCTCGCCACCATAAGTGAGGTAAAGATAATTGGTAAGAGCAGGATACTCGGCAGCAAGAGTATCTATCTGCTTGATGACAGGAACAATACCAAGCTCCTTGCGGTAAGTTCTCACTCTATCTTGGGCCTGCTCAATATCATCTATGGTATGCTTATAGATCGCTCTTGCTATTTGAAAGTCGGAGAAACCTTCTTTCTTAGCTCGCCTCATAAGGTCCTTTGAGACTTGAGATATATCTGTGAGCTGCTCAAGTTCTTCAGCAGTATCTACAATCTTCCTTAGTTTACGGAGGAAGAAGAGGTCTATCTTAGTAAGTTCATGGATATCCTCAATAGTATAACCCTTTCGAAATGCCTTGCTGATGACAAATATACGGTTGTCTGTAGGCTGTCGGAGTGCGCCGTCAATATCGTCAAGAATAAGTTCTTTATTTTCAACAAAGCCGTGCATACCCTGCCCTATCATACGCAAACCTTTCTGGATACTTTCCTCAAAGGTGCGTCCGATAGCCATGATTTCACCTACGGATTTCATACTACTGCCAAGTTCTCGAGACACACCATGGAACTTGCTCAAATCCCAGCGAGGGATCTTACACACCACATAGTCAAGAGCCGGCTCAAAGCATGCAGAGGTGTGCTTTGTTACACTGTTTTTGAGATCAAACAGTCCATAGCCAAGGCCGAGCTTTGCAGCAACAAAAGCAAGAGGATAACCCGTTGCCTTGGATGCAAGAGCCGATGAACGACTAAGGCGTGCATTGACCTCGATCACTCGATAATCTTCACTGTGTGTATCAAGAGCATATTGGACATTACACTCACCGACAATGCCTATATGGCGAACGATTTTTATCGCGATTTCCCTAAGTTTCTGATGCTCACTATTGGTCAGCGTTTGAGATGGAGCAATGACGATACTCTCTCCCGTGTGAATACCGAGAGGATCAAAGTTCTCCATATTACATACGGTGATGCAGTTGTTGTACTTATCACGTACGACCTCATACTCAATTTCTTTCCAGCCTTTCAGACTCTTCTCCACAAGCACTTGAGGAGCAAAAGCAAAAGCTTTTTCACAAAGAACATTCAACTCCTCCTCATTGTCACAGAAACCGCTACCTAAGCCTCCGAGAGCATAAGCTGCACGGATGATAACAGGATAACCAAGCCTCTTAGCTGCGACTCTTGCAGATTCAATGTTTTCGCAAGCTTCGCTGCTGATGGTCTTGACATCGATCTCATCCAACTTTTGCACAAAGAGTTCACGGTCCTCTGTATCTATGATTGCCTGAACAGGTGTGCCTAAGACTTCAATACCATACTTCTGAAGGACTCCCGAACGATGTAAAGCCACACCACAGTTAAGAGCCGTCTGCCCCCCGAAAGCAAGAAGGATACCATCCGGGCGCTCTTTCTCAATGACTCGCTCCAAAAAGTATGGTGTAACGGGAAGGAAGTATACGACGTCGGCAACCCCCTCAGAGGTTTGCACCGTTGCAATATTAGGATTTACAAGGACGGTGGATATACCTTCCTCCTTGAGAGCCTTTAGTGCCTGTGATCCGGAGTAATCAAACTCTCCTGCTTCACCAATCTTGAGAGCACCGGATCCGAGCACCAGCACCTTATTATATTTCTTTACTGACATATTTCTATGATTGTTTTTCCTTAGTTTTACACTATTTACTTGGTCAATAAGGCTACAAAATCATCAAAGAAGAACTCCGTATCCGTAGGTCCACTACATGCTTCGGGGTGAAACTGTACAGAGAACATCTTGCCTGACTCATGAATCAGGCCTTCGTTTGAGCCATCATTAAGGTTAATAAAGTAAGGCTTCCAATCTGTAGGGAGCGTATCCGGATCCACTGCAAAACCGTGATTTTGGCTTGTAACAAAACACTTATCCGTACCAACCATACGTACAGCCTGATTGTGAGAGCGGTGTCCGTATTTCATCTTGATAACTCCCGCACCTATTGCTCGAGCTATAAGTTGATTTCCCATGCAGATACCTGCGATTGGCTTGTCCATAGTCATCGCCTTACGTATATGTTCTATGGTCGGGGTACACAAGTTGGGATTTCCGGGACCATTACTGATAAATACACCATCAAACTCCATGCCAGTGAAATCATAGTCCCAAGGTACTCTGTGTACTGTAAGACCTCTGCGCAAAAGGCTACGGAGGATATTCTCTTTGACACCACAGTCAATCAAAACAACCTCCTTACCGAGAGAGCCTTTGTATGTGATGATTTCTTTGGTAGAGACTTTTGCAACAAGGTTTATTTCATCAGTATTAACAAATTCTATGTCGCCCTCACCCTCAACAATTATCTTACCGATAAGTGATCCGTGGTCACGCAGTTTCTGAGTAAGAGCTCTGGTATCTATTCCCGTAAGCCCTGTGATTCCATTGCGCTTCATGCCATCTTCAAGGCTTTCAACAGCATTCCAATGGCTGTATCCTTCGCAGTAGTCATGAACAATAAAACCTTCCGGATGCATTCTGTAACTCTCTTGCAAGAGAGTGAGCCCGGTCTCCGGATCAGTCTCCTGAGCAGGCAATCCATAATTACCGACTAAGGGATAGGTAGATACGAGTATCTGTCCTTCGAAAGAGGGATCAGTGAGACTTTCAGTATATCCTGTCATTGCGGTGCTGAACACAACCTCACCACTTACAGGCTTTTCCGCTCCAAACACTTCCCCTTCATATCTTGTCCCATCAGAGAGGACAAGTACACCTTTCTTTCTCATATATTAGCTTTTAGTAGTTATCAGATCTTCTTAAAGTCATTCTCGTAATAGTCCATATAAGCTCTATTGACAAGATGAGTTCCTCCGGGAGTTGGATAATCCCCGGAGAAGTACCAATCACCCGGATGATTTGGAATAGCATCATGTAACCCTTCCATGGTCTGGTATACAAGCTCGACCTCAGACTTGACAAAGTCGGGCTTGAGCAGCTCGACAATCTTGGCATTTATTTCTTCAAGAGTAAAAGGCTCATAGATCGCCTTAACAAAGTTTTCCGAACGACTGTTACCCTCTTCCATGGCCTTGCATATGCGAGCATAGGTATCATGAATAATGACCTGTTTACCTCGCTCCATAAGCAATGCTATCGCAGCACGGAATGCCACAAACTCCTTCATCTTACTCATATCTATGCCGTAGTAGTCAGGATATCGTACTTGGGGAGATGAGGACACAATAACAATCTTACGAGGTCCAAGCCTATCAAGTATACTGATGATACTTTCTTTTAGAGTCGTTCCTCTCACGATACTATCATCGATGACAACAAGAGCATCTTCTCCCCTCTTAAGGCTACCGTAAGTCACGTCATAGACATGCCCTGCAAGATCATTACGGCTCGTACCCTCCGCGATGAAGGTTCTCAATTTTATGTCTTTGATAGCCACCTTTTCAGCACGTATTCGGGACTGAAGGATTACTTCAATTTCTTCTTTTGAGAGATCTTTTGCAGAAGTTATCCTCTCTGCTTTAATTTTATTAAGATGCTCATTCAAGCCCTCTACCATACCAAAGTAAGCCACTTCAGCAGTATTTGGGATAAAGGAGAAAACAGCATGATCCAAATCCCCATTGATGCTCTTTAGAATTTGGGGAACAAGGTTTTTTCCAAGCTGCTTACGCTCTTTATAGATGTCTATATCACTACCACGAGAGAAATATATACGCTCAAAAGAGCAGGCCTTGTTTTGTTTTGGTTCAAGTATCTGTGTCAACTCCACTTTCTGCCCTGTACGATCTATCGTGATGGCCTGCCCCGGACATAGTTCTTGCACACGGTCATAAGTAACATTGAGGACGGTCTGTATCACAGGACGCTCAGAGGCTACAACGATAATCTCGTCATCAATATAGTAAAAGGCAGGACGGATCCCCCATGGGTCTCTCATGACATACATCTCTCCACTACCGGTGAGTCCACACATCGCGTACCCACCATCCCAGTCAGGAGAACACTCCTTGAGTGGTGTTGTCATATTGATACGAGCCTCTATATCATTGGTGATATCCATCCCTGTAAGACCCTTTGCCTTACTTTCTCTGAATCGGTGCTCAACCTCTCTATCAAGTCGGTGTCCAATCTGCTCGAGGAGAATATGTGTATCAGACATATTGCGTGGGTGTTGTCCCACGGAAGAAATCTTATCAAAAATGACATCCACCGAAGTCAGATTGAAGTTCCCACATACAGCAAGGCTCTTTGCTCTCCAATTGCTCCGACGCATCATCGGGTGCACAAACTCCAGCCCTTTTTTACCGGTCGTGCTGTATCTCAAGTGCCCTAAATAACATTCCCCAGCAAATGGCACATGCTCTGTTGCGTAAACAGGATCGCTCAATTGTTCTGGGGAAACGGAATTAAAAATAGAATGGATAGAATTGAAGATTTTGGTAATGGCTGTATTTCCAAGAGCTCGTTCTCGATGCATATACTCCTCACCCGGCGAAGCTGCCAACTTGACACAGGCGATACCTGCACCTTCCTGTCCTCTGTTGTGTTGCTTCTCCATCAAGAGGTACATCTTGTTTATGCCATACATCCATGTGCCATATCGTTGATGATAGTATTCGAGGGGTTTTCTCAAACGCACCACAGCAATACCACACTCGTGTTTTAGTGGTTCCATATTTCTTTACTAAGGTATGATTATCTTGCGAAATTATATGAGGTGATCGTACCTTTCAGCACTCCGCGCAAAGTTACTCAATTTTATTTGTTATATCCCCCCTCCGAGTATGTTAATATGTAGATTTGTTTTAGTGGAAAGATCAAAAATATATGTCTCCAAATCTACGTACCCCGGTCCCTACTCTACAGTCACAGACTTTGCAAGGTTACGCGGTTGATCCACATCTAAACCTTTGTTGACGGCTATATGGTAAGACAGCAACTGAAGTGGCACAACCGTAACAAGAGGGGTAAATTCCGGCAAAGTCTGAGGCACCTCTATCACGCAATCTGCGAGATTAGATACTTCTTCGTCATTATCATTGACAATCGCCAATATTTTCCCCTTACGAGCTTTAACCTCCTGAATATTGCTTACGACCTTATCATATATATTATCCCGAATGGCTATAAAAACGATAGGCATATTTTCATCTACCAAAGCAATAGGACCATGTTTCATCTCTGCTGCCGGATATCCTTCGGCATGGATGTAAGATATTTCCTTGAGTTTAAGAGCCCCTTCGAGTGCTACCGGATAGTTAAGACCTCGACCAAGGTATAGAAAATCGCGTGTATCACTGAAATTTTGACTGAGCTGCTTTATCCTTTCATTTTGACCAAGTACTCTTTGGATCTTTTCAGGTAACTGAGGCAATTCCTCAACAAGTTTTTGATAGTAATCCTTAGATATCTCCTGCCGCTCATATCCCAAACAAAGAGCCAGCATAGTAAGCACAGCAAGTTGGCCTACAAATGCTTTGGTAGATGCGACACCGATCTCCGGTCCCACATGAATATATGTTCCGACATCCGTAAGTCGGGCAATAGAAGACCCTACCGTATTACAAACACCATAAGTGTATGCCCCCCTCTCCTTTGCTAACATTACTGCTGCAAGAGTATCGGCAGTTTCTCCAGATTGACTCACGGCTATCACGATATCATCCGGAGATATGAAAGGATCTCGATACCTAAACTCGGAAGCATACTCTACTGTCACCGGGATACGGGCCATCCTTTCGATAAGCTGCTTACCTATGAGGGCGGCATGCCATGATGTTCCACAGCCCAATATAATGATGCGACTTGCTTTCAGGAGACGCTCTCGAGACATCTCGAATGATGACAATATTATCCGCTTTTGCTCTTGACTTACCCGTCCTCGCAGACATTCAGTGAGACAACGAGGCTGATCAAATATCTCCTTCAGCATAAAGTGGTCAAAACCTTCTTTCTCTATCATGCTGATATCAAGATCAACTTCTTGAGTTTGGTATTCAATCACATCTCCATGTATAGACTCTACGCGAGGCGAAGTACCTATATGAAGTCCTACGATCTCCTCCTCTCCCACATAAATAACGTTTCGAGTATACGAGACAATCGGAGTAGCATCCGATGCTATGAAAAACTCACTATTGTCGATTCCGATCCCAACAACAAGAGGACTCCCCTTGCGTGCAGCAACCAAATAGTCAGGACTAGTTTTGTCGAGCACGGCAACGGCATAGGCTCCTGTCACACTTCTCAGTGCGGTTTGGACGGCTTCAAACAATGGGAGATTTTGCGTCTTCTTGACATACTCGATATAGTAAGACAGCACCTCGGTATCTGTATCACTATGAAAGACAAAACCTTCATCAAGCAGTATGGTCTTCAACTCCTTATAGTTTTCTATAATTCCGTTGTGTACTATCGCAATTTCTTTGCTGTAAGAGTAGTGCGGATGAGCATTACGTTCACAAGGTTCACCGTGAGTAGCCCATCTTGTATGAGCAATACCGACAACTCCGGTACGATTCACCCTATTCATTTTCTCTTCAAGACTTCTTACTTTACCTTTCTCCTTGTAGACATTCAACTCACCTTCATCGTCAAGAAGAGCTATTCCGGCACTGTCATAACCTCTGTATTCAAGCCGTTTAAGTCCATCGGTAAGTATAGGACAAGCATCCTTAAAACCTATATATCCTACTATTCCGCACATATGCTATTGTTTATCCTGATGTTTCTATATACTGAGCGTACTTTTAGTACCTTCTGTGATTGTATGTTCAAAGGTATATTTTTTCCAAAAAATATCCTTTTTGTATTTCCTCCATGATTTGTGCCAAACATTATAAATCAGAAATCTTGACAACAGACTCCCCCAATAATAAGGAAGAGTCTCTCATTACAAAATAAGCAATGAGAGACTCTTTCTATTTTTTAGTTATCACAAGTAGAATCTTATTTTGTTCTTTCTTGCAATTTCTTGAACTTACGATTGTTGATTAGGTAAGCAATCGGAGTAGCAACAAAGAGTGTCGCATATGTACCGAAGATAACCCCGATCATGATCGCAAATGTGAAGCTACGGATATTTGCACCTCCAAAGAAGAAGATCACCAACACCACAAGCAACGTACTGAAGCTGGTGTTGAATGTACGTGCAAGAGTTGAATTGATAGCTTGATTGAAGACATCAAATCTGTTGCGAGTAGGGTAATCCTTGAGTGTCTCACGGATACGGTCAAAGACAACCACGGTATCGTTGATAGAGTAACCGATGATAGCAAGTACCGCTGCGATAAAGTTCTGGTCAATCTCCATAGAGAATGGCATGATCTTCCACAAGATCGCATATAGTGAGATGATAATAAGCGTAGTCACTGTCACAGAAGCAAAAGCACCGATAGAGAAAGCGATATCCCTAAATCTGATCAAGATATAGATCGCCATAAAGATGAGTGACACGATGACTGCGATGACTGCACCACTCTTGATGTCGTCCGCCATACTTGCACCTACTTTCTGTGAGCTCTGTATATACTTATCCACAAACATGTCATGAGACACATTTTCACCGATGATAGGCTTGAGACCTTCGTACAGTTTATTTTCAATCTCTGCATCTACTTCAGGGGTATTCTCAATGATTCGGTAGTTTGTAGAGATACGTACTTGATCAGGTGTGCCGATGGTGATGACACGTACGCTACCGTCGAAGCTCGAGCTAAGTAGTTCAGACACCTCTGCTGTCGTAACGTTTCTATCAAACTTCACCACATAGTTTCTACCACCTGTGAAGTCGATACCACTATTGAGACCTATTGTAGACATAGCTGCTACACCTGCGATAATGAGAGCGAGAGGGAGAAGGAAACCACTCTTCATCTTACCGATGATATTGAGTTTCGCATTGACCATGAAGTTCTTGGATACCGCTGTTGTATAAGTCACGTTGTTCATCTTGCCTCTGCGCGCAAGACCTTCAAACACAAGACGTGTAATGAAGACTGCAGTGATAAACGAACAGATAAGACCGATGATCAAAGTAGTTGCAAATCCACGGATAGGACCTGTACCGAACATATAAAGAATGATACCTGTGATGATAGTGGTCACATTGGAGTCAATGATCGCCGAGAAAGCATTTTTGTAACCATCCTCTATAGACTTGAGCATGGACTTACCTCCACGTAGCTCTTCCTTGATACGCTCAAAGATAAGTACATTGGCATCCACAGCCATACCCAACGTAAGGACAAGACCGGCAATACCTGAAAGTGTAAGCACCGCATGTAGAGATGCAAGGATACCAAGGGTCAAGAAAAGGTTGAGGATGAGAGCACCGTTGACAACCAAACCGGGAAGGAGACCATACATGACACACATGTAGATCATGAGGAGGATAAGGGCAATGATGAAAGATACAATACCCGCATTGATTGCTTCCTTACCGAGTGATGGACCGACAACATCTTCTTGAACAATACGTACAGATGCAGCCATCTTTCCGGATTTGAGCGTATTCGCCAAGTCATTAGCTTCATCTACCGTAAAGCTACCGGAGATCTGAGACTGACCGTTAGGGATTTCACCTGTGACGTTGGGAGCCGAGTAGACAACATCATCAAGGACAATTGCGATAGAACGACCGATATTTTCCTTTGTGAGTCGAGCCCATTCTTTAGCACCCTCTGCATTCATAGACATAGACACACCCGGATCTTGTCTACCATGCTGATTGATGATTGTGCTCTCAGCAGTGGTGATCACATCACCAGAAAGCGCAGCTGCACCATCACGACGGGTCTGCTTGATAGCATAAAGTGTATATATCTTGGAGCCTTCAACTTGTTCCTTCGCACTCCATCTGAGCTTAAGCTGACGAGGAAGTATCTCTTTCACCTGTGGCAAATTGAGCATAGAGTCGATAGCGTTGATATCAGCTGATCTTGCCACACCGACAGCAGGTCCCATATTCTGTAGCTGGAGAAGAGAAAGGAGAGGATGCTCATCGCTGACTTGAGTAGCTTCCACCTCTGTTGATGCTACACCGGCTGCCATAGCCAAGCTATCAACGCCTGAGACAGGAGCCTCTTCGGCTGCCATTTCTGTTGTTTCTGCTACTGTTTCCTCAGTTTCTGAAGCAGTTGTCCTTTTAGAAAGCTGAGCAAGTACCATGTCGGCTCTTTGAAGGTGAGGAATAACCTCTGTAGCAGTGTATGTTTCCCAAAACTCAAGGTTAGCACTACCTTGGAGGAGCTTACGTACACGCTCAGGTTCCTTGACACCGGGAAGCTCCACAAGAATACGTCCATGAGTTTCAAGTCTCTGGATATTTGGAGCTACGACACCAAATCTGTCGATACGTGTACGGAGGACCTTGAATGAGCTATCGATAGCGTCCTGCACCTCAGCACGGAGGACTTTTTCGACCTCTGAATCCGAAGAAGATGTAGAGATACGATCCTTCAACTCAAGAGTACCGAAGATAGCTGCAAGTCTTGCTCCGGGATCAAGCCTGTGAAACTCATCAATGAACACAGTGATGAAGTCCTTCTGTGAGCGCATCTGAATGTCTCTTGCAGAGTCCATGGCAGCAAGGAAAGTAGGATCTTGGCTACTTCCGGAGAGATTCTTGACGACATCAGCAACATTAAGTTCGAGGATGACGTTCATACCTCCCTTCAAGTCAAGACCGAGACCGATCTCATTGTCTCGCACTTGCTTTAAGGTCTGTCCCAACCATACTTTCTGAGACGAAAGGGAGTCAAGATACTTGATCTCTTTCATCGGATCACCTTGAGCATATTCTTTGGCTTTGTTGGTGTAGTGACCTGACACAAACGAGAATGACAGGTAATACGCACATATCAAAACCATTACCAATGCTACTCCTTTAACTAAGCCTTTGTTTTGCATTTGTGTTGTAAGTTGTTATGATATTTATTTAATGATTTATCTACGTTAGGTAATCAGGGAACAAAGATAAGATTTTTTACCATAAACGCTACTATTAGGTAACACTAAATCGGTTATTTCTCATATCCGACATCGGAGAGTAAGGACACAAAACATGAGACAAACGAGAAAATCTAAAAAATACGATCACTAAGATAGAAGTCCATGACACGACAAGCTGAAGAAAAAGAGGCACGTACATCCTAACAAATCAATGTGCCTACCTTGATGAATTAAGTTGTCTAACTTGATGAATTAAGTTGTCTAACTTGATGCGTCAAGTTGGACACCCTTTTTATCCCCCTTTGATTACGTTAAAGAACGCACAAATAAAGACAGAAACAAATCTCGCTGAGACCATGTCTGTTTGAACGCTGATTATGCCGGTCTTATACAAGAAAGGGACGCCAAATAATGGCATCCCTTATATAAAAACAGATTACAGATATCAAAATCAACCCTTCATCCCGCAACAAGAGTGTTCACCACATGTCGCAGGGAGACCCCTGAATCTCTTATCAACAACTTCTTCGAGTCTGTGTCTGAGAGGTTCGAGATGAATGGACTCCAAAACATCCGACATAAATGCAATTGTAAGCATCAACTTGGCCTCCATATAAGGCACACCTCTCTGACACATATAGAAGAGTGCGGAAGTATCCAACTGCCCGGTGGTCATACCATGCGAACACTTAACGTCATCTGCATAAATCTCCAACTGAGGCTTTGAATACATCTTCGCAGTATCGGAGAGAAGAAGGTTACGATTGTTTTGGTAAGCTTCGGTCTTCTGTGCATCTCTCGCCACATATATACGACCGCAGAAGCTACCAAGAGCTCGATCATTAAGGCTGTACTTGAAGAGTTCGTTACTATGACAGTTAGGAACAGAGTGACGGATGATAGAGTAATTATCAGCCTTTTGCTCACCGTCCAAAATGCACAGACCACTAAGCACAAATGAAGCTCTCTCTCCTCTAAGGTCAGAGTAGAAGTTGTTACGAGTCTGTCCATTATGTATGGTAAGACTGCTGACTACAACAGAGCTATTGGCTTCCTGATGGACATGCAGGTTGTGAAGGCGGATAGTATTGTCTCCGGTCTCTTCAACATCATAGCACTCGACAGTTGCTCCTGCTTCGGCATAAATCTCAATCACACTATTTCGAAGAGATCTGTTTTCAGTAGCTGCGTGATCACAGAAAAGGAGTGTTGCATGACTATTCTCCTCTGCAATCACAAGAAATCTCGGAGATGTCATCGTATCCGGGGCAATACCGGACAGGTTGATCACATGCATGGGGCTCTCTGCACGTACATTCTTGGGCAGATAAACCACAAGGACATCTTGTACAAAGAGAGTATTCAAAGCTGACAGGGCGTCATTCTGTACCGAAGACATCCTGTTATAGTAGTTTTCAGCAATGTTCGGGTGCTTACTCTCAAAATCAGAAAGACTTCCGATAAAGACTGCCTTCGGAGCCTCATCCGACATCTTGTAGATACGATCATCTAAAACAAAACTTTGTACCGTAGCCATATAAGACAATCGACAAGGATAGTCTCTGAGAGGGTCAACACCATAAGACTTACGGGTGAGATTCAGCGCCCACTCCCCTGAAAGAGGGGTATCTATGTCAAATCGCTTATACTTCTCGCTCCATGTCTTGGGGAGCTCATTTTCCTTGAGATAGTCGTAAGCTGCCTGACGAGCTTGATTGAGCAAGCTCGGTGAATTGGCACTCAACGTGTCTTTCTCTCGGTCAAAGCGATCCAGAAATGATTGAGTTATTGTCTTCTCCATACTTTCAATCCTTTCTTATATTTAGAGAGCTCCATCCTCCTTGAGCCAGTCATAGCCCCTTTCCTCAAGAGCAAGAGCCAATTCAGGTCCACCTGAGCTGATTATGCGTCCATTCATCAAGACATGAACAAAGTCAGGCTTAATGAAGTCTAGAAGTCTCTGATAGTGAGTGATAACAATAGTCGCATTTTCAGGAGTCTTGAGGCTGTTTACACCATGAGCAACAACTTTGAGTGCATCAATATCAAGACCGGAGTCTGTCTCATCGAGGATAGCCAACTTTGGCTCGAGCATAGCCATCTGGAAGATCTCGTTGCGCTTCTTCTCTCCTCCGGAAAATCCGACATTAACAGGACGATTCGCAAGATCACTCTTGAGCTGGACGAGATCTTTCTTCTCTCTCATCACTTTAAGAAATTCAGAAGGAGAAAGAGGAGACTTTCCCTGCGCCTTACGCTGCTCATTTAGAGCAGTACGCATGAAGTTAACCATACTTACCCCGGGGATCTCTACGGGATACTGAAAACTAAGGAACAATCCCTTGTGAGACCTTTCTTCTGGTTCGAGGTCTAGAATATCCTCGCCTTCAAATATTACTTCGCCTTCTGTAACTTCATATGCCGGATGACCAACAAGGACAGAGGAAAATGTACTCTTACCGGAACCGTTAGGCCCCATTATAGCGTGAACTTCCCCGGGACGGACAGTAAGATTTATACCTCTAAGGATCTCTTTTCCATCAATGGAAGCATGTAGGTTCTTAACTTGTAACATATGTTTGAGATAATATATTCTATTTTGTTTTGACTGATTGTAATTTGGATTATATGAAGAGCTCCATCATCCAACAGAGCCCTCAAGAGAGATTGTAAGCAGTTTTTGAGCTTCGACAGCAAATTCCATTGGAAGATTATTCATGACTTCCTTCGCATAACCGTTGATAATAAGACCAACAGCTTCCTCAGGACCTATACCTCTCTGATTGCAATAGAAGATTTGGTCTTCACTGATTTTAGAGGTGGTTGCCTCATGCTCAAGAATTGCAGTATCATTCTCTACCTCAACATATGGATAGGTATGAGCACCACACTTATCGCCCATCAAAAGGCTATCACATTGAGAGTGGTTACGAGCATTTTCTGCACTCTTACCGATCTTTACCAGTCCACGATAAGTATTATCACTCTTACCTGCAGAAATACCTTTGGAGACGATACGACTCTTTGTATTCTTACCAAGATGAATCATCTTAGTTCCGGTATCAGCCTGCTGGTAGTTGTTGGTAACTGCGACAGAATAAAACTCACCGATAGAGTAATCTCCGGCCAAAATACAGCTAGGATACTTCCAAGTGATTGCTGAGCCGGTCTCTACCTGAGTCCAAGAAATCTTGGAGTGGTGGCCACGGCATATACCTCTCTTTGTAACAAAGTTATAGATACCTCCACGTCCCTCTTTGTCTCCCGGGAACCAGTTTTGTACTGTTGAATACTTCACCTCAGCATTGTTCTCTGCTATAATCTCAACGATGGCAGCATGGAGCTGATTTTCATCTCTCATCGGAGCTGTACAACCCTCAAGATAAGAAACATAAGAATCATCATCAGCAACTATAAGAGTTCGCTCAAACTGTCCGGTATTGATTGCGTTGATACGGAAATAAGTCGACAACTCCATAGGACAACGAACGCCCTTGGGAATATAAACGAATGACCCATCGCTAAAAACAGCAGAGTTGAGGGCTGCAAAGAAATTATCTCTATAGCCGACAACCTTACCAAGATATTTGCGCACAAGATCCGGAAACTCCTTAACTGCCTCACTGAACGAACAGAAGATAATCCCTTTCTCTGCCAATGTCTCTCTAAAAGTAGTCTTGACCGAAACACTGTCCATGACGGCATCTACAGCCATACCTGCAAGCATCTTGCGTTCATGCAAAGGGATACCAAGTTTATCAAATGTTTCGATCAACTCGGGATCAATTTCTCCATCTTTTTTCTTCTTAGGGGCTGCGAAGTAAATAATATCTTGAAAATCAATCTCAGGAATATTAAGATGTGCCCAATCCGGCATCTCCATAGATTTCCAAGCTTCAAAAGATTTAAGGCGGAACTCGAGCATCCACTCAGGCTCACCCTTCTTTTGTGAAATGAGGCGGATAATATCTTCATTAAGCCCCTTGGGGATATACTCTGTATCTACATTTGTCGTGAACCCATACTTATACTCCGAGTCCGTGACATCTGCAATTATTTTATCTGATTCTGATAGTATTTCTGTTTCTGACATAAATCAATTCTTTCTTTATGTATTCATATTGCGCTTACTAAACAGCTACCTATACCATATTGTTTTAAAAAGCTCCAACAGTTTAGGATAGATAAGCATCTTTTCATAATTAAAGGTCCATCCCATACCTGTTACAATAGCATCCCATGCCGCAATAAGAGCGGACAACAAGATCACAGTTCCACAAAAAGCGAGAATAGCTCCAAGCAATCTATTGATAATGCCTAATGGTGTCGTGTTAAACAATGCCCCCAAAGATTTTTGCACCACAACTCCGATCATCACTGCAATAAGAAAAACAATCAATCCCCCAACTCCGGCAATAACCATCGGATCAGCATTTCCCGTTATGACAAGTGCCCCAACCTGGCTTCCATACGTGAGCCCAAGATAGACTGCCAACACTATCGCCACAATAGAAATAACCTGCTTGACAAATCCGTCAAGCAGGCCTTTCAATGTTGCAACGATCAAGAGGACGGATAATACAATATCTAACCAATGCATGATCGCAGACTTTATTTAAATTAAAACTTTGCTCAGCTCTTACAGTTTTTTCTTAACCTCAAATTCTTCGTAAGCCTCTATGATATCGCCAACTGAGATATCGTTGAAGTTGTCAATATTGAGACCACACTCAAATCCATTACCAACCTCTTTGACATCGTCTTTGAATCTTTTAAGTGAACCAAGAGCACCCGAGAAGATCACAATGCCATCGCGGATGACACGCACCTTATCTGTTCGTGATACCTTACCATCCTTCACCATACAACCGGCAATAGTACCGACCTTTGTGATACGGAATGTCTCACGAACCTCAAGGTTTGCAGTAACTCGCTCCTTGATCTCAGGTGAAAGCATACCCTCCATCGCCTGCTTGACATCATCAAGAGCAGTATAAATGATAGAATAAGTACGTATCTCAACACCCTCGTTCTCAGCCAACTTCCTAGCAGAAGCAGCAGGGCGAACCTGGAACCCTATGATTACAGCATCCGAAGCTGAAGCCAAGATAACATCAGAGTCAGAGATCTGGCCGACAGCCTTATGGATAACATTGACACGGATCTCTTCTGTTGAAAGCTTAACGATAGAGTCAGATAATGCCTCGACAGATCCATCCACATCACCCTTGACGATGACATTGAGTTCTTGTACCTTACCCTCGGCAATGCGTTGCCCGAGACTTTCAAGCGTAGGTATGCGCTGAGTACGTTCACGCTGTTCGCGCTTCAACTGTGTACGCTTACTTGCGATCTCACGCACCTCTTGTTCAGTTTCCAAGACATTAAACGCCTCACCGGCCTGTACAGCGCCATTGAGTCCAAGCACTTTTACAGGATCAGAAGGACCTACACTTTGAACATTGGCTCCTCTCTCATTAAAGAGAGCCTTTACCCTGCCATAATGCACGCCGGCAAGGATATGATCTCCGACATGAAGTGTACCCTCGTGGATCAAAACCTTGGTTGTATAGCCACGCCCCATCTCCATTGTGGATTCAAGGACTGTAGCCACAGCTCTTTTATTGGGATTAGCCTTGAGCTCAAGGATATCTGCCTCAAGGAGGACCTTCTCAAGTAGCTCATAAATACCCGTTCCTTTCTTTGCAGATATCTCCTGAGACTGATACTTACCTCCCCAATCTTCCACAAGATAATTGAGATTTGCAAGCTCTTCCTTGATCTTTTCAGGGTTAGCATGGGGCTTATCAACCTTATTGATTGCAAAGATAATAGGCACACCTGCCAATGAAGCATGGTTGATAGCCTCTTTGGTCTGAGGCATCACACCATCATCCGCAGCAACAACAATGATGACGATGTCTGTCACCTTAGCTCCACGAGCACGCATTGCCGTAAAGGCTTCGTGTCCGGGTGTATCAAGGAATGTGAGCTTGCGACCATTCTTCAAGGTCACACTATAAGCACCCACGTGTTGAGTGATACCACCCGCTTCTCCGGAGATCACATCAGTATTTCGGATACTATCGAGCAAGGACGTTTTACCGTGGTCAACGTGCCCCATGACGGTTACGATAGGAGCTCTTGGCAAAAGGTCTTCCTCACTATCTTCCTCTTCCTGGATTGCATCAAGCACCTGAGCTTCAACATATACCGGTTCATAACCGTACTCATCAAGGATAAGGTCTATTGTTTCCTTTTCAAGACGCTGGTTGATAGAGACCATCATACCAAGATTGAAGCAGAGCATGATGATATCATTGACAGGGACATTGATCATCTGTGCCAAGTCATTGGCTGTCACATACTCGGTTAGTTGAAGTGTGCGGTCTTCAGACTGTATCTTCTCAAGTTCATCCTGTTCCCTGCGGTGTGCTTCTCTCTTATCCTTACGATACTTGGCAGCCTGAGCAGTACCCTTATTCTTCTTACTCTGCATCTGAGCAAGCGTTTCCTTGATCTGCTTTTGGATATCCTCCTGAGTGACCTCAGGTTTTGGAGGTGGAGCAGCTTGTTTTTTCTTAGCCTTACGCCCTACTTCTTGCTTTGGAGGACGGTTGGCATTCTTATCTTTGGAGTGATGCTTTTCTCTCTTCTCCTCAGCACCTTGCACCTTAGTCACATCGACTTTCTGTGCCCCACTGATTCGGTTACGCTTTTTGCGTCCTTTCTCACTACTCTTAGGTCCACGACTCGAAGACTCCAAGGTAGACAGGTCTACCACACCCACGACCTTCACTCCCACAGATGGGGCATCGCTCTTGAGGCGGAATATGCTTGACTCCTCTTTCTCCCCTTCAGAGGCACTTTTTTGTGTATCTTGGGATTTCACCACCTCTTCTTTTTTCTCTTTTTTATCGCTAATAGGTTTGACAGGCTCCTTAGCTTTTTCTTCTTTCTTTTTTTCCTCAACCTTTGGTTGCTCTACAACAACAGGCTCTGCCACCTTAGGAGGACGAGGCGTCTCGTCGACCTTAGGAGGCTCCGGACTCTTTACTTCCTCCACTTTGGGTTGAGATTCGGCAGGCTTGACCTCAACAGTTTTTTGAGGTTCTTCCTTTTTATCCACGAGTTCTTCCACCTTTTGAGGTGCCGAAGGCTTTGTTGCAGGCTTCTTTGCATCAAGATCTATGTGTCCGGTGACCTTAATGCCCACCTTTGGCGTTGTAGGTGTGACACTCTCCGCTTTAGGAGACTCTGCCTTCGCAGGGTCTTTCTTTGAATCACCTGTCGGAGCATCTTTGGGCGCAATATACTTAGCGATCAATGCCTCACGCTCGTCTTTGCTCCAATCCTTGCAAAACTCCTGCACAAGCATTTTCAACTCGTTGGCAGAAATTTTTGAGTTTGGATTCTCGTCTATTTCGCTTCCTTTCTTCCTAAGGAACTCCACCACACTTGGAAGCCCCACATTGAGGTCTCTGATGACTTTATTTATTCTTATACTGGACATATATTTTCCTATATACTTTTATCGTTTTAAGTTGGATCACAAGAGTAATACATTCGTAGGGGCATGCAGGTACGATTTCGACAAGTAGCAGAGCAAAAGTTTTATACAACCATGCCGGATATCAAGCGGAAGTCATACCCTCCCAAGCATTACCTCTCTTCAGGTTTTTCATCTTCGTTGTCATCTGTCGGCTCGACAGGAAGTTCTTCCTGAAGTTCCTCCTCATCTTCAAACTCAGCGCGGAGCACCCCAAGCACATGATCAATGGTACTTTCCTCGAGGTCTGTCGCACGTATCAGTTCTTCTCTTGACTTTCTCAATACAGCCTTTGCTGTATCACAGCCGATGCTCTTGAATGTATTGATGACCCACACATCGATTTCGTCATCAAACTCATCGAGATAGATATCTTCTTCATCCATCGCATCAGCCTCATCTCTAAAGACTTCGATCTCATATCCTGTCAAAAGAGAAGCCAACTTGATATTATTACCACCCTTACCGATCGCAAGAGATATTTGATCCTGACGGAGCAATACCTCCACATGCTTTGTCTCTTCGATGACCTTGATGCTTGACACCTTAGCAGGGCTGAGAGCACGCTGGATAAAAAGTTGTAGATTAGAAGTATAGTGGACAACATCGATATTCTCATTATGCAGTTCTCTCACCACACCATGGATTCTCGAACCTCTCATACCAACACATGCCCCGATCGGATCGATACGTTCGTCGTAAGACTCGACAGCAATCTTTGCTCTCTCTCCGGGGATACGAGCGACTTTCTTGATGCTGATAAGACCATCATTGATTTCAGGCACTTCGAGTTCGAATAGACGCATCAAAAATTCGTTTGACACTCTCGAAAGGATGATCTTAGGATTATTGTTGTTGTACTCAACCCTATCGATGATTGCACGGATGCTGTCACCCTTGCGGAATCTATCCCTTGGGATCATGAGGTTACGAGGCAATATAAGCTCGTTGCCATCATAGTCGAGAAGGAGCACCTCCTTTTTCCATACCTGATATACTTCTGCCACGATGAGCTCACCTACTTTTTGGCTGTAGTAAGCATAAAGGCTATCCTTCTGAAGTTCAAGGATCTTTGATGAAAGGGTCTGACGAAGGTTAAGGATTGCACGACGGCCAAAATCCTCAAAGTAGACTCTATCCACATACTCCTCCCCAAGGTCGAAGTCCTCCTCATTTTCATTCACCTCAGACAGAGAAATCTGTTGCATAGGGTTTTCAACCTCTCCATCCTCTACAACGATACGACGACGCCAGATCTCCAAGTCTCCCTTGTCAGGATTGATGATCACGTCGAAGTTACTATCTGTGCCAAACATCTTGGCGATGACGTTACGGAACGACTCTTCCAGTACCTTTACGAGTGTTTCTTTATCGATATTCTTAAGATTTTTGAATTCCGAAAAAGACTCAATCATGCTCACCGATTCTTTTTTCTTGCTCATGTGTGTATACCGTATCTTATTATTGTTTCTTATTATCTCTTCTTTTTTCAAAAGCGAATATTATAGACGGCTTTCTTGATGTCCTTGTACGCAATGGTCAGATCCTGCTCGACAGGTTTCTTGCGGCGACCTCCCTCGGGGATAACCATCCTAACGACGGCAAGGACAATAGACTCCTCTCCCACCTCTTTCAGTTCGCCAAGCTCCTTGACACCCGTCGTGAGGAGCACCTCAAGCTCTTTTCCGATGTACTTGCGGTACTGTCTTACCGAACGTAGAGGAGTAGTGATACCGGCAGAGGAAACCTCCAACTCATAGTCTTCCGGCTCACGATCAATCCTGGACTCGATAAATCGATTGAGAGTAATGCAAGTGTCAATATCCACACCGTGATCGTCATGATCAATCTCAACGATGACTCTGTTGCCCGACGCAACTTCCACATGTACGATAAAAAAACCTTCGTGGGTCGACACAAATTCTTCGACGACTTCACGCACCTTGCTGACTTCAATCATAGAGTTTAGAGTTCGCTTTTTACAAATACAAAAAAGAGAAGACAGTACCTGTCTCCTCTGAAACCATACTATTTCACCACAAAGATACAAAGTATTTACTTCTTTTACAACACTTTTGCACTTTGTTTTACAAAACAGACTGCTATATCTTTTGTGAATTATTCGGATACTATCACCCTCATCTGTAATATCATACCTCAATATTCCCCAAAGGGGCTGAAGGGTTATTCACCGCAGGACACACCTTAATGCTGTCAATCAGTACAAAGATCCCCGGCACTTCATCTAATCTCCCCTCATAAGCCTGCAGCGTAGCCTCATCCAACCGATCAATACCCGATTGAAAGTTGGCAAGCACATTGTCCATCATCAATGTAGAGAATAGGTTTCCCGGTCATTTTTTTGCAATTATATCAGTTAGACAAAAGGCAATCAGACAGAAATGACTCAAAGTTACAGAAGTGCACTGACTCCCAGATAACCAAAATAATAAGCACCACCGAACCAAATTAGTACCTTTAAACCCAAATAAATCTTCTCTCTAACACCCCCTTCAGTCGACGAGAATTCACGAACCATCGAATACGCATCCAACAAAAACATGAGGGTTATGCCGAGAAAGCCCACCCCTTTTAATATTTCTGTAATTCCGGACTCTGAAACTCCTTTAAGTCGGAGAATAAGAATAGCGAGTCCCATGAAACCAACCATAAACTTAATTGCATAGCAGAGACGCTTTATGTTCTTTATCATAGTAAAGTGTTATTCTGAGTTGTCGAAGTAAATCTTATTATTGAATAAGACTACCGCGAATATATACACATTTATTAACAACCCAAATAACAGCTTCCACAATTGAAGCTACCCCAAAAAATCAATGTGTCGAACTTGAGAAATGAAGGTGTCTACCTTGATGAAACAAGGTAGGCATCTTCGTTGAGGCCTATTTATAGGCCTGTGATTGCTTGTATTAAGGTAAATGTTGGATCAGTCGTTTGAATAGCTCTGCGCCAAGGCTTCAGCGCAGCGTTCACCATCGATGGCTGCAGATACTATCCCCCCTGCGTACCCTGCCCCTTCGCCACAAGGATAAAGACCTTTGAGACTGATGTGTTGGAGGGAGTCTTTATCCCTTATGATCCTCACGGGAGAAGATGTGCGAGTCTCCATACCTATCATCACGGCCTCGTTGGTCAAAAAACCGCGACTGTTCTTACCAAAAGTTTGGAAGCCTTCACTGAGTCTTTGACTGATAAACTTAGGCATCCACTCTCTTAGGGGAGAGGAGGTGAGCCCGGGTGTATAGGAAGTCTTGGGAAGATCTACACTCTGCTTACCATTGACAAAGTCTGCCATTCGCTGTGCGGGTGCAACTTGTGTCTGTCCTCCCTTGAGCCAGCAGAGCCGCTCAAGTTGTTCCTGCAGATTGAGCATTGGTAAGATGTAAGTATTGAGCTCCTTGATCCGCTCCGGAGAAAGAGAAGTATTGACGGCTCGCAGTTTTTCATCCATCTCATAAGGATCAATAACATTGGGACTTTTGATCGCTCCACTCATCACATCTTCGGGGCGTATCTCCACGACCATCCCCGAATTGCTCCAGCGTGATCCACGATTGGCAGGAGACATACCATTGACAACCACCTGTTTGAGGTCGCTTGCAGCAGGAACAACGAAACCACCCGGGCACATGCAAAAGCTGTAAACACCTCTTTCGCGTGCTTGGGTAACAAAACTATATTCCGCAGCAGGAAGATACTTTCCCCTACCCTCCGGACTATGGTACTGTATCTGATCGATAAGGTGAGAGGGATGCTCCAACCTCACACCCATAGCCAAACCCTTGGGCTCTATCATCACCCCGTAGGCTGCAAGATATCTATACACATCCCTTGCAGAGTGTCCGGTGGCAAGGATGACATCTCCGAGGATAGTCCTGCCATCGGCTGTTTCAACACCTTGAACACACCCCTTGGACATGAGAAGGCCTGTCATCTTAGTGTCAAAATGGACCTCGCCTCCACATCTTATGATTGTGTTGCGGATATTTTCGATAACCAGCGGAAGTTTATCCGTACCTATATGAGGATGAGCATCATACAAGATAGCCGTGCTGGCTCCGTGCTGACAGAGGACATTGAGGATCTTATCTACATTACCTCTCTTCTTACTCCTCGTATAGAGTTTACCATCGGAGAATGCTCCGGCACCACCCTCGCCAAAATTATAGTTGGACTCGGGATTGACAATATGCTCTGTACCTGTGAGTGCAAGATCTCGCTTGCGTCGGTGCACGTCCTTACCCCTCTCGATGAGGATAGGACGCACTCCCAACTCTATCAATCGCAGTGCAGCAAAGAGACCGGCAGGTCCTGCTCCTACAACAACAGCCTGTCTCGCCGAGGAAACATCCGGATACTCGGTAGGGACATAGGCTATCTCAGGTGGCTGCTCATTGACATAAACATCGACTTTTAGGTTGATGAAAACATTCTTCTGTCTGGCATCAATACTCTTTTTCAAGACCCTGACAGAGGTAATCTCCTCGTACTTCAGGGCATGATGTTTGGCGACAAACCTTTTAATATTGTCTTCGTTACTTGCCGTTTGCGGATTAAGTTTTAATTGATATTGATGTACCATCGGGCGATATAGTTTTATGAGATTTTTGTCGTTAAAGTAGTTAGTTCACTAATGCTTAGAACCATGAGGGAACAAAGATAGTTCATTGATCGAAATATTTATCCCGACGAAATAAGCCTTAATCATCGTGACGATAAAGCCTGTTTCAAAAAAAGGTCTGTGGCTGACACTGCAACCACAGACCCTCTGTTTTTATGGTGAAATCTCATCTGAAGCCTCAGAAAGGCTTACTTGCCATCTTCCTTTGACTTCGTTTTGGATGCCAAGACAAGATAAGCGATGATTGCAAGGTAAGCAATAACAGTCACCCACTGTGATGCAGAGCTTTCGAGCCAAGCTTTGTCGACAAAATTGAACTCAAGATAGCGCATGGTTGCACTGACAACCCCCATGAGCGCGCCACCGGCAATGAATCCTGATGCAAGGAGAGTCCCCTTTTCGAGACGAGCCTTATTTACACTTGCATCCTTGCTACGCGTGCTGACAAACCAGCTGATGAGTCCTCCAACGAGCAGCGGAGTATTCAATTCGAGTGGGATAAACATACCGAGGGCAAATGCAAGTGCCGGCACCTTGAAAATCGTAAGCAAAATAGCAAGAGCACCACCGATACCATAAAGTGCCCACTTGGCAGATGTACCGGACATGAGAGGTTCGATGAGGGCTGCCATAGCATTGGCCTGTGGAGCAGCAAGAGTACCGTCGGTAAAACCATAGGTCTTGTTGAGAATCATGATGACTCCTCCCACAGTAGCAGCAGAGACAAGAGTCCCGAGGAACTTCCATCTTTGCTGATTCATAGGAGTAGAACCGAGCCAGTAGCCGATCTTCAGGTCAGTGATAAACCCACCGGCCATAGATAGAGCAGTACAGACAACACCACCAATAATAAGAGCTGAAACCATACCGGCAGATCCTTTCATTCCAACAGCCACAAGGATAATAGAGGAGATGATAAGGGTCATAAGGGTCATGCCTGACACAGGGTTAGAGCCCACGATCGCAATAGCATTGGCAGCTACGGTAGTGAAGAGAAAGGCAATGAGAGCGACAAGGACAAGACCGACACAAGCAAATAGGAGATTGTCCACGACACCCGAATAGAAGAATACTCCGGTCATCAAAAGAGCCAGGATAGTTCCCCATGCAATGACTTTCATAGGGAGATCTCTCTGTGTACGTGGATCGGTGACTTTCTGAGCTCCTTCCTTCCCCTTGAGTTCCTTTCCGGCAAGGCTCAACGCCGAAGCAATGATGCTGCGGCTGCGAATGATACCGATGATACCTGCAGTGGCAATACCTCCGATACCAATGTCACGAGCATAGGTACGGAAGATTGCTTCAGCCGACATACTGCCGACAGTCGCTGTAATATTAGGATCTCCGAAAGTAAGCACAACGTCATTGAAGAAAAGAGACATCCCGGGGACGATGACCCACCAAACAAGAAACGATCCGGCACAGATGATAGCTACATACTTCAGACCTATGATATAACCAAGGCCGAGAACTGCCGCTCCGGTGTTCAGCTTAAAGACGATCTTTGCTTTATCTGCGATA
Source organism: Porphyromonas sp. (assembly GCF_030529325.1). GTDB lineage: Bacteria > Bacteroidota > Bacteroidia > Bacteroidales > Porphyromonadaceae > Porphyromonas_A. Next base: position 4,552 of record NZ_JAUMXC010000008.1, on the reverse strand, counting down.
GCTTCACCAAAAGGAAGAACACGGCTGCTAAATACCTCATGCCACCATCCAAAAGTAGATACGGCAAAGTCATAAAGTCCTCCTACAAGTCCGGCAATAACGAGAGGCTTAGCCTGGCTACCACCTTTTTCACCGGAAATAAGGACCTGAGTTGTTGCCGTTGCTTCCGGGAATGGGAACTCACCGTGCTTTTCCTTGACAAAATACTTACGGAAAGGAATGAGAAGCAAAATGCCAAGGATACCGCCAAGGAGTGAACTCATAAAGACTTGAAAGAAACTCACCGAGATCTCGGGATACTTGGCTTGAAGGATATAGATCGCAGGCAAAGTAAAGATAGCCCCTGCAACAATGACGCCACTCGAAGCTCCGATGGACTGTATCATCACGTTTTCGAGAAGAGCGTTCTTTCTCTTGGTCGCACTTGATAATCCCACAGCAATAATCGCTATAGGAATAGCAGCCTCAAAAACCTGACCGACCTTCAGGCCAAGATATGCAGCTGCAGCACTAAAGATGACAGCCATAAGAATCCCCCATGCGACAGACCATACGGTCACTTCTCGAGGAGACTGCACAGCATCAGGAATAATAGGAGTATAGGTTTCTCCCGGCTTGAGAGGGCGAAAAGCATTATCCGGTAACTCACACTGTTTCTTCAATTCTTCTTTCATGGCATGTATTTTATGTTAGGTTAGATGCTCACTTTATACCAAGAGTTTCCTTGGCAAGTCGGATCTCATTCTCATTACCGGTGTGTTTACCGGCGACATCGGAAAGCTTGACACAATCCTGCCAAGGTTGACTTTTAGACATACGACACTTGAAGAGTTTCATCACGATATTGAGAGGTTTGACGTTGTTTCCAACATCATTTGTGAGATTAGTCCCTATGCCAAATGTCGCTCCGATCTTACCATCACAATACTCTTTGATTTTGACAGCTTTAGGAACATTGAGACTGTCAGAAAAGACAAGATACTTCATCTTAGGATCAATTCTGAGTTCCGCATAACGAGCCAGAGCTTTGTCTGCAAACAAGAAAGGATCTCCACTATCGTGCCTCAAAGAGGTAAAGAGGTTTGCATGCTTCTTGCTAAAGTTAAGCATGAAAACATCTGTGGTATATGTATCTGTAAGCACGGTACCAAGATCTCCATCATAGACATCAATCCAATGCTCCATAGACATATAGTTGGCCATCTTATAACCATATATAGCTCCGTGGAACTGTACCCACTCATGAGGGTGCGTACCGGTGACCCTCAGTCCATGCTTCATGGCATAATACATATTGCTTGTACCAAACAAACTATCTCCACCATGCTCCTTAAGCATACTTGTGACAAGGTTCTCAACCTCCCCACTGAAACGACGACGCATACCAAAAAGGGAGACTCTAAGATCATTGGCTTTCATCCCCTCAGCTTTAGCTATAAGGGTACTGCGCAAATATTCCATGTCAGGAGTCTGTCCCGTAGCCTTGAAGTAAAGCTCTGAAACGAGAGCGAGAATAGGTGTCTCCCAAAGGGTTACACGATACAGCAACCCTTCCGCAACAATGCTCAGACGCCCGTCTTCCATACCCACAGAGACCTCGGCAGGATTAAATCTATATCCCTTCAGAAAGTCTATGTATGTCGGAGGAAGATAAGGTAAAGCATTGTACAAGAAAGCCTCCTCCTCTGCGGTGAGAGCGATCTCGCTCATCTTCTGTATCTCATCCCGTACAAGGTCTGCAAACCCCTCAGGATAATCTATACCATCCCTATCTACAAACCTAAACTGGCCATATGCCCTCGGAAATAATTTTGAATAGGCATATCCTGTCGTAAATTTATATAGGTCAGTGTCAAGTAGACTTTTGATGACACGTTCATTCATGATTTTTCCAAATTTAAAAAGTGAATATTCCGAGACAACAGTCCACTACCGACCCATACCCATGTACTCAAAGCCCAAAGCCCTGAGTTCGTCAGGTTGATAGATGTTTCGCCCATCGATGAGGACACGTCCTCTCATAGCCTCAAGGATACGCTCCCACGCAGGCATGCGGAATTGCTTCCACTCGGTGAGAAGGATCACAGCATCAGCACCTTTAGCTGCATCGTATATATCCTCAGCATAATAGACCGAACTCGGCAAGCATTTCTTCGCCTCCTCTACAGCCACGGGGTCAAATGCCCTAACCTCTCCACCGGCACTTACTATCGCTGAGATGGTATAGATAGATGGAGCTTCCCTCATATCGTCTGTCTCAGGCTTGAAAGCCAACCCCCATACGGCTATGACCTTTCCCGTTAGATCTGTTCCCAATTGTTTTGATAGTTTGCGATATGGTTGGAGTTTTTGATCATCGTTGATACGATCAACCTCTCTGATGATGTTCATCTCCAATCCCGCTTTCTTCGCTGTATCAGATAATGCCTTGACATCCTTGGGAAAACATGACCCACCATAACCACAACCGGCATACAAGAAAGAGCTACCGATGCGTTTATCGGCGCCCATTCCCTTGCGTACACTCTCTACATCGGCTCCTATAGCCTCACAGAGGTTTGCCACCTCGTTCATGAAACTGATACGGGTTGCCAACATAGCGTTGGAAGCATACTTGGTGAGCTCGGATGAGGCTATATCCATGAAGATCACCCTGAAGTTGTTTATGGTAAATGGACGATAAAGTTTTGTCATTATCTCCTTGGCACGCTCGGAGTCTGTACCAACGACAACACGATCAGGACTCATGAAATCCTTGATGGCTGCCCCTTCCTTGAGAAACTCGGGATTCGATGCCACATCAAACTCTATCGATTCATCTCTCTTGTTGAGCTCCTCTCGTATAAGTCCCTTGACCTTCATCGTCGTACCCACCGGGACCGTGCTCTTTGTCACGACAAGTGTATATTTGGAAATGAGTCCCCCGATCTCTTTGGCGACAGCATATACAGCCGAAAGATCTGCTGCCCCACCCTCACCTGACGGAGTACCCACAGCAATGAATATAACCTCAACTCCCTCATTGATACACTTCTCCAAAGAGGTCTCAAAATGCAAACGACCGACCTTTTTGTTTTTGGTGACCAAGTCACTCAGGCCGGGTTCATATATCGGGATTATCCCCTGTGAGAGTTTGTCTATTTTCTCCTTATTTATGTCGACACAGTAGACCTGTAACCCCATTTCGGCAAAGCAAGCCCCGGAGACCAAGCCCACATACCCTGTACCTACAATAGCTATCTTCATAATCTCTGTTTAGATCTATACTCTGCAAATGTAAGACAAAAAAAAGAGATTTCATCCCCAACTGTCTGTGTTCAGAACAGTGGCCAATAAAAAAGAGCACCCTTTATATTCAAGGATGCTCTTTTTTCTCTGTAAGCAAAGACCGGAAGTCTGATCGCCACAAAAGATTACTCTTCCATACGGATAGCTATCTTGCCTCTGTAGTAACCACACTCACCACAAACGGTGTGGTATACGTGCCATGCGCCACAGTTAGGGCAAAGGGCAAGTGTAGGTGCTGTTGCATGATCGTGCGAACGTCTTTTCGCAGTTCTGGTCTTTGACTGTCTTCTTTTGGGATGTGCCATATCTGATCTATTTTAATTGTTATTACTTCTTCTCACTTATAGCTTTCTTCAAGTCATCCCATATAGGATTGGACTCTTGGATCGGCTCACCGGCATCCGGGAGGTCTGAGACGAGGAATCTGACCATCTCAGGGTCGCAATCCTCGATGTCATGGGTCCGCAGCAGCGGTAGCGACAGTACGATCATCTCATACATCAATATAGAGATGTCATATTTGGGATCTTGGATGGAAAGCACGATTACCTTATCATCCTCATCACACAACTCGTCACCCAAATCAAAAGATACCTCCTCCTCGACATCTACATCAAGTCGGACAGGTGCCAAACATCTGTCACATGGAACAGCAACAAATCCGTCAAACGAAAAAGTCACCCTATAGAGGTCACGCACGGGTTCAATGAAGACAGAGGCCGACACCTCGCCCTCCAAGATCTCTTCCTGATCCATCATCTCCCAATAGCTCCGATCAAGTTGGAACTCAAGAGTTTTAGGAGATTTCATAGGATGAGTAAAGTCCAATATATACGTTTCTCTACGATCCATGATACAGTAAAACTGTGCAAAGTTACACCAAAATAAGCGGATTTACAAGATTAGAAACCAAAAATATTAACATGAAGGTGCGAGCATCAAAATTCAATATCAAAAGGGCTTACACCCCAGAACGAGTCAGCATCAGCGCAAAGGAGCACACTTCGAAACACTCAATAAATAAGTAGACTCTCATGCATCACGACCAACAAGAATTCGAAGGTCGCATAAGATCGTGATGAACTCACACGAAATGAGCGACAACTCCCCCGACAGAAAGACAAACATAAAGAGGACAAAAAAGGTTGTCTCGAAAATTCAAGACGGTATCATCTTATTGAGCAACAACACGTTACCAGTAAGAGGGTAGTAGACAGGTAACGATTTGGAAATGAGCAAAGTGCTTTTTATTACTTGTGTTTGT
>NZ_JAUMXC010000057.1 GCF_030529325.1 Porphyromonas sp. | reverse complement strand
TAGTAACGTCTTGTTGCTCAATAAGATAATCTCATCTTGAATTTTCAGACAACTTGATTTCGGAGGTTCTATACCTTTCTCACGACCTCGTCCGTAGGGCATCATCTCAGCACCGTGGAGAGACTGTGTTTCACGGACTTTGTGTGATCATGTTTTGCGCAAAAAAAAACGCCCCACTTTTTCAGCTCCCTTGTCAAGTGTTTTTATATAAATTCCGCCCATGATATAAGCCCCTTTCATCCGATTCCTATTTTCTGTCTTTGCTCTTACTTGTCCCTTCGGGAGCGGATAATCAGCTTTTACCTGACCTTTGAGAAATTAAACATTTTTGCTATGTCCCGCTTTTTACATATATTTGTACAAGTTTTAAGTCTATGTGATGAGTGAATGCGATGAACGACTGATTCAGGACGTCGAGGAACGCCTCGATCAGCTGATTCGCTTGTGTCAGGCCCAAGCGAATCACATTCGCACACTCACAGCTGAGAAGGAGCATCTCTTTGCTCTGGCTGAGAGCCGGGAGGAGCGTATCCGAGACTTGAACCGGCAGCTTTCCGTTGCCTCTTTGGTGCTCAAAGATTCCCCTGTGGCTCATCAGCAGTTGAGGGAGTTCAAGGGTGAGATAGATCTTGTGATCAAAGAGGTGGAGACCTGCATTGCTTATTTGGAAAAGAACGTTTGACTACGATGACGCCGTCACGCAGAGACATTCTGCAACGGCCGCCGATATATTGATTTTTGCTGTGAGTTCTTCTACATCGAACAACACCAAGGCTGCCAAGCCGTACAACAAGCTCGATATCACGGTCAAGGTCGATGGCAGTATCATCTCCCTCAAGATAGACAGAGGGGATGAGCAGTACATCAGATCAGGTGCCACCGAACTCAATCGGGTGTTGGGACTGTACAGACAACGGTATGGGGATGGGGCAACGTCAGAGATCGAACTCCTAAGATACACGGCGTTGCATTTTGCTTCTATTGTCGAAGAAGCGCGCATCAAAGCCGAAGACCAAGCCCTGAACGCTCGCTTGGCTACTCTCAAAGAGAAGTTGGAGATGGCACTCTATCCTCACCCCGCAGAGTGAGGTGCGTTTTCTCGGACTTCGTCCTTTTCCTTTTAGGCGTGGTTGATATATTTTAATTTATGACTAACGCTATTTTTATTACATAGAACAACAACAACGATGAATACATTTGTTTATGTGCTGATCCTTGCCCTCATCGTTATTTTTATCGCTGCAGGTTTCATCATGTGGAAGATGATGAACAAAGCCGTCGATAGAAAGTCCGATGAGTACATGAAGAAGGCAAAAGAGGAGATCGAGGTGATCAAAAAGAACAAGATGCTGGAGGTGAAAGAACAGTTCATCAAGCAGAAGTCCAACCTCGATAAGGAGATCTCTCAACGCCAGTCCAAGTTGCAGGGTATCGAAGCCAAACTCAAAACTCGTGAGCAGTCTCTCCAGCAGAAGCAGGACGAGCTCTTGAAAAAACTCAAAGAAAACGATGCTATACGAGAGTCTCTTCGGACTCAGTTGGAGCATATCAAGACCCGTGAGGTCGAACTCGAAGAACTCAAAAAGCGCGAACTCGCCGAACTCGAAAACATCTCGGGGCTTTCGGTCGAGGATGCCAAAGAGCGTATCATCGAGTCTATCAAAGATGAAGCGCGTGGTGATGCTTCGGCCTACATCGCAGAGATCATGGACGAAGCCAAGCTTACTGCCAACATGGAAGCAAAGAAGCTTGTCATCAAGTCTCTACAACGCATAGCTACGGAGACGGCTATCGAAAACTCCGTCACCGTCTTCCACATCGACTCCGATGAGATCAAGGGACGTATTATCGGTCGTGAAGGTCGCAACATCCGTGCCCTTGAGGCTGCGACAGGTGTCGAGATCATCGTCGATGACACTCCCGAGGCTATCGTCCTCTCTTGCTTCGACCCTGTCCGCAGGGAGATCGCCCGCCTTGTCTTGCACCAACTCGTTCAGGATGGTCGTATCCACCCTGCACGTATCGAGGAAGTTGTTGCAAAGGTGCGCAAGCAGATCGAAGAAGAAATCATCGAGACCGGTAAGCGTACCGTCATCGATCTTGGTATCCATGGTCTTCACCCCGAACTCATCCGTCTCGTGGGTAAGATGAAATACCGTTCATCATACGGACAAAATCTCCTCCAGCACTCGCGTGAGACTGCCAACCTCTGTGCCGTCATGGCTGCCGAACTGGGTCTCAATCCTAAAAAGGCGAAGAGAGCAGGTCTCCTCCACGATATCGGTAAGGTGCCTGATGATGAGCCTGAGATGCCACACGCTCTCCTTGGGATGAAGTTGTGTGAAAAGTACAAGGAGAAACCCGATATCTGCAATGCTGTGGGTGCGCACCACGATGAGATAGAGATGGAGACACTCATCGCTCCTATCGTTCAGGTCTGTGATGCCATCTCCGGAGCACGTCCGGGTGCACGCCGTGAGATCGCGGAAGCTTACATCAAGCGTCTCAACGATCTTGAAAAGTTGGCGCTCTCTTATCCCGGTGTCATCAAGACATACGCTATACAGGCAGGACGAGAGTTGCGTGTCATCGTCGGAGCGGATAAGGTAGACGACATACGTACCGAACAACTCTCTTCTGAGATCGCAAAGAAGATCCAGGATGAGATGACCTATCCGGGGCAAGTCAAGATCACCGTCATCAGAGAAACCCGCTCTGTGGCATTTGCGAAGTAATCGACAGACATAGACGCGATACATGAAAACAGCGCAGGCAGTCAGGGATATTCCTTGACTGCCTGCGCTGTTTTTATATGTGTTGTTTTCATTCCAATCCTTTGAACTCCTGAGCAAAAGACTTTTCTTGTACGCGGGAGTAGATAGGGCTGTTTGTCACGATGAAGTATTTGCCCTTACTTGGTTCGTCCGGTTTCAATGTCTTTACCACTGATACCGGGAACTTCCTGTCACTTCTTCCACTCGTTACGACATACATGCGCACGACCGTCGCTTGGTAAGCCTGAGACTTCTCGTAGCCTCTTCCGTGGTCCGAATACACTTCTATGGTGTATGGTTTGATCGGGTTATACCCATTTTCCGGAGTCGCTCCTTTGAGCATGGAAGCCATTTGGTAGGGGTGGGCAGAATTGTCCTCGTTGAAGAGGATGCTGAGTTGTCTGATCGGTGCACTGTCCGGCCCCGTGATGTTGGAGACGCTGTTGAGTTCGATGCAGGTAGAGCCGGTTTCTTTGTTTCTGCGGAACATTTCGTACGCCATCACCTGAAGCGCCACAGCCCCATGAGGCTCTGAACCTATTTTTTCACGCACTTCCTCAAACTCCTTTACCGTTGCGGGAAATCTGTTGAAGGTCACTGTCCCCCTTTGTCCTTTGACACACTTCTCGTGATCTGTCTTCCCCGTTATCTTTACCTCTATCGGGGTGGATTTGTTTTGCGAATGGATGCTTGTCCCAAAAGTCAGTGCTGCCACGACCGTGGCAAGTGTAAGTCTTGCAATTTTTTTCATGTGATGTAATGTGTTTTGATTTGTGAATTTATGGAATGCCTCCCCTCTCGCTTCTGTTGCTTTGGGCGACATTATGTTTATCGGGTGTGTTTCTGTTGCGAATATAGTAAAACGAAGGTTTTCAGTGCTGCTTCCTTAAAGATCAATATCCCTATTTGTTGAGTTATACTGCCTGTTTATCAGAGTTTTGATAACGAGAACTTTTTGCCAAATATTCTCTGCGGTGAGTTTCCCCTTTTTGCCATTTCAGATCTTTTTGTCTACACCTTTCTTCTGTATTTCTATTTCTCCGGAATATCTGCGGTAAAACTCAACCATCAAAACCATAATACATCATCATAGAGAAAAATGACACGAAAATGTGATGAAATTAAATATTTGCTATCTTTATGGAAGAGGTTAGAGTAAATGTCAACCATGTAGGTGAAAAACAGAGCAATAGTAAATCATATAGTTGTTCTTGTGCGACATTCTCTAAATTCTTTAGTTATTGCCGATAGTGCAAACCTCAGAAGATAAGGGCAAGAAAAACAACTTCAGAGAGAGCCGCATCAACGATAGTCACAGATACTCAAGACACTACCACACATATAAAACAACCCTAAAATAAAGACAACAAAATTAAACTTATGAAACTACAAAGAATTTCAGGCTTGTCAAGTCTGATCATTGCAATGCTCTCATTTACAGGATGTATGGAGGAGAGCTTGTATGAGGATGCAATCCTCAAAGTGAGCGAAAACCCTGTCTTCTTCGCCAAGGAGGCATCCGAAAAGACCATAAGCATCCAGTCCAACAGAGACAAGTGGGAAGCGACTTCTGCACAAGAGGGGCAGTGGCTTACCTTGACAAAGGAGGGCAATACGCTTAAAATCGCTACAAAGGAAAATACTATGGGCATCGATCGTATTGCCATTGTATCTGTACACGCAGGTGACATCTCAGAGCGCATTGAAGTACATCAGAGGGCTTCGGATATCCTCATAGAGTCAGAAGGGACAGATATCCGCTTTGCTACATCAGGGGGAACAAAAAAGCTGAGACTCTTCTCCAACGTCCCTAATCTCGTAAAGGTGGAAGTCGAGGGGGCAGACTGGCTCAAAGCCGATTATAGGCAGGGTGAAGGGACCTTCGAACTTGTCGCCCGAGATAACCCTGATCTACTTCCCAGAAACGCAAAGGTCATCCTCTCTGCCGGACAGCAAGCAAGAGAACTCAACGTTACTCAGGAAGGGGTGCTTGATCTGGCTTTGCCTTTGATGACTTATCCCGCGACACTCAAGGATGTTATCAATTTTGAGAGATCCAGAGGCAACATCCTGGCACAGACACCTGACGGCTTCAACAATAAAACCTTCTATCGTTTTACTACAGGGAATACCATCATCTCCAACATCGAATATGAATATCCGAACATGGGGCAATTGGTCTTTGATCGATCTGTCGCAGGTGTCGCGGATGCAGACCTGATGAGGAACTCTGATTTTGAAAGTTTCATGAACCTGAGAGGATTCGTAAAGGGTAAAAGCACAAGTATCCTCCACAACTATGTAAATGAAACCAATAACTACAGGGCAAGAGTCAATTTTCCAAGTAAGGGCGGTGCTCTGATGACCTTGACTTACCTGCCAAAGCAAACACAAGCATACCCGACATTCTCAAAACTTACATCTTTTGATCAAGTCCCACTCATCGGAGATTATGACCAGAAAGAAAAGGGCGCACGCAAGCAGGAAGTTCTTGATTTTGAAGCAAACCTTGGGTCCAAATTTAATGAACAGGAGTCCAAGGATGCGCATAAAGAAAACCCTGCTATCTTGGCATTTGATGCAGCAAAAAGCGATGCGCCGGAAGGTCTACGTATGTACAACTTCATCGTAGCCGGTAAAAACGGAATCCCCAAAAAAGACCCTGCAGAAGGAGAGTTGGAAAGTACTCTGACAACAGTGCTTGATGTCAGCAGAGCTTTCTGGCAACTGGAAGACAATTATTACTTGACCAAAGAGCTCATCGACTTGATGGAGTCCAAAGGGTATGTCTATCACAGTAAAACGAACAAGGGAGTGGACAGATTTTACAATCCGACATCACATGCCATGATGGGCTTCAAAGTTGAAAGCCTTGCAGACTACAACGACAACAAACCATTTGTTCTCGTAACCGCATACAAGGTTACTATCGGAGAACAAAACTCTGCAACAGAAGACCTGTTGTATAAGAGATTCAGAGAGACTGTCTCTAAAAAGTGAGAGTTCTTCGAAAGGTATATTGACTAAAGGACATTAAAACAGGCTTCTTGGCTCTTGTCGAAAGAGCCAAGACCGCCTGATAAAATCAATAGACAAAATAATAATGAAGCATATTGTATATGTCACGGGCTGTATCTTCAGTGCATTGCTACTCTCCTGCAGGTCTGAAGACAATATTCTGACTCCTTCGGAACATTCTCCTGAAAAGGCTTTTGAACGGTCGATCTCAACGGGACGACAGATACATGAAATCCCGGGGGTGCTATTCATAAAAATTGAAAAGGAGCACAGCAGAAGGATACACCTCTCAACAAATGGAGACGTAGCCATGAACAGTGTCCCCTCCGGACTCAGCTCTGCTCTCAACAACATGGGCGCTACCAAGATGACTCCACTCTTCCCGATAGATCCCAGATGGGAGAAACGCATGAGAAGAGCCGGGCTGGATGAGTGGTATCAAGTCGAAATAAGTAGCGAGCAAGATCTCACAGAGGCTGTCTCCATGCTTAGTCACCTAAGCGAAGTTGCAGTCGTGGAAAAAGACTACGCTACCAGCCTCCCCGGTGTAAAGGTCACTCCTATGCCGGGTCCTTTGGCTACAGAGCAGACAAGTGGTCAGTTCAATGACCCGGGTCTTGCTTTGCAATGGCACTATCAAAATGATGGCAAGTTTGAAAAATCAGTGGCTGGGGCGGATATCAACCTATTCAGAGCTTGGAAATACGAGACCGGAAAGGCGGATGTGATCGTTGCTGTCACAGATGGTGGGATAGACACAACCCATGAAGACCTGATAGATAACTTGTGGACCAATCCAAATGAAATCCCCGGAAATGGTATAGATGATGACAACAACGGATATGTTGACGATGTACATGGAGTCAACTTTATTCATCTCAATGGGGAAATATACCCTGACGCTGACTCTCATGGTACACATGTCGCCGGAACGGTGTCGGCTCGTAACAACAACGGTATCGGTGTGTGTGGAGTCGCCGGCGGAGATGGCTCTCCGGAGAGTGGAGTTCGATTGATGAGTTGTCAAAAGTTCGGGCGAAGAGGAGAGGCCTCCAGAGGTTCTCAATCCGCTCAGGCTTTTGTTTATGCAGCCAACAACGGAGCTGTGATCTCACAAAATTCCTGGGGGTATACCTATCCCGGTCCTGGATTTCTCCCTGCCTATGAAAAAGAAGCGATAGACTACTTCATCCAACATGCCGGATGCGACAATGATGGCAACCAGCTTGAAGACGCTCCAATGAAAGGAGGGGTGGTCATCTTTGCAGCAGGGAATGATGGGCAAGACTATCTCGCTTATCCCGCAGCATACAACAAGGTCGTTGCGGTGTCTTCGATGGCGCCTGACTGGAAAAAGGCCTACTATAGCAACAGAGGTGCCTGGGTAGATATCATGGCTCCGGGTGGTGATCAGCGTTACTCGAAAGGTGAAGTCTACAGTACCCTTGCGCCATCGGTTAAGAATGCCAAGTATGGCTATATGCAAGGCACTTCAATGGCTTGTCCTCACGTCTCCGGGGTTGCGGCATTGATTGTTTCCAAATATGGCAAGAAAGGTTTTACCAATGAGGAGTTGAAGACTCGTTTGCTGGGCTCTCTAAGGCCTATGAACATCAACGTGATGAATCAAGGCTTTGAAGACCGATTGGGGATTGGATATATCGATGCAGAGGCGGCCTTTGCCAAGAATGAAAATATCCCGCCACAAAAGGTTGATAGGATATCCGTGATGCCCGAATTTATCACAGTGACACTCAACTGGATCACAGTGGAGGATGTCGATGATAGGATGGCTCTCTTTTACAATCTATATATGGATGAAAAGGAGCTTAATCCTAAAAACTACACTACTGCGAGACAGTCCGTTACAGTCAAGAGCTTCGGTGTTGAGCCGGGCAAAGAAATGTTCTCTCTTTTTGAAGGTCTTACAGACAACAAAGACTATTTCTTTGCCATAGAGGCCGTGGACCGTTGGGGATTGAGGTCCATACCTTCTTTCATTCAGGCGCGGACCAAGAAAAATACCCCACCCTCCATCGAAGGACTTCCCGATAAGAAGATCCGAGTGACAGGTGCCGAAAAGGTCAAGTTTACCCTCACGATGAAGGACGTGGATGGTCATCAGGTACATGCGAAGATCTCGGGCGACAAAAAGGGAGTGACGCACAAAATAGAGAAAAACAAAGTTCATTTTGTCATCATGGCAACAGCACCTGTCGGTCAGTACAAAATCAAGGTGGAGGGAAGAGATGAGATCGGAGCTACCGTAGATGCGGAAATACCTTTTGAAATTTATACATACAAACCGCCTGTGTTCCGAAACAATGTCAAGCCACAGATCGTGGGACAAAAACAAGGGGAGAAACATCTGGATGTCAGCGCACTTTTGGATAAAGATCCAGCCCAAAAGGTGACTTATCAAATCTCTTCTTCTGACGGATCGATCTTGTCTGCAAAGATCAATGATGAGGGGCAGATAAGTCTCCTCGGACGAAAGAATGGCAGGTGCAAAGTCAATGTTGTCGTGACCGACGGGGTAAGTGCTCCTGCATCCACGAGTTTTGAGGTCCGTGTTGTAGATGATAGGGATGCCCTTGTGTATACGATGTACCCCGTGCCTGTCGAGAAGCAACTCAATGTCATCGTCAATCCTGAACTACCAAAAGCCTCGTTTGAAGTCATAAGTATGATGGGAAGGGTCGTCTACCAAAGGGAGTACGATATCAATGGGCAGAGCAACATCATCCTGGGACTCGCCCGACTGACTCCGGGATCTTATACTCTGAAGGTGTCGTCAGATAAAGGAGTGTATCAGAAAAACTTTGTGAAACTATAACTGGAGAGGACCTTATGAAACTTATTCGAATAGTACTGGGGGCTCTATCCCTATTATCGTTTCCAATCATAGCCTCTGCGCAGCAGGAAGGCTCTTTGCCTATATTACATCTCGCCACAGACACTCGGCTCTCCTCCATGGGCAATGCTTCCATAGGAGAAGCCGATGGCGGATATATCTACACCAATCCGACCTCATTGCTGACTCAGCATACTCGAGTCGATGTCTCTATGGGGACAAGAGTCTTCGGGAAGGACATAAACGGATATAACCTTTACTTCTTCAATGGCTCCGCAGGGATACGCTTAGGTAGACATGCACTATTTGTGGGCGGAAGACACTGGCGAGGGCCCAAGGTCCCTCGTGTAAATAATGAGGGGATAGAAGGTAAATCCATACCTCTGAACGAAGCTACCTTGGATCTGGGCTACGCATTCAGACTCAACAGACACCTGTCGGCCTACACATCCGGTTCCTATGTATTTAGTTATATCGGCAAAAAGGCCCAAACAGCCGTCTTTAATGTAGGATTGTATTACAGAGGGAAAGGATCCGTCAAAAGCCATGAGGTCGAGTATATGATCGGCTCGCGCCTGACCAACTTCGGACCACAGTTTAGGTATGGTAAGGGTGGACGAAAGATCAACGTCCCTGCATCATGGGATATGGGGGCAGAGCTGAGCAAGCAATTGTCTGCAGAGTATAAGTGCAGTTTGTTGGCGGGTTTCAGATACAACTTTCTACCGATAAGAGCCAAGAGCTTTGGGGGATATGTCGGCGGAGAAGTGGACTACAAAGATATGCTTAAAGGCAGCTTGGGCTGCAGTGTCATGAAAGGGTATCCTATGGTAGTCTCAGCAGGTCTGTCGGGCAAGCTGTCCCTCATAAGACTGGGAGTGGTCTATCAGCACGTAGCCTTATCTGCATTGTCAAATGTGTCCGGAACACTTTCACTATCTTTCTAACAAAACTCAACTCAACATGTAACAGTAAAAAATATGCAAATGACAACAATGAAATATATTTTGGGGATTATCCTTGCACTATTCATTGTCTCTTGTTCGGAAGACAATGTATTCAATGACGCCACTCTCGATATCTCCGAGACAACGATAAACTTCCCTCAAGAAGGTTCGGAAAAAAGTGTAACCATCCGAACCAATGCCCATCAGTGGTCGGCATTCTCTGCACAGGAAGGGACTTGGTTCAAAATGAAAAAGGAGGGTGACAGGCTCGTCTTCATGGTGGAGAAAAATGAAATTGCAGTTGACCGTAAGGCTTATGCCATAGTAACTTCCGGGAATACCGTAGCCAAGATCGAACTCATACAGTCCGGAGCAGAAGAGGTGATCCTGCCGGATGCGGATGCTATCGTCCTCGGGCCCAATGTCACGATGAGAAAAGTCGCCTATGAAAGCAATGCGGACAACATGATATTCAAGGTCGAAGATGCCCCATGGATGAGCATCTCTCATCATGAAGGCGACGGATACTTCATCCTCAATATAGCTCCCAACGAAGATCTCTACGCCAGAGAAGGTACCTTGCTCATCTCCTCCGGAAAAGGTGTGAAATCTATCGCCGTAAAGCAAGAGGGCACTTTGAGTCTGATCATCCCTCCCTTTGCACAAGTCGCACCTCAGAGGGAGGTGATGAGATACGAAGCAGAAAAAGGGAACACACTCGTAAAAATCCCCAATGGAATATTCAATAAAACCGAGTATAACTTCTATACCGGAGTCCGTGAGTTCCCCTATATCGCGTACTTCTTCAAAACAGAGACAAGCACGAACTACTACAGTGTCATCATCCCCACAAGCAAAGGGGAGCTCTTCAAAGGTGAGGACTTCGAACGCTTTTTATATTCTTACGGCTTTGTCAAAACAGCAACAAAACCGGATCGAACCGAATATGTCAACGAACGAGATCACTTCAACGCTTTTGTGAAGTATGAGTCGTCGGGAGCGGCTTCCATCAATATAGAATACGATCCACAGCAACCTCAGGATTATCCCACTTTTAAGGACGGTATCCCTCCTCTAAGATCAATCTGGGAGTATGCAGCTGATGATCAGGAGGACATCCATGGTAAAAATAAGGCTGACGTGATAGAATATGAGGCACAAAACGGAGGTGTCAAGAATGATATACTTTCCAAACCTCCGACAAGATATTGGTTCTACGAAATAGACCGGAATGATGGTTCGGATCTCATCGCAAGAGCTTACAAATTCTATGACTTGAAGCCTGACAATCCCTTTACAGGTCAAATTTCGGAGATCTATGGATACTATGACAATGTAAGTCTGGCTTATTGGGAGTACGATGGGGACTGGAAGATGACAAAGGAGTTCAGAGAACTCCTCGACAAAAATAATATCGTATTCATCCGCAAGCAGTTTGGGCACTTCTTCTACCACCACAAAGAGTCCAATACGACTTTCGACTTGACGCCCATGCGATTTGCCAACTTCAAAAATGGCAAACAGCTCTTGGTCATCAGACTTTACAGAGAGGTCATCAATGACTGATCAGACTCTATAACAAAAATGAAATACCCCCTGAAAGCTTGTGCGAGGAACGCTTTCAGGGGGTCTCTTATTTTTTAGGAGTCTTTTCTGATGCTATAAGATTTGTGAGAATGGAACGCTTTTTCCGGGGTGTCGCTTTGTCAAACGGATACTGTCCTAAAAAAGTGTGTAAGCCCCATTAGTCCTTAACTTTGAGGTAA